>JALWYU010000069.1 GCA_026992635.1 Bacteroidota bacterium | reverse complement strand
CGGACTCTCCATCCCTGCCACCGCTATTATCCAGGGTATCCAGGTGCGAATCCGGAAACGCGCCGTCACCCTGTCCAACGCCGGCGGAACCGCAGACCTGCGCGATGCCCTCGTTCGCATCAACCTCCCTTCCTCACCCCCTTCCCTCAACTACGCCAGTCCCACCACCTGGCTCTCCTACTTCACTTACTCCACCTATGGCGGACCCTCCGACCTGTGGGGCTTACCCCCAGGCAACGTCACGCCCGCCGAACTCAACTCACCCAACTTTGCCGTGGAAATCCGTGCCACATGCAACGCCGGCTGTTACATCCATGCCAACCCCCTGCCCCCACCCCCTGTCTTCTATTCCATTGGCATCGCTCAGATTGACCACGTAGAAGTCACAGTCTGGTACATAGACGTGCTCGCCCTTGAGGAAATCCGCTTAGATGTCCAGCGCCTGCCCAACCACACCATCCGCCTGACCTGGTCCATTGAATCCCCTGCACTGGAACTGGATGCCCTCTGGGTAGAACGTGCCACCGACGGCAAATCCTTCACGCCCATCTCACCAGAACTGCCCGCCACACCCACCGGAGAATACATTGACGAAACACCACCTGCCCACTCGCCAGTCTACTACCGGCTGACCGTCCGTACACAGGAAGGACACCTCCAGCACTCAGGTGTTGTCGTACTCGCCCTGAGCCAGACAGCCGAAATACGCGTTGCCTCCAATCCACAGGCACATCTCCTCATGATTCACGGACTGCAGAGCAATGCCCACATTCAGCTCGTAGATGCCTCCGGGACAATCCTCAAAGCGTGGAACCTGACTGGCTTGACACCCTCTGGTCCCGGAAACAATTCCCAGCCCATCCGCCTGCCCTTACCAGAGGGCTTACCCACCGGCATCTACTGGCTTCGCATCCACACACCAGGCAATCCCCAACCCATCAGCAAAAAGATCTTCCTCTCCAGAACTTTCTGACTGACACACACGCGATGAACAGAGCACAGCGCCTACAACGCAAACCATCCCTCCTCCTCCTCCTCCTCCTCTCCTCCTGCACACAGCGTAGTACCCCTTCCTCTTCCTACCTGCACGCATTCTGAATTGCCAGTTATGCCCGCCACTCTGCTACTCCACAACCCAATCCCCTTACACCACAAAGGTCTCCATAACCTTACCTATCCCCACCCACCAGCAACATAGCCCTTCCTACCCGACCGTTGCCCAGCAACAACCTCTTACTCCTCTACTTCTAATCACTTCCTAATCACTGCGCAGCAAACGTGGCAAACGCACACCCCGGGAAGCGCGCACCCACGCACACGCACACGCACGCGCATATACAGCACGCCTCCCGGGGCGCACCCCGCACCCCGCACCCCGCTTCCTCCTGCTTTTTTGCTTTTACTTCACTTTGAAGCGCAACCGGCGCCCATCACTCAAGTGAACCTCTAAGATGTACACGCCCGCCGACAGGACATCCACTGGAACAAGCCAGCGCAGCGACTCGGGCTTCGCTTCGTACAAAAGTTTCCCACGCACGTCGTACATCCGGATGCGTGCCATCGGCGCCTCCGAACTGACCAGTACTGGCTGACCCCGCCCATTATCCAGAATATACACGCTACCCATCGCCACATCCTCTACGCCCGTCGTAACCAGACGACGCACAAACACACTGTCGTAAATCCACAGGCTGTCCCCATTGTTGCAATACGTGACCAGGATCCGGTAAGGCTGCCAACCCGTTTGCGTCCATCGCACATTGATGGGACCAATCCCACTGGCACTTTGTGGAATCGCATTCGGACCAAAATCCCACAGAATCTGCGTATAGGGCGTACCCATCGGGAATAACCCTACCGACACCGTCGTGTTCACATACACGGTATCCGGCGCAATCAACACCGTTTGCGGAGGAGGTGTCCGGTAAATCGTAACCGTGAGCGTGTCATTGGTGGGGTTCCCATCCCAGGGCAAGGCTCGCACGACAACCCAGACCGTCACCGACGGCTGAGCCGGCATCGTAAAGGAAAATACCGTCAACGGCAAAGTATTCCCCACAGGCAACGACACAAACAGCGTGTCCAGATAGACATCACCCAGCGTATTCCATGCATGGATATAGATGGAATCCTGCGTCACGTCTCCATAGTTGATGATGTTCACATTCACCTGGACAGTCTGACCACGACATACCGTATCATCTGAAGGATACAGAATCAATGCCAATCCCCCTATATCCCGGTTCAACGCTTCTATGTTGATGTCGTCCACCATCACGTCATTATCTGCCAGGTCATCAATCGTTCCTTCCGAACCCCAAAATGCCACCCAGAAATACCCGCTGGTATTGGGCAGCGCAGTTTTGTATACCAACGAATCTCCTATGGGCGTATTGCTGGAATCCCATACAGCCAGCACATTCCACGTCAACCCGCAATCCTGACTGTACACCACTACGAGCGAATCATCCGTACCCAGTTGCTCCGGAGTCTGTCCACCCCACGACCAGATTCCCAGATCAAACTTAAACATAATCTCAGGTGAATCAACAGAAATCGCGACCGGAGGCGCAACGATCCAATCTTGCTTCCCGAGCGTCCACAAGTTAATCTTCGCCGCCAAATTCGTACCACCAGTATTGTACCAGTTGTCACTTGTCCAAAGCCAGTTCCCGGGCGCACCATTCAATGGATTACAACAGGGACCGCGCGCTTCCCACCAGCCCGTATTCAACGTCGCCACATCACTCCACCAATTGGCGCCAAAGTCCTCACGGAATGGCGATGCCTTCGCAAAGAACCCACTCTGAAGCATATCATTGCTCGCTCGCGTATCAGGCGCCCAAACCAGCCACGCAACCCACTGAACAGTGTCCACGGCACCGCCTACCACGCCCATATTGACACACATAATACTATCCCCTTCCAGCGAATCACCAATCACCACATACTGAACCGTATCCGGCATAAGACCCGTACCCCACACCGCTACGTTCAGCCACAACGTGTCCGTTCCCGTAAAGTATGCCGTATTACAACTCTGATTCTGCACGCACACGATCATGGAATCGCCCGGACAGCCACGAAACTGCGCAGACACCACTGCCAGATCCAGCGAATCCGCAGACTCCACCTTCACGGAATCAAAATGCCACGTATCAAAACCTGAGCCAAACCCAAACACAATCCGAAACCGAATCAGCATATCACTGGCGCCCGGCGGAACACTGACAAGATGCTCATCGTAAGTAAAGACATTCCATTCCGTACCGCCATCATAAGTCGTCAGGGTCGTCCACGTCAGTCCCCCATCAAACGAGACTTCTACTGCCACCTGATCACCTGTCTCTGGATCTTCACCACAACCCAGATCGCCATCCCGGAAGATATACGACACACGAACTTTGCACGCACCGTTAGGCAGGCAAATCGGCGGCGACTCGGCATACGCACCTGTCACCCCCTCTAAAGTTATGAAACTGTCAGTGCCACCACATCCTGGCGACCCATCCACATACCCGACACTGGTATTACTAAACGTCCAGCCTCCCGAACCCTGCGCAAACGATTCCAGATAAGGAAGCGCAAGCACCTTCACAGTAAACTTCACTGTGTCACTGTAATCCACATTGCACTTCCCCCAAACGTAAACATCATAAACACCTGTAGGCAGAGTCGTGTCAAATAACCCAGCATTGTTGGCAAACTGCACACGCGTACCCGAACCAAAGGCAAAGCCCGCCTGACCAAACTCAATGTACACCGAATCACCACCATATGTCGTATCCCAGACGACTTTCAAAGTATCCGGACAGGTCGTGTAGACCATCAAATTGCCAGGCATCCCACAGGGAAACGCCAAAATCCGAACAGAGTCAATCCGCCAGTACCAGTCATTATTATCATAATAGACAAACCGAACCTGAAAGTTCGCATTCCCCCCTGCCCATTGCGACACCTCGTATTCCTTGCGACCACATTCATCTCCACTCCCCGCCGCAGCACCAAAACTATCTATGCGCACCCACTGCGTCCCATCAAATACCTCCACATAACCATAGTTGGTACTCCACAAATCAAAAACATGCGTAAAGGATAACCTTGCTCCCCCATAAGCAGACAGGTTAATGACAGGCGTAACCAGTGTATCCTGATGAAAACAGAAAGAATTGTAATACAACTCGGCGACCTGCCCCGCTAACGGCGTGCTAGGGCACCATCCCGGCACACTCGCATTGCGAACTGTCCACGTCGCCCTGTACATATTAAAGTTGCAATTGCCCGGAGGCGTCGTACATGATCCCCCATCGCCAATGGTCCATCCCGGAAAAACCGCATCTACCCGACAATCCGTCGCCGTCGTGTCAAAATCCTCAAAGAAAACCTGAACAACGTTGCTTTGCCCCCAGCTCCAAAAAGCCACCCCCCATCCTAACAACCCCATCGCCAAGCCAATCACCGCATTCTTCTTTCCTGCTCGCATGTCCTCCATGTTTTTCTCAACGCTTTGCGCTTCCGCCTGTCAGTTTTCTGTCCCCTTCGTTTTCAATACAAGGTAAGGGCTCGGAAGAAAACTTTCAACCCCTCCCCCAAAATTTTTTTCGGGTTTGGAAAGCCGTGCCCCGGCTGGGATTCGAACCCAGGACCCGTGGATTAAGAGTCCACTGCTCTACCGCTGAGCTACCGGGGCATCCCTACCCGCCTCCCCAATAACAAACCCCAAACACAAAAAGTTCCCACACACATAAGCCAGACTATGGCACCAGCCAGGGCGCCAGCAAACTCACTACACACGCCGTGCTCAAACAGGCAAGCGTACTGGCAATCAACGCATACCACCCCATCTGCGCCAGTTCATACCGACGCTCCGGAACCAGCGCACCAATCCCCCCAATCTGAATCCCTATAGAAGCAATATTGGAAAACCCGCAAAGCGCGTACACCGCAACCAGCACCGAATACGGATCCGTGAGCAAACCCATCTCACGCATCCGCGCCAGCGAAACATACGCATAGAACTCGTTTAAAATCGTTTTCTCGCCAATGAGCTGACCTACGAGGAGCAGGTCAGACGTGGGCACTCCCAGTAACCACGCTACCGGCATCATGCAAAATCCCATCACCGACTGAAAATTAAACGCGGTATACTGATTTTGCGTCCACCGGGTAACCAGGTCATTCAAATGAAACCACCTGCCCGGCCCCTCCTCCAGCAAATAATTCACCATCGCTACCAGCGCAATGAACGCGATCAGCATACCCGCTACATTCACCGCTAAGCGAATACCATCGTGCGTACCCCGGGCTAACGCCTCCAGTAAATTCCTGCCCATACGCACCGCCTCCACAGACCGTACAGATTCAGACTTTGCAGACCCGCGGAAAACCTCCTCGCGCTCAGGAATCATCAGCTTCGCCATGACAACCGCTGCCGGCGCCGAAATCACAGAAGCAGACAGAAGGTGCCGGGCAAAAAAAAGCTGCTGGGCAGGGTCATCCCCCCCTAAGAAACCCACATACGCCGCCAGGACACTCCCGGCAATCGTACTCATCCCACTCACCATAAGACAAAAAAGCTCAGACCGTGTCAACTGATCTAAATAAGGACGAATCAACAGGGGCGCCTCCGTCTGACCCACAAACACATTGGCGGCACTAGCGAGGGCTTCCCGACCCGAAATCCGCATCGTCCACTGCATGAGCCGGGCAAACTGCCGGATCACCCACGGCAACACACCCAGATAAAACAACAACGCCGACAAAGCAGAGAAAAACACAATCGTGGGCAACGCCTGGAACGCAAAAATAAAACCAAAACGATCCGTCTCAGCAACCAGCGCACCAAACAGAAATTCTGCCCCCTCCCGCGCAAACTCAAAAACCTTCACAAAAAACTGCGCCACAACAGAAAAAACATGCTGAACGCCAGGCATGAACAAAACAAGCCCTGCCAATCCAAACTGCAAGACAATCCCCCAAACCACCACACGCCAAGAAACCCGACGCCGATCCTCACTGAGCACCCACGCCAGCCCATACAACACCACAAACCCCAGCAAAACACGCAACCAGCGAAAGCCCTCCTCCCAATCCATGACCCGCTCACGCCTGGGCTTCCGGACCACCACCCGAACCCCCTCCCTTCGGACCGCCCGCCTGCTTCCGCCGACTTTGCAATTCATCGCGAATCCAGGCAGCAATCTCAAACAACTCCCGACGAACCGCCTCCTCCATCAACTCCTCCAGCTCAGTCTCGGAAAAATGCTTAAGGTCTTCAGGTTTGAGCTCTTCCAGCGTATAAATACGACGGGGAGGCGCAGCACGCGTGCGCGCCGAGGTGCTGGCACCCCGAGACACGCCAGACGGTTCCGACCGCGAAGTCTGCCCCTGCTCCTCCGCAGTCTGCATATCCAGCCCTGCCTCCCGCAAAATGCTGGCATATACGTAAATAGGCGCCTGAAAGCGCAACGCCAGCGCAATGGCATCGCTCGCCCGTGAATCAAACTCCTGAACCGTCCCATCCTGCTCGCAAACCACCGTCGCATAAAATATGCTGTTCTTGAAATCGCTGATGATGACCTCACGAACCCGAATGCCAAACCCCTTCAAAATGGATTTCATCAGGTCATGCGTCAGGGGGCGAAGCGTACGCTGATTGCGCAAAGCAATTTCAATGGCATACGCCACCGGAAAATCAATGATAATAGGCAGAACCTTCTTGCGCTCAGGCTGATAAAGAACCACCACGTAACTGGGCGTGATCTCTCCCCCCTCCTTCAAAAGCGTCACCTCCACCACTTCCAGGTACAACTTCTTGCGCGCCATGTCTCCAGGTGTTCAATCCTATGCGCTCTTTTCGCTTTCCCCGGTGAAAAACACCCAAAACTCCATCTTACAAGGTAGCCCCTTCCGGAAACTTAAAATAAAGTTTTGTCAGCATGCACTACTTTACCTCCAAAAAGGAAACAATGAACCAGCGAGAATTGACACGACGCCCTTCACGACGCAATTCACCCGCCAACACCACAAGCAGCGGACGATCTACCACCACCACACGCAAACGAAAAGAACGAATGTTAGGACGAACAACGCTTCGCGTCGGACCCGGCAGGCGCTTCCGAATCGAAATTCTCCTCACGCCCAAACGAAAAGTCTGTGTCCAGCTGGTAGAAATAGAACAACAGGGGAAAACCACCATCCAGCGCACAATCCGTATCCTGGAACCCGAACTCAACACCCTCTTCCAGCAAATCCAGACCACACTCGCAAAAATCCACGAAGAAACCCTGCCCGACTACTCCTTCCAGGAATACCACACGACAAGCTCGCCAGAAACCCCTTCAACTTCCACCGAATCCACAACCGAAAATCCATCCACCAACCAGGAATAACCCAGCACCCCATCCATCTCCTCACCACCCCTTCCACCCTACATACCTGTTGCCTTTCCCGTTAAGAGGAGCCTGTAGAGTGCTCCCGCCCTATGTCCGTCGCCTCCCCAGATTCACTCCCCGCAGAAGTCCCACCACCGGAAGCACCCTCCAGCGCCACAACCTGATCCTGCTCACGACCCGCTACCAACGACCGCCCCTTCCCACCCGGAAAACGCAGATAAAGATGTACAAACGCACGACGTAACCCCGGACGCTCCATCAACAAAATCAGCAATGCCGTCAACGCAATGGAAATCAAAATCGTGGAATAGGCACCTTTCTGAATGAGTGAACCACCTGCTAACCCCTCTTCCAGTACCCACAAAGAAAGTACAGCAGGCACCACACCCCGAGGAATCAAACAGGCGAGTACCGCACCCTCCTGCCACGAAAACGACCGCGGCAAAACAAATCGGACAATAAACCAGCGTATCACCAGTAAACTGCCAGAAACCGCCAGACCATACCATAGCGCCTCCACCGTAAGCACATCCATGGAAATACCCAACAACACAAAGAAAAACACCTTAATGAGAAAAACCATCTCTTCCAAAATCTTGCGACGCAGATCGTTCATTTCAAACGGTGAAACACGCAATGCACTCGGATAAGGAATTTTCCTGAGCTGACGCGTCAACGCATCCGAATTCCCCAGCACAATACCCAAAACCAGCGCCGCCACCGCTCCACTATACCCCAGAAACTCCGCAACCCCAAACACCACAAACAGGTACGCGGCAAGACTTAACGTCGTCGTCGGGAAAAACGTCAACTTCGTAGAAAAGAGCATCCAGAGCCAGCCCGCCACCACCGCCAGTAAACCCGCCATCACAAACGAATACAAAATCGTGCCAATCAACTTGCCTACAAGAAAACCCTTAATGTGATACGTTTCCAAAAGCGCTAAGGTGACCACAATCGCCAGGACATCCGCCACCGTAGACTCCAGCACCGCCGTATACGTCAGACGATCCGACACATTCAACCCCTTCAACATCGGAATGACCACCACCGCCGACGTCGCACCCAGCATCGTACCCAGCAACACTATTTCCATCACCGTCAACGACGGAAAGAACAACCACGCCAGTAACCCACCCACTGCCGCGTACACCGGAAAACCCACCAACGCCAGAACCGTCGCCTGACGAAACGACTCCCACAATACACGACCCTGTAACTCCAAACCCTCACGAAACAACAACAACACCAGCGCAATCTTCGCAACCACCAGATGCGCATGACCCAGACTCTCAGACGGTAACCACCGCGTCAACGGACCCAAAATCACGCCAATCAAAATCAAAATGAACACATCGGGAATCCGAAAACGCAAATACAAATCCTCCAACAGATAAGCCACAATGATGATGATGCCCAGTCCAAGTACGGCAAACTCCATGGAAAAAGGATTCAGCGCCCTCCACGATTTCAAACGACGAGCCCCACCCACAACCACCGCAATCCCCTCCTCCCGAAAAAAGAGCTCTGCGCTCTCCCTGACAATGGCTTCCTCTGGTTAAGGTACCTTACTAAGAGAAAATATTGCTTCTTGCAAAATTCAGAAATGTGCGCCGTGCCCTGCACTGGCTTTGGGTCGGTTGGTACTACGCATGCGCCACCCTCGGATTCGTCCTGGTCATCTTACCTCTAGCAATCGGATTGTTCATTGTAGGGGGTGCAAGATGGCGACCACACTGGCTCCACCGCCTCCGGCAGATATGGGCAGTCCTTACTGGCTTGGGCACAGGCATTCGCGTCCGCGTCATTGCCCACCCAGAATTCCTGAAAATCCACCGATTGCAAAACCACCCCGTTATCTTTTGCCCTACTCATCGGTCCTACCTGGATATCCACGCATTGCTGGAAGGATTGCCGGCACCCATCAGCTTCGTCGCCAAACACGAACTGGTGCGCAATCCGGTATTCGCCTGGTTCCTCCGCAATCTGGATGTGATCGTTCGGCGCGGGACGCCTCAGGCGGGTCGCGCCCTCCGTCAGCAAGCCCGTACCCGCCTGCAGCAAGGGTGGTCACTCGTGATCTTTCCCGAGGGCACCATCCATCTCAGCTCCCACCTCCAAACCCTCAAACCCGGAGCATTCATCCTGGCAAAGGAAACCCGCACACCCATCGTACCAGTCCGCATGTGGAGTACACTCTGCCGGATGCCCGACCAGGGGCAATACGGTGGTCTACCCGGCGAAATCCTCGTCTACATAGATGCACCACTGTTTCCCAATGAGTACCCCTCATGGCAGGCACTGCAAGAAGCAGTGAGGCATCGTTTGAGCCGTCGTCCACCCCACTTAGAGGATTGCCTACGGCGTTTCCGAATCCCCATCTCCAGGACATAACAAATCAATACGCGCTTGTTCAGGAGGGTGCGTACTCAGCCAAACCGGTACCTGCCCGCCCCCACCACTGAGTTGCGCCAAATCCCGTAAAAGACGCGCCAGATAACAGGGTGAAATCCCCACTGTGTCTAATAGACTCCGGGCGAACTCGTCCGCTTCTGTTTCCATCCCCCGACTGTAATGCAGTAACAGCATCCTTTCGCTCATTTCGCGCAGAACCTCCGACCCACCCACCGAGTGATCAACCAGAATTGTCAACAAAATCCGCATACTCAGATTTTGCAAGGAATGACGATAGTACAGATGCCCCAGCTCATGCGCAAGTACACCCGCAATATCCCGATAATAGGGCGAATCCACAGAAAGCCGAATCAGCTCATCCGTAATGACAATGTGTCCACCCGGAAACGCAAACGCATTGGGCACACCCGGCATGGAACGAAAATACAGACCAACAGACATCGGAAGATCTACATGGGCACGCAATTGGGCAAACAACCTTTCAATGTGCTGACGCGTAGAATCCGGCAATTGAGAAGGCTGCCACTCCCCCTGCGCATCCAGTACCGGGATCAAATCCTGAAACACTGCCTGCTCTACCGAATGGGGAATTGCCTGCGCCACAACGCGCGCGGCCTGGCGAAGCCCCCACCACCCCACCCAAACCAGTAAACCCAGAAGAATCAGACCTACAACCGCCGACACAATCAGAGAAGCCGTACGCAAGCCCTGGCGTTTCTGGCGTCCACGCACACGCCGATACCACTCTTCAACAAGACTGCCCTGCGTGATCTCCAGTTCTAAAGCGGGCGTCTCTATCCGCCAGGACAAACCCCCATGCACCGGCACGATCCGAACCACCTCCGGCGAGAAATACAACTTCTCCTCCACAACGTGAATGTACCGATCCGTCAGGACAACCGTTACAACCTGCCGGGAGCCGACATCCGACGAACCCCCCGCCTTCCTGAACAGATAAGCCCGAACACGCTGGTAATACCCCCTTCCCGAAGACAGGGAATCCACAGCCATGAAAACCTCCCGTTTTGCCCCTGCCCACCCTGTCCAAACCCCTTCTTATCCATTTACGCCCAACTGCGCCTACCCAGACAAAAGTTCCCTACCGAAAGACCTAATGCGCCAACGAATAACCCACATCCAAAGCCAGTCCAATCCATACGGACGTCCCCCCAGCAAAAACTAGGTCAATGCTCGTGCACCAGCAATTCCTTCTGGAGCTCGCCTGCCAAAAGGGGTGTTGCGCTAACTGCCACCAGCATCCCTTCACTGAGCGGACCATAGATTGCCGTGTGCTCAAGGACCTCCGCAACGGGACGTACCTCCACAGGGACGAACCGCCAGACCGCACCCGTATCCACCGCCACAAACACCACAGGCTTGCCCTGTACATGCGTGATTGCCCGAGAGGGAACCACCAGATGCGTATCCTCCTGCAACAGAATGCGCCCCTCCACATACATGCCCGGCATCAGATCACCCACAGAATTATCCAGATGAGCATGCGCATGCACAGACAGGACGTCCGTCTCAAAGGCGGGACTCAACGCATGAATCCGTGCTACATACAGATTGGGTTTGCCCGCCACGCGAAACAGTACACGCATCCCCTCACGGACACGCCACACATCCTTTTCGTAAATGCGAAAGTCGGCGTGCATCTTGCGGTTTTCCGCCAGCTCGGCAATGGGCGTGCCCCCCTCCACCAGCTCACCAATGTGAACGCGAATCTTGTGCACGTAGCCCGTGATGGGCGCCAGCACCGGCACCAGACGCGTGACCTCACCCCGATTCAAACGTGCAGTGTCTATGTTGAGGGTGAGGAGTGTGGCGGTGAGTGCCTTGAGTCGGGCAAGCGCCTCATGATAGTCCGCATAAGCACGCTGGTACTCGCGAGTGGAGGCAAACCCCTGTTTGTGCAGTTCTTCCAGGCGCCTGAACTCACTGCGCAAGTAGGGGAGGCGCGCACGCAAGCGCAGGTACTCCTCCTGCAGCTCAATGTAGCTGGGGTGGGAGACGTAAGCAATGGGCATGCCTTTACGCACGCGGTCGCCCTCAATCACCTCTATGCGCTCCACGATGGCAGGGAGGGGGACGCTGACCGACGCCCGATTCTGCGGGTAGAGCTCCAGTCTGCCCGTCACCTGAATCCCATCCGAAAAGGGAAGCCTGCGCACGGAAGCAACCGCAATATCCATCAGGCGGACCTGTTCAGGTGTGAAAGTGAGCGTATCGGCTTCGTGGTCAGCACCTGCACCTTCCCGGTGCTCTTCTTCGCTGTGGTTGTGATCCTGAGCATGTTCATGTTCGTGGTTGTCCTGGTGGTTCTTGCAGCCGTAGAAGAGGGCGGGACCCCAGCCAGTAAGTAACGCACTGAGCAGGAATGTCCTGAGCAAGTTAAGCGACCTGCGCATGGCTGGTCAGATTTCAGGGAATTTGTTTTGTGCAGTAGAGCCACTGAGCAAGGGTTTCTGTGTACGATTCAAGGAGATTGAAGTAAGTGGAGGCGGTGTTGATGAGGCTGGTGAGCAACGCCACGTACTCGGCGTAGTTGATCTGCCCTTTCTGATACATGGTGCGGTACGCCTGTTCCTGCTGGTGGAGCAGGGGGATGGTCTGGTAGGCGTATTCAGTGAGGAGTGGCTGGAGTTGAGTGAGTTGCTCACGGGTTTGCAGGCACATGGTGGTCAGTGAGAGGCGTGTGGCTTCCACCTGTTGCGTGGCAGATTGGGTGAAGAGCATCGCAGCTTGTTTTTCACGGACTGGCGACAGAACGTTGATGGGAATGGAGATCCCCACTTCCAGCAGCCGGTAGCCTGCAACACGGTCAATACGCTGCCAGCCGTAAGTGGCGGAGAGGGAGGGGAGGAGGGCAGCGGCTTGCTGGCGGGCACGCGCCCGAACCAGCTGAGCCTGTGCCGATGCCGCCCTCACCTCGGGATGCTCATCCGCAGAGAACGATGCATTCCAGACAAGGGGTATCGTATCTGCCGGCAGGGGGAGCGTATCCATCTGGAGGAATGTCTTGAGGGAGGTGGCAGTGGCGGCAAGGCGGGCACGCGTGGCAGCCAGCTCCGCCTCTATGGATTTGCGCAACACAGCAAATGCCGAATATTCGGCTGGACTCATTGCACCGACCTGTACACGGAGCTGGTTAAGTGAATCCAGCCGGGCATACAGCACGTACAGCTTCTCCCAGTAGGTGAGGCGCTGGCGCTGCGCCAGCCACAACCAGTAAAGGGCAGCCACCTGTCTGGCAACCTGCCATTTAGAAAGATCAGCAGAAGCAGTGGCAACCTGAACTGCAGCCTTTCGGGCTTTCAGCTCCCACCTGTACTCAAACGGGTTGATCTCGCCTGTGGAAAGACCATAAGTCTGGATGCCTGGCGACCCGAGCCCGACCTCTTCCTCTGAGTAGAGCGGTGCAACCCGATAGGGAAGAGCAAGGGGTGTGGCACGCCGGCTGAACGCCTCCACAGCCGTCTGCCGCGCCTGTATAGCGGGATGTGTTCGCCAGGCATGTTCAATTGCCTGCCTCAGTGTGAAAGGTTGCTCCTGGGCATGGCTTCCAGCGGGTACCATGAAAAGTACAAGGGCAGCCAGGAGCACCGGTGTGATTCCCGAAGTGGCAGGAATACCTGTGGCGCGTGCTCTTCTGTTCCGGGCGTGTGCTGTCTTGCAACAGGTGTCAGAGTCAGCGGTGCGGATGTGTTTTTGAGCCTGCAGGTGTTCCAGCCCGCTGAAATCGTGCATGTTGTGTGGTTTTCCAGTGGGCGAGAGGAAAGCCGGGCGTGAGAAACTGGCATCCAGCTGCCTGTCAGCGGTGAAAGGTGCGGGTTTGCCTGAACAGCTGTGTTGTTTCCCGCTCTGGAAAGGCATGCCGTTTGTCCCCGCACAGGTGCTGTAAGTGCCCGTGTTTCCGACAGGCTGTCTGTACAGGGTCTTAACCAGGAGCAGGCACAGGGTTACGATTGCGATCAGTAGCGGGATCATGCCAGGTGTCTCCTGTAGAGAAAAAGGGATATGTGCTGGAACGGGCAACTGTGAGGGAAGAAGGGTGGGGGAGTGCGTATTCACCCTGAGTTGCGTGAAAAGCCGGGAGTCAGCATGTTGAACAACCGGATGGCTCTTTACAGGGTGCGAAACAGAAGCGAGCAGTACGCACCCGATGAGGAGCATCCTCAGCACGCCAGGTCCTTTCCCTTCGTCACCCCCGCTTTCTTTTTTGGCGGTCGGAGCGGGTTTCCTCCATGGAAACTGCCTGCCCACCACCACCAGCACGTAAATCGCGGGCAGAACCACCAGCGAAAGGAACGTCGCCACCAGTAAACCTCCAATCACGACCGTCGCCAAGGGACGCTGAACCTCAGCTCCTGCTGAAGTGGAGTACGCCATGGGCAGAAAGCCCATAATCGTGGTGATGGCAGTCAGCAGAATAGGGCGGAGGCGCTCGTCCGTCGCCAGTCGCACACGCTCAAACACGTCCTGAATCCCTTCACGAGCCAGTGCCTGCAACCGGCTCAGGAGAATCATTCCATTGAGGACCGCCACACCAAAAAGGACCACAAAACCCACACCCGCCGAAATAGAAAAAGGCATACCCCGCAACCACAAAATCAGCACACCGCCAATCATTGCCATGGGCACTGCCGTGTAGATGATGAGCGTATCGCGGAAGGAGCGCAAAGCCATGTAAATCATAATGAAGATGAGCGCCAGGGCAGCGGGCACGACAATAGACAGGCGCGCACGCGCACGCTGCAAATTCTCAAAGGAGCCCCCAAACTTAATCCAGTAGCCGGGCGGCAACGGTACATCCGCAATCGCCTTCTGGATGTCCTTCACGACGGATTCAATATCGCGACCCCGCACGTTGATGCCAATATAGATGCGCCGGTAACTGTTCTCACGGGAAATCTGCATGGGCTGGAATTCAAACCGTATGTCCGCCAGTGAAGAGAGCGGGACCTGTTCGCCAGTCCGCACCGGGATGTACAGATTCCGGATATGCTCAATATCGCCACGGTACTCCGGCGCAAAGCGCACCACCAGGTCAAAGAACATATCTCCTTCAAAGACGATACCCACGGGCGTCCCGGCAAATGCCGCTTCCACATACCGGTTGATCTCCTCAATGGATATGCCGTAGCGGGCAAGAGCTTCACGTTTGGGACGAATCACCACGACGGGCAAGCCCGTAACTGCCTCCACCCGACTATCTGCCACGCCCGGTATCCCGCGAATGCGCTTTTCCATTTCCACGGCAAGGGCATAGAGCGTGTCAATGTCCTCGCCAAAGATTTTCACTGCAATGTCTTCCCGGATACCCGTGAGCAACTCATTGAAACGCAGTTCAATAGGCTGGGTAAACAGGAAGTTCACGCCCTGAAATTGCTCCAGCACACGCTTCATGGCGTTGATCAGCTCATCTTTGGAGTCAAAGCGCCACTTACTGCGGTCCTTCTCCAGGATGACGTAGCAATCGCCCAGGTCCATCGGCATGGGATCCGTCGGAATGCGCGCCACACCCAGCCGGCAAAGCGCAGTCTTCACCTCCTGCGGAAAAGAGTCCTTAAGCAGGAGTTGCATCTTTTCGGTGTAGTGGATGGCTTCGGATAGGGAAGTGCCCGGCTTGAACACAGCCTGTACAGCAATATCGCCTTCATCCAGCCGCGGCATGAACACCGCCCCCAGCCTGCCAAACAACCAGATGGAAAACACAAAGAGTCCCAGTGCAATGGCAATCACCAGCAGCGGACGACGCAAAGCAAACTCACGCAGCGGCACATACCCCCGGTGAATCGCATTGAGCAGGAGCGTGCTCCACCGGTGTGTATGCCGTTCAATCCGGCTCATGAGCCCACGACCCTGCTCCGGCAACCGAACCACCAGCGTACTGATCGCAGGCACAAACGTCAGACACAGAATCATCACGCCCAGCAGCGCAAACATGAACACATACGCCATGGGCTTGAACATCTTGCCCTCAATTCCGGTCAGCGCCAGCACAGGCGCAAACACAATCAGCACCACCATCTGACCAAAAATCGCTACACGCATCATTCGCGTGCTGACCCGCGCAGTCAACTCCTGCATGCTGATGCCCAGCTCCTGAGCAATGACACGGTTGCGTATACCCCGGAGGCGGCGCTCCAGTTCCGCCACCACACCCTCCACAATGATCACCGCCCCATCCACCAGTATGCCAAAGTCAATAGCGCCCAGACTCATCAGGTTCGCCGTAATCCCAAAAATGCGCATCAGAATAAAGGCAAAGAGCAACGAAAGCGGGATCACCGACGCCACCACCAGCCCCGACCGAATAGAACCCAGCAAGATGACCAGGACCGCCATAACAGTCAGTGCGCCAATCGTCAGGTTCTCACGGATGGTCTCCGTCGTCCGGCTGATCAGATCCGCCCGATCTAAATAGGGGACGATGCGCACGCCCGGCGGCAAACTCTTCTGAATCTGTGCTATGCGCTCCTTAACGCGCTGAACCACATCATGCGTGTTGGCACCCCTCAGCATCAGCACCTGACCGGTAACCACCTCCACGCCATCCTGGGTCACCGCCCCATAGCGCACTGCCCTTCCAATCCTGACGTCCTCCGCAATGTCGCCAATCGTGATGGGCATTCCATCTACGGTCTTGACCACCACCTGCTTCACCTCATCCAGACTGCGAAAAATCCCCTCACTGCGAATGAACACTGCCTGCCCCCACTTCTCTATGTACGCACCGCCAGAGTTGCGGTTGTTGCGTTCCAGCGCTTCAAAGACCTCTTCCAGTGTCACGCCCATGCTCTTGAGACGATGCGGATTCAGCACCACTTCCCACTGGCGTATCCACCCGCCGTACGTATTGACCTCCACCACGCCGTCAATCATTGAGAGCTGTCGGCGCACCAGCCAGTCATGAATGGTTCGCAGATCCGTCAGGGTATACCGGTCGCGATAGGCGCTGTCCACCACCAGCGTGTACTGAAAGATTTCGCCCAGACCCGTGGTGGGTGGTGCCATAAAGGGCTTGTTCACCCATGTGGGGAGCTGCTCTGCCACCTCCGCCAGTTTTTCTGCCACCAGCTGGCGGGGCAACCACGTACCCATCCTGTCCTCAAAGACGACGGTCACCACGCTCAGTCCCGCCCTTGAAATGCTCCGCAGCTCAATGAGTCCCGGCAGGTTGGACATCGCCAGTTCCACCGGATACGTCACAAACCGTTCAATTTCCAGGGCTGAGAGTTGAGGCGCCACCGTGATCACCTGCACCTGATTGTTGGTAATGTCAGGTACGGTACCCAGTTTGACATGCCTGAGCGAATAGAGCCCCGCTGCAATCCAGGCGGCAGTCCCTGCCAGAACCAGGAACCGATTCCGAACCGACCATCGGATGATGGCTTCAACCATGGTAAACCGTTTTTGCCAGAACAGCCCATGAGAACCTTGTGCTCAACCGCAACATGACGTGTCTCCCGGATTTACTCACTACCAGACCTGCATGTCTCCTTTCCAGCTTGCTGTTGTCCCGGTTGCCGGAGCTTGCAGTTTTCATTGTCCAATTTTGAATTCCCCGTGTTTCTTGCTCTCTGTGGAACCAGACATGTCCCGAAACTCCCTTCATTTTTTGTCCTGATAAGCAGATGAACGACCCCAGACGCACACCAGGATCATGCAATCTGGGTAAAGAGCGAGAAAAGCTTCACGAACACAGGCACAGGTATCGGCAGGTCTGCCCGGGTGAGCACCCACCCGCTATACGCCCACAGTCACCTCCTGCAGGAGACAGGAACTAATCCATGGGCGTACACTGCATCCTTCACAGGCGGCTCTCCCCCAGACAGACCCACACCTCCAGCCAATCCCTAACGCAACAAACAGCAAAGGAACACCCACAGTCTACCGTCCGCACCCGCTAAGCCCACTCCATCGTACCCACTGAAAGGAGCAGCCGTTGCGGCAAGCTTCCCACTTAAGAGCAGATCCCATATCTTTCCCTGTACAGCCGGGACAGGCTGTCCGCCATCCTGCTCCGGCAAAATCTCCAGGTCAGAACCCGCCGAAAACACATTGGCAATCCGCTGGAAGGCAGGCAGATAGTCATCGTGGCAGGTCAGGGGGTTGAAACCCGGTTCCTGGTGGTGATTGGTATGCCCATCGCAGGTGGAGCTTCTTCCTGTAATCCAGTGTGGGATGAGTTCGCCATCAATACAATGATGCACCACAATAAATGAGGTGCCCACCACAAGCCACGCCCCTACTATTGCAACGAACCGTGAAACCAGCGCTCGCCAACCCTTCATTCGATCCCAGCTTCTGCCACATACAACAACGGACAGCCCCAAAAAGTTCGTGTGGAAAAATTCGGGTTTGAATCATGCAATGGATACCTTTGCAGAGCACGCCAGAGTAAGAACGGAGCAACCGCAAGGTGTGGAGCAAATTTTTTACCAGGTGCGCAAAACCGAAATTTTGTGCTGGATTTCTGGAAATTCTGGCTTTAGTAAAGCGTGTTATGATTGATTTCCCTGTTGCCATGCCCAAACTTTTGCAGGAAATGTCTGCTCGCAAACCCCTTGAAAGTTGCAATTTACTTACGAAACCTCAATAGGCTGGCTGACAATTCTCTGCGCAACCCTGGAACAATTCGCAAAGCATTCACTAACTTATTCCATGAAAACCACAAAGACCATGTCGGTGAAAAAGACTGCAATCAAGACTGTTCTGATCGCCCTTCTCCTGCCTGCTCACCACACCCTTGCCCAGTCCGTCGGCATCGGCACCACCAACCCCGACCCCACCGCACGCCTGGACATCTGGGACACCACCCGCGGACTCCTCATCCCACGACTCACCACACAGCAACGCAACGCCATCCAGAACCCCGCCCACACCCTCATGATTTTCAACATTGACTCCTTCTGCCTGGAAGTCTACGATACAGTCACCCACAGATGGTACACCATCTCCTGCCCACGGCTGTGCCAGCCCCCTGCCTGCACGCCAACTATCAGCGGACCTACCTTCGCCTGTACGGGCGATACCACCACTTACATCGCAACCGGCTGCCCCAACGCCTCCTACCAGTGGGCAGTCCCACCTGGCTGGACCATCCTCTCCGGACAGGGCACAGATACCCTTCGCGTCATTCCCGACACCACCGATGGCGCCCTTACCGTCAAACCCTGCAACCAGTGTGGATGCGGTAACGCCACTGCTCTTTCCGTTACTGCCGACTCATGTAATACTTTTTGTATTGCTATCGGCGGGGGAAATAACGATGGCGGCCACACCGTCATCCAGACCAGTGATGGCGGCTATGCCATTGCAGGGCACACCAACTCCTTTGGCGCAGGCTTATATGATGTCTATGTAGTAAAGCTGGATGGGGCTGGAACCCTGCAGTGGGCAAGAACTGTTGGCGGAGGAAATAGCGATGATGGTGTCTCCATCATCCAGACCAGTGATGGAGGGTATGCCATCGCAGGGTGGACCCAGTCCTTTGGCGCGGGCAACTACGATGTCTATGTTGTGAAGCTGGACGGGGCGGGCAACTTGCAGTGGACAAGAACCATCGGCGGAGCAGGTAGCGATGAGGGCTTCTCTATCATCCAGACCAGTGATGGCGGCTATGCCATCGCTGGGATTACCGGCTCCTTTGGTGCAGGCAGTGCAGATGTCTATGTGGTGAAGCTGGATGGGGCAGGCAACTTGCAGTGGACAAGAACCATCGGCGGAGCAGGTAGCGAGTGGGGCTGGTCCATCATCCAGACCAGTGATGGGGGCTATGCCATCGCGGGGTATGCCGGCTCCTTTGGTGCAGGCAGTGCAGATGTCTATGTGGTGAAGCTGGATGGGGCAGGCAACTTGCAGTGGACAAGAACCATCGGCGGAGCAGGTAGCGATGTTGGCTACTCCATCATCCAGACCAGTGATGGCGGCTATGCCATCGCTGGGGTTACCAACTCCTTTGGCGCAGGCAGCGCAGATGTCTATGTGGTGAAGCTGGATGGGGCGGGTAACCTGCAATGGACAAAAACCATTGGAGGAGCAGGTAACGATGTTGGCTACTCCATCATCCAGACCAGTGATGGCGGCTATGCCATCGCTGGGATTACCGGATCCTTTGGCGCAGGCGGATCCGATTTCTATGTCGTGAAGCTGGATAGTGCTGGCAACCTGCAGTGGACAAGAACCATCGGCGGAACAAGTAACGAGTGGGAGGTCCCACTATCCATCATCCAGACCAGTGATGGCGGCTATGCCATTGCAGGGAGTACCGATTCCTTTGGCGCAGGCAGCAGGGATGTCTATGTGGTGAAGCTGGATGGGGCTGGCAACTTAGTGAGTTGCCCTGGTGGCTGTCAGGTGGGCACGGGCGGAACCGTCAGTTCAGGCGGTACCGCTGGTTCGGGTGGCGTGGTTGGCTCCGGCGGAACGGTAAGCTCTGGTGGCATCACCGGCTCCGGCGGCACCCTTACCAATATCTGTCCCTAACCACAAAAACAAAAGCTATGGAACAACAAGGGAAGTGCGTGAAATCAGGCAATGTCTCCCTTTCCTCATCCAGCTCACGCCAGAAGAACAGATGGAAGGACTCAAAATGGGCAACAGAATAGCCTTTATGGAAAGAGCCCTCCAGATCACCAGAAAACGACAGGAACTGACGTCTCCATACATAGACATAGAGGAGGCAAAGAGAGACTTTGAGCTGTAGCACAACCCCACCCTCCTGATAAGGGAAGTGGCATCACTCTTAGAAGCGCTGGAAGACACGCGCATGGGTGCCGGCGCCGACGCCTGCTCTACAGCCCTGCTCATATATTGGTCATTGAAGTAGGCGGTAAAGGCAGGCATACCTGGTCAGGACAGAAGAAGAAGAAGAACAACAAACAGGAGCAGAAGGAAGCACCGAATCCACTTCCTGAGACAATTAGAGCGGAAACAGGAGACATGACCCCTGGCAAGCCAGCTCCTTCCAGCGAGACAGGTGAGAGACAGACTGTTCCCTGAGGCACTATCCACATCCACCGGGTATTGAAGGCGTGAGTGTGAACCATTGCGGACTCCAGAATGATGTGAAGGACATTGATCAATGCCAGAAAAGGCTCCTGGAGTGCCAGAGGAGCTACTTAAAAGTGGCAAAAGAGGCACCAAAAGTGCCAAAAGAGGCACCAAAAAGTGGCAAAAGAGGCACCAAAAAGTGGCAAAAGAGGCACCGGAAATGGCAAAAGGAGGCACCAGGAAGTGCCAAAGGAGGCACCAGGAAGTGCCAAAGGAGGCACCAGGAAGTGCCAAAGGAGGCACCAGGAAGTGCCAAAGGAGGCACCGGGAAGTGCCAAAGGAGGCACCAGGAAGTGCCAAAGGAGGCACCGGGAAGTGCCAAAGGAGGCACCGGAAGTGCCAAAGGAGGCACCGGGAAGTGCCAAAGGAGGCACCGGAAGTGCCAAAAGAGGCACCGGAAGTGCCAAAGGAGGCACCAGGAAGTGCCAAAGGAGGCACCAGGAAGTGCCAAAAGAGGCACCGGAAGTGCCAAAAGAGGCACCGGAAGTGCCAAAAGAGGCACCGGGAAGTGCCAAAGGAGGCACCGGAAGTGCCAAAGGAGGCACCGGAAGTGCCAAAAAGGGCATCCACAAACGGGACAAGAGGTACACATCGGTGCCAGTGGTCTGTGCCCAATGAGTGGGGTTGTGAGATGGACATCACCTTTTCTGTAGCTGCTAATTCAAGCAGAGCTTCCTGTCTGGCAATGACAGGGCAAACCCCGATTACGACTTGTCCATCAACCAGACTTCCCACGAAGGCTATGCAATAGTAGGTTATCCTTCAGGAGCTCCAGAGTTGGGGGGATGGGATGTCTACGTCGCCAAGTTATCCACAACCGGCACTATCCAGTGGACACGAACCATCGGTGGCGCCAATTACGAATCAGGGACAGCCATCATCCAAACTACAGACGGAGGATACGCCATCACCGGGACAACCAAATCCTGTGGGCAAGGAGCCAACGATATCTATGTTGTCAAACTGGACCCCAGCGGAAACTTACAATGGTCTCAAGCAAGTGGAGGATCTGGCATAGACTTCAGCTATGACATCATTCAAACAACCAGCGGGCATCTGGTGGTCGCCGGTAGAGCCAATTCTTTCGGCAATGGCGGTTATGACATCATCCTTATCAAGTTAACCACCAATGGAAATGTCAATCTCAGAGCATGTGGCGAAGTAACCAGCAGAGGCATTGTAGGTAGCAGTGCAATGGTAACCAGTGGCGGTGCTGGGAATTCCGGAGAATGGTTCGTTAACGGATACACCACAGGAGCAGGAGAAAGTGTTTTCATATGTACGCCTTTCCCTCTGGAGTCTTCCGATTCAAAGCCCTTCCTGTCCCAGACTATAGTCAGCGACTCGTCCACCTGAACTGGTTCTATGTCTCCGAGGAGTTCCCTGTTTACTGGATAATAGAACGTACCAATGAGCCCTCTGGAACATTTACAGAAATTGTAAGATTCCCTGCCCAGGAATTCCCCTTGCCTCACACCATACCCTTCTACCAGGAAAGATACACCGACACACTTCCTAACGGGCTTGACCGATATGCACTATTCTACTATCGGGTCATCGCGATGTTGCCTGACGGATCTGCAACCTCTGGGGAAAGCCCTATCCAGCCTTCTTACGATTACCGCACATGCATAAGTTGAGGGTAGACCGCGAAACCCACCAACCTTTCCCTGTGCAATATCCAATATCAGATTCCCACAATCACAGGCAAGGTCACACAAAGCCAGGAAACTTATCCGATTGCAAACTCTCACACAGGATATGCACGAATCCGTATATCACTCTAGGCACTTCCTGCAGGGATGTATTTGCTCACGCTTTATAACCCGATTAATGGCATGCCTATAAAGATCTGGCAGGCGTTCGCACGATAAAAATAACAAGTTGTTTGTTGACACACTCCGCACACCTCGGAAACTTTTTATTTTCACCGCAACAGCGTAACATCACCTTTCTTAAAAACGATTTGCCGTCCACACCGATACTGCAACCACCACATATACACGTCGGGGCGGGCAGGTCGCCCATGGATTGTTCCATCCCATCCTGTTGCCGACCGATATTCCGGATAACCCGCATAGACATGTTCGGCGGCAAATACCTCTTCGCCCCAGCGAGTATAGATTCGCCACTCCAGAATTTCAACAGGCTGACGAACATACACATACAGGACATCATTTTTTTCCATCACCATTGGGCGTGAACGTATTGGGTAACCAAACACTTTCCGTACAGGGCACCTCTTCCTGATAAGCCAGAATCACACAGGTATCTCCCTGAAGACAACCTTGTGCATCAGTTGCCCAGAAGAAAAATGTATCTCGTTCGCCAACTACAACCGGTGCTTGCACAACCAGCGTCAGTTCGTCAGGAAGGGATACCATCACCCCATCAGGTGTACTCCACCACCAGGACTCTCCTTCGGTCTCACCACGCAGTTCAACACGAGCACCAAACCACACTGTATCTGGACAGTAAACAATTGCAGTGTAGGGTCCTTCTTGACTCCGCACCCAAAAAGAATCCGTCCAGGCACAACCTTCTGCAGACCAAACGGTTGCCTGAACCAGAACATTCTCAGACGCAGTAAGCCACACCCCCGAACAGGTATCACAATCCACCACTTCGGTAGGGCGCCACTGCCAGGCAACCCCAACCGGAACACCCAGCCAAAGACTATCATGCCAGCAAACACTCGTATCCGGTAAGTCAAACACAGGCAAAGGCAACACATTGAGCGTTATGCTCAGAGTATCGCGGCAGCCCAGGCGGTCCGTAACCATGACCTGAACCTCTGCAGTAGAATCTCCGGCAACCCACCGCGTCGTATCACAGATTACACAGCTCAGCCAGGCGGTCCCACTCCAGGAAAAAGTAAAAGGAGGAATCCCACCATTGACCAGTACTGACAAAGTACCCGTATCCCCATAGCACACTGCTGTATCCCCCACCCACTGTACCTGTGGTGGCGGTAAAACCCAGAACGTATCCCGAGTTTGCACGGAATCCTGCGCACACAGCGCACGAACCAGCACAGTATGCATACCTGGAGAGAATGTATCGCTGGAAAATGTGTCGCGAAAAACCAGAACACTATCCAGAAATTTCACGAGGCATCCCTTAAATGCGGTATCCACCGAAAAGACAACGCGCAGTGTATCACCCCAGCAAATACTATCCCGTGGAAAAAGTGTAATTTTGGGAGTATCCAGCACTGTGCAGGCAATACAAAGGAAGCTATCGGATAAATTCACAGTTTGTCGTCCCGTCGGAATGGAAAAGATTGTCGGACCTGAATTGACACCGGGCAATGACGTGGATACATTGAGAATGAGTGTAATATCCTGCATGCCCCAAACTAAGGTATCCATCCCACAGGGAACATACCCCGTATGATCAGCCTGAACCAAAATTGCGTCCTCACCCGTAGTTGGAAACGTACTGTACATGCTCATAAGCAGGATGTCCTGTTTGATGTCCAAGCCCACGGCATCCGTCTCTGTACCATACAGGTATTTACGAAGTGCCAGCATCTGACCATTGCTGTCCGTAATCAACAGAAAAGCATAGTTGTTGGCGGTATTGCTTGTCGTGAATCCATCACCAAGCACTGCCACGCGCCCATCGGGAAACGTCCGGACACGCTTGGGTACCTCCCTCTGTCCAGACGACCCATAGGTTTTTGCCCAGATCAGATTGCCTGCCGTGTCCAGTTTGACCATCAGCACATCCTGAGGGCCACCCCCTATGGTATAGGCTGGCGTCCGGGTATACCCCACCACATAAATGCTTCGCTGATCTGGCGAAAGAGAGCAATCCACACGGGCATAGGGGAAGAGCCCTCCTTCGTCCCAATTGGGACTGCCCATTTGACGCGACCACAACACCGTACCCTGACTCGTTACACGAACCACCCATATGTCATACCTGAACGTAAAAGTTCCAAGCGGAATAGATGTTACACCACAAAACACATACGTCGTATCAGGCAAGACAAGAATCTGATGAAATGCTTCTTTGCCAAAATTCGCATTCACTAAAGAATACCGCTTAGACCAGACAAAATTCCCATTGTAATCCACCACCAGAACTTTTCCATCACCGGTATTCCAGCTAATAGTCCACAGGATCCGGTCCAGTGCCGTATCCACCGCCAGACCCGCCGCATATTCATCCGCATCATTCGCCTGAACACTCCAGAGGACATTCCCCGTCATGGCATCCAGCAACAGCAGAATGGGCGGATCGCCCAAGCCCACCGCCAGCCTGTTCCCCTCCACATACGCAAGACTCAACCCGCCACTCTTCTCACCATTGGGATCATACAGTGCCGTCCACAATGGCTCACCACAGGGCGTCAATGCCGATAGCCAGGCGACACAATCTGGCGACCCATAATCAAACTGCCCCGTAATGTAAAGAAGACCATTGGGTGCCGCCAAAGACGCCAGCCCACCTGTCATACCCGGCGCCGGATAATGCCGAACAAACGTCGTCTTCACAGACTGTGCCACCAACCCCATAACACCAGAAAGATACAACAACCAAACTTGCCTGTACATTGCTTCCGATTTCAACGCCCTTTTCGGGTCCTCTGTACTTTAGCACGCCCACCAGATGGACAACCCCTCCACTATAGCGCCCCCGATGAACAAGGTATGCGACATAAACACCCGCAAACAACAAAGTCTTACAACCGATGTCCCCAATTCAACACCACACACAACATCCAACCCACCCCACCAACCTTGTGAGAACCTTGCGCATCGCCCCAACCACGTCATATCCACTGCCAGACTCTCATGCCACAAACCCCGTAATGCCTCTGGCTTGCTGGGTTGACTGATAACTGGTATCCGTACAGTTGAAATAGTAACCTGTTTCCCCAAACAGAATTCGCAACAAATGTTACATGCTTCTTTGGCAATCTATATCTCGGGCTTCCTCCTATCCAAATGAAAGCCCCCCATACCCCACCAGCAACCCCACAACCCCATAAATCACAACCCGAATCACCATACGGCGGGTATACTGACGGCGACCCTCACCAGCACGTAACAACACCACAATCAGTGTAATGCCCAATCCCGTCAACCCCGCCTGCAATAACGTGGTTGCCATCGGCCAGTTCATCACCCGGAACAAAACGCCGAGCACTACCGTCGCCAACGCAACACGAGAAAGAATTATCTCCGCCACATCCAGTAGGACTTTTCGCTCAGTTCCAAACGCCTGTGGCTCCCCTCTCTCCTGGATACCACCTGGCTTGTCCACCTCTACCAGCCCTTGTTCTTCATCCCATTCGCGATAGCCCCGACGAATCTGCAAAAGCCCGTAAACCACATGATAGTACGCAAGCATCGTCAACAACACGACTAATGCAACCGACAGATTCACCTCAGGAAAATACAACTTAAGCAACAGAACGATCAGTGCTAAGAGCCCATCACCAACCTCCACATAACGCATTACTTTGAGCAACCGTCCAGCATTTCTCGGCTTTGCACGCATGACAGACACTTTTAGATAAGCAAACAACAGATTGTCTACAGAAGTTTCTTGCACTGTGTTGGGCTCTGGCAAAAGAACTGAACTGCATGGCATCGCAGACAACATGCTTATTCGCTGTATCATACTTGTAATCAATTGTACCTGCACACTGTCGTACAGCATCATTACCCCCCCCCATTTTGCTGTATTTCAGTTGTTTATTCAAACAACCGTGAAAAACAATCACCTCGCATAGCCGGAACTTTTTCCCGAACACCTTAACTTATAGTTATGGGAACAAAGCAGTTCAGGATTGGCAGACTGAAATCCCATAGCAATGCGCATGTGCCCGCCCAACTGGTTAATCAGCTTGGTAATCAACCTGTTCCTATCTGCACAGGCGAGCTGGGCAACCACAACCTGTCCAACCCCACCCTATAGCACACCCTCCTGCCCATGCACAGGTTCACCACTCACTGACGGAACCATCGCTTCCAGCGGTATATGGTGCTTCAATGGAGGCGACGACACCCTCACAAACGTCATTATCCAGGGCACCGCTATCGTCTATATCTGCAGCAACGTAACCCTTTACAACTGGGGATTCACCTCCAGCGCCACGCTCATCATCGCACCCAACGCCGCCGTAACCATCAGCACATCCTACAACGCCGTCTACATCAACACAGGCGTAACCATCGTCAACTATGGCTCCATCTCGTTTGAAGGATTTACCTCGTTCAGCTCAGGCGCCGCCCTCTACAACGAAGGAACAATCCAGGCGACCAACCAGTTCATCATCAACGCCGGCGCTACGTACGTCGGAGGTATTGCCTCCACCCTCAATACCGATACCTTGGTGCTCAACGGAACATGCGCCGCCTGCCTGAATGGCGCTAACGTCAGCACAAACTATCTGGAAACCGGTAGCGGAGCAAACAATTTCTGTGGCGATTCGTTATTCTCCTGCGTACAGGTCAATACCGCCGCCAATGTTACAGCAGATTTGACAGGCGATGCCACAATAGGTTTCTGCGGCAATGGAGTTGCCGACATAGATAGTGCCTTCTATGGATCCGCAGGCTCCGTCTCCCTTACCTGTCCCTGTATAGATCCCTTTTCACTAATCCGTTTGCTCCTGCGTGCTGCGCCGGACAAAGACCAGCGTCAGTGCCTGCTAACGTGGTCCTGGATGGACAACCGGTTACCCCCAGCCCCTGTCCAGTACTACCGGGTATACCGGATGAGCCCGTCTCCAGGCACCAATCCCGACGATGCCCCAACCTGGGACATCCTGGCAACTACGACCGATCAGACCTATCGCGATGAAACCTTCTACCAGTGTGCCAACGCCTGTATCTACCGGGTAGGCGCAATCATCTACGGTAACCAGGAAATCCTCTCCGAGGCAGTCATCGTCTGGCGCGACCCCCATCAGATGTTCGTGATGATTGGCGGTGATTCCAGGATCCGTCTCTGGTGTCAGACCCAGCGTTGCCAACTCGCTGTGTTCAACCTGGAAGGGCAACACCTGCAAACCACAACCCTGCACAAAGACGAGCAAATCGTCCTGGGCACAGCACTGCCTGCCGGCGCCTACATCCTGAAGGTTCTGGAAGGGCATCTCGTGAGTAAACTCCGCTAAGCACGCCTGCCAGACCCATCAGGTTCCAGAATCCGAAACGCAACAACACACCTGAGTTAGAGGAGCCTGCCCCACTCAAATTCAATACCCCATTTGCATGGATTGATCAAAGTGGTTTATGGCAGGGGGGGACTGCATGCACCCCTGTCAACTCACCCCGCTTCAGCAACCCTCCTATTGCTATTGTGTCTCCTGAGGGGAAGCGCCTTCCGCCGTGGCGGTTGTTGCTGCTGCTGCAACAACTGCCCTGGCACGCTCCACCACCTGCCGAAATACTTCCGGATAGCGAACCGCCAGATCCGCCAGCACCTTCCGATTTAACCGAATATTGGCTTTATGCAGTGCATGCATCAACCGACCGTAAGTCAAACCATACATCCGTGCCGCCGCATTGATGCGCAAAATCCACAGGCGACGAAACTCACGTTTCCGATTGCGCCGATCGCGATACGCATATTGCCAGCTGCGCTCCAGCTGGAGCTTGGCGACGCGAAACGCATTTTTCCGTCGCCCCCAGTAACCCTTCGTCTGCTTAAGAACTTTCTTGCGCCGCTGACGGCGTGCCGGAGCATTTGTCGCTCGGGGCATTGTCTGAAAATTTGCGCTGCCAGGAATTCGCTACACTACGCGACCAACCCAACCTTACAATGGAACTACCCTTTCAAGCCAAGGAGCAATCCCCGACGGATATGCGTTGCCTCCCGAGAAGTAAGCACTGCCGGTACGCGTAACGCTCGCTTCCGACGCTTGCTCTTTTTCATCATGTAGTGGCTATGCATAGATCGGTAATGCTTGATTTTCCCGGTGCCCGTCACCTTAAAGCGCTTCTTCATACTGCGGTTGGTCTTACCTGGCTTGGGCATGGCTCCCGAATTCTTACCTGTGCATTCACTTACTCCGCAGTGCGCTCCGCAGAAAATTCCTTACTCTTCAAATCGCACGTTGACTACCCGCACTTCCCCTCACTGCTGCCAGCAACCAATCCCTGCTATATATGGATACGCTATGGACGGGCAGGTTGCAACCCGCCTTTCGGTGCCGTGGGCTGCTGCTGACCACCCTGTCCACCCCCAGGAAACTTCACCTGGGGTTGCCCCGACTTAAGCGACTGAACCTGCTTTCGGGCTTCCTGCACACTGACCTTTGCCTCTTCTATCGCTCCGCCATCCTGGCCCTGAACACGTGCCGTAGAGCCATCCGATGCCACCCCCTTCTCCTCCTGAGGCGCACCGCCCGCCTGAGTACCACCACTTGCCTCGGGTGCAGTCTCGCCAGCCACAGCAGATGCGGAGGCAGATTCCGGCGCAGACTCAGGCGCCTCCGCCGACGCCTCCCCCGAAGCCGTACCTTCACCCTGAACCTCTTCCACAACCTGCTCCGTAGAAACCGTTGCCTGCTCGCCAGCTCCCGACTGTTGCTGTTGCTCTTCTCCGCCGGACTTACAGGCAAGCAAACCCACACCAGCCACAAGTACGCCCGCCAGTAACAATCGCTTCACCATGAATCCCTCTTTTTACTCTGGTTTTGCACAACAATGCATTTCCCCCAGGAAAAGTTCCCCAAAAATTTCTCTCCTATGCTTCCAGATTTTTCCGAACTTTTTCGGGAAAAGGTCCCAGCAAACGTTTCAACCCTATCCACAACACATTATTCTTCTGCCAGGGAACCGGTGCACCCGCCGGCAACACCCGCCGAATATTACCCAGCGAATACTGAAACTGAACCGCCACCAACCACTTGCCCTTACGTAATCCACCTTCCCCCTGGAAAAGAAGATCCATCCCATAAAAAGGATTCTCCGAATGACGTACAGGACGGCGCGCAACCTCTTCGCGAAACCCCACCAGCCTCCCTACAACAATACCGGCGCCCAGAACCAGTCCACCCCGATCCGCAAAACCAACCTGCACACCCACATCTACATAGTGCAGACTGAGCCGGTAAAACTCTGGCGGGTAACCTAAAGCAGGCGTATGTCGGCTCCCCTTCTGCATGTATCCCAAGCTGACGCGTGTAAAGAATGCGGGAGTCATCCAGAGCCAGGCACCCACCCCACCACCAATGCCCACTTTATGGTAGCCAGCATAGGAATCGCCATCTACCTGGGTCAGCGTCATCCCTAACCAGACTTCACCCTGGATAGGTGCCTGTGCCCAGCCTGCCTCCACACCCAGAAGGAAACCCAACCACCACCTACTCAATGCAAAACCCCATAGTATGTTCCGCCAGAACCATTTGCCCGTGCCGCCTGTCGCCATCGTCCCTCAAAAAATATCGCGACAACATGCATGGGTAAGGTGAACACCTGACCCACCACGCTTCCATCGGACAAACACCTGATCAGAAGGAAGTTGTGGTTGACGTTGCACATCCACAGTCTGTACACTGGCGTACCGCACCCTCCGATAAATCCCGGCGAGAACGGCTTGCCTCACTTCCCTGAGATTCCGCATGCTCGTCCCGCACAGCCCCACCAACCAGCTTCAGCACATACTCTCGCGTTTGTTCCATCAGCCACTGGGGCGTAGACGTCGCACCGCAAATCCCTATGGATTGAGCACCTGCAAGCCATTCCCGACGAACCTCCGCCGGCTCCACAACATAATAAGTTGCAGGATTCTCCTGACGGCACACTTCATAGAGCACACGACCATTGGAACTTTTCCTGCCCGCCACAAACAGGATTACATCATGCTGACGGGCAAACCGCCGGAGCTTTTCCTCACGATTGGAAACCTGCCGGCATATCGTATCGTACACAAACACATGGGGATTGTTCTGCGCGCGGGCACGACGCTGAATCTCCTCAGCAATCGCATAAAACTTCTGCAGATTCATTGTTGTTTGCGAAAACAGATAAATGGGACGCATGTAGTCAATGGTTTCCAGATCCGATTCCTTTTCTATAATCAGGCAGGTAATATGCGAAGGAACCTGACTGCGCAATCCAATCAGTTCTGGATGTGTGGCTTTTCCATAAATCACAAACTGGGCATTAGGCATTGCCGTAGACGCCGCCTCCCGAATCCGATTCTGCAACTTCAGAACGATCGGGCAGGACGCGTCTATCAAACGCAATCGGTTTCGCTGGGCAATCCGATAGGTTTCCGCCGGCTCGCCATGTGCCCGAACCAGAACATCCACATTCTGGAGATGTTGAAGATCCGCATGCTGAATCACACGTAACCCCATCTTTTCTAACCGCTTAATTTCCATATCATTGTGCACAAGATCCCCCAGACAGTACAGCGACCCATTTTGCTTCAAATACTCCTCCGCAATGGAAATGGCATACACTACCCCAAAGCAAAAACCCGAATCCCGGTCAATCTCCACACGAACCATCCTCCTTCCCGTCAACGATTTCCGATCAACTGACCTGTCCACCAGAAAATGTTTCCCCCTCCCCATCCTCGTTCCCCCCATGCCATGCACTGTTCCGTATTGCTACTCGGCGAATCTGGCGTCCTTCCCATGGGGCTGTCACTCATCCGTTGTGCCCACACCGCCCCACCCGCACCTTTAACACACATCGGTAGGAATACACCAAGCAGACAACGTGCTGCACGGCTCGGCACAACGGATGAAACCCCTGCGCCGCCCAGCCTGTCCTCACTGAACAACCAGACGAACAGGCAACCAGCCAGGCAGCCCCGTCAACCACACGCCACCACAACCCCAACACAACTACTGACCCTGAGTCGTGGTGGCTTCGCCAGCCGCCGCACCCTCTGCACCTTCTGCACCTTCTGCCGCCTGCGCCGGCTGTTCAGCAGCTTGCTCTTGCCCTTCCTGCGCCGCCGCCTCACCTTGCTCCGCCCCAGCGGCTTGCCCTTCAGCAGGTTGGGCAACCTGTTCCGTCGGCGCCTGGGCTTCCCCAGCACTTTGCTCCTGAGCCGTCTCGCCCTTGCACGCCGCAACGGCAACCAGCAAACCACCAACAACACCCAAAATCATGAACTTCCGCATGAACTCACCAATTTTAAGTCAACTACGCTTCCTCTTCAACTACACAAAGTAAGGTAAGGCACTCAACGAAAAAAAAGTGGGGTTTCCCGAAGTAATTAACGCAACTTTCACACCCCTCCCCTCCAAACCTTCGCCCAGAGCGGGATACGGGATTCGAACCCGCGACCTCCACCTTGGGAGGGTGGCGCTCTACCCCTGAGCTAATCCCGCTACCCACAACCCTTCACCTCTAATAACGTAAAAGGGGGGCAAAAAGTTCACGGAATGTTTTCGGACAACGCCATCCCACAAAAATCAACGCAACCTCCGCAGGACCCTGTGCCCCACGAACTAAAGTCTTTTCAATATCCGCCGTCTGACTGGGACCCGTCGCAAATACCACCTGCGCTAGGGTAACCCACTGCTGACCCCTCAGCAATCCCGCCAGATGCTCTGTCCATTGTTCCAGATTCTGCCAGATTTGCTCCGGATAAATGACACAAAGATGGTAGCGAGCAACCAGACTCAAGGTTTGTTGAAGCGAATCCGTAAGAATGAGCGTGCCCGTCTCCTGAATATATCCCGTAACAGACGTAAGGGCAACCAGCGCATCCGTTTCCGATACAAGCCACTGCCGATAAACTGCCTCAGGCGATACAGGCTCCACCCCCTGAAGCACCTCCTGAACAGAAATGCCCATTGCCCGCAGAGCCTGGCACACCTGTTCATCTTCCCAGAGCAATGGATCCACAAGAACTTCTCGGGCGGAGGCATTCCACCGCTCCAAAAGAGCATGCACACGCTGGCGCAGGGTCTCGCTTGTAGTTACCGGACTGGTGGACTCGGCAGATTGTTGTGTCTGAGTGTGTCCATGATGTCCGTCAGGCAGGTCAGGTGTGCGAACGTCCCCCTGTCTTGTTGTTGTCGTCGTTGTTGTTTTCGCCGGAAGTTTGTCTGTCATGGGTTTCAACAGGTTGGGAGCCAGTCCGTGAATTGGAAGCGGCTGGCGTGGCACCGCCGCCCGCCGCCGCCGTCACCACCGCCGCATCAGCAGAGGCACGCTGCCGGTCTGCCGCTGACACCGGTTCCTCCTCCTGCCCGCAAGACTGCGATTGACCCTGCTGACTTTGCTGACCATGATTGCCAGAAGCAGCAGACAAAGGGTCCGAAGCCAGAGACGATGGACTCCCTTCCCCTGCGGCAGATTGCTGACGCTGTTCACTGGCTGGCACTTCACCGATGAGTGCAACCAGGTCTTCCCGAACTAAGGTTTCTTTTTCCAGGAGGGCTCGGGCAAGCCGATGCAGCGTAGCTTCGTACTTACGAAGAAGGTTGAGCGCTTCCTCATAGGCATTTTCCAGAAGTTGCTGGACTTCCTCGTCTACGAGGCGTGCTGTCTCCTCAGAGAACGGCCGGTAGAAAGCCACTTCCTGAGCACGTTCCGGAAACGAGAGCAGCCGAACCTTTTTCCCAAGTCCATAACGCAAAACCATCTCGTAAGCAAGCTGCGTCGCACGTTCCAAGTCGTTTTGCGCACCTGTGGACACCTCCTGATACACAAGTTGCTCCGCGGCACGCCCACCAAGTAATGCAACCAGCGATTGATACAGCATGTGCTCACCATACAGATAACGCTCACGGGGAAGAAATTGCGTATGCCCCAAACTGCCTATACTCCGCGGAATAATGCTTACCTTATAGGGCGGATCCACCTCCGCTAAATACCATGCCGTAATCGTATGACCTGCTTCATGGTAAGCAACCCGCTCTTTCTCCTCCGGAGCAATCACACGCTTGCGTTTCAAGCCGGCAATCGCCTTATCAATGGCTTCTAAGAAATCTTCCATTTCAATGGCTTGCTTGTTTTTGCGCGCGGCAATCAGTGCCGCTTCATTGCACACGTTGGCAATGTCCGCCCCTACGAACCCCGGAGTGAGCTCAGCTAAGCGACGGGCATCCACGTCAGGCGCCAGCTTCAGCGGACGCATATGAATCCGGAAAATGGCTTCTCTGCCTTTCAGGTCCGGACGATCCAGAATGATCTGCCGGTCAAACCTGCCAGGACGAAGTAACGCCGAATCCAGGACATCCGGACGATTCGTAGCAGCCATCACGATAATGCCCAGGCGACTGTCAAACCCATCCATCTCCACAAGCAGCTGATTAAGCGTGCTCTCCCGTTCATCATTGGCACCCGGGATCAGGTAGCGTCCCCGTGCTCTGCCAATGGCATCAATCTCATCAATGAATATGATGCAGGGGGCTTTCTCTCGCGCACGTTGAAACAGGTCGCGGACACGGCTCGCACCCACACCCACAAACATCTCCACGAACTCCGAGCCCGAAATAGAAAAAAACGGGACGTTGGCTTCGCCCGCCACCGCCTTCGCTAAGAGCGTCTTGCCCGTACCGGGCGGCCCCACCAGCAACACACCCTTGGGGATCTTTCCGCCGAGTGCCCGGTACTTCTCCGGATTTTTCAGAAAGTCCACGATTTCTTTCACTTCTTCTTTGGCTTCTTCTAAGCCAGCAACGTCTTCAAAGGTTACGTTGACGCGCTCCGTCCCCTCAATGATACGGGGTCGGGAACGCCCAAATTGAAAGATGCCTGCTCCCGAAGATGCCGCCATCCGTCGCATCAAATAAAGCCACAAAAGAATTACCAGCAAGACAGGGACTGCCCACACGAGTATATCGCGCCACCAGGACGAGCGTGTTTCGTAAACGAGATCCACCGTTTCCAGTGCGGTGTTGTTTTGTTGTCGGAGTTGTTCCCGGAGCTGTTCATAATCTTCCAGAAAACGGTCAATAGAGCCGATGGTAAACACATAGTGCGGTCCTGGATTGGGTGTACCCAGCCAGGTGCGTGCTACTGCCCGATGAAGTGGCTTATGGAGCGAATCCGGCTTAATGTAAATCTCCACATATTCGCGGTTCACCACGACGAGTCGGGCGACATCGCCGGTCGGTGCCAGCTCCCGCGCAAAGTACCGCCACGAAATCTCCTTATATGAGGGGCGCAGCCACAGATATTGAAGACCAATCAGCACCAGAGCAATCAGAAAATAGATGACGAAAACATTGGCACGCGGCGACTTGCCCCTGTTGCGCTCGCCCGGTCGTTGTTCTCGCTTGCTGGCATACTCACTCTGGTTGTCCTGCTCTGGCGCTGACGACCCCCTTGACCACAACACACTGTTTCTATGCTCTTTACGAACCAAACGCCACAAGCCCAGAAATACACACTGAACCACACCTCCAGCCATTGCTGTCATGAAGGTTACGCCTTTTCACCATGGGACACACCCCTACCTCTGCCCGTTTCGGAAACGTTGGAATCCGCCGATCTATTATCGCGATTCCCCTCACTGCCATCATCTGACTGCAAATCAGAAATATCTGCAATCAGCCAGTGCGGAAAATCCGCCCACAAACTCTCCAGATCATAGTGCAGGCGAACATCCGCCAGAAACAAATGAATCACCACTTCCAGATAGTCCATCACAACCCATCGCCAGTACTCTACCCCTTCCACATGATGAGGTAGTCGCCCCAAGGTTTTCTTCAGGTGATGGTATACTTCTTCGTAAAGGGCTTTCATGTGAATGTCGGTATCGGCAGTTACCAAGATCATGAAGTCCGTCGTTCGGTCCGGAAATTCCCGAAGGTCAATTACCACAATTTCTTCGCCCTGTTTCTTCTGGAGGACCTCAACAATTTCACGGATTAACTCTGGAACAGGCACTTCCAATAGGTGGACTGTTTCCATTGGCCGCGGCCCTGTCAGGGCTTGCCAGTCTGATGCCCTTGCCGACATGGTCGGCGATGGCGTCTCCACACCCTTCCCGTACGCGTGCTTATGCTGGTGGATCACCCTTCTGGCTTTCTCCCGTTTTTTTCGCACCTTTTCGTCAAGCTAGGTTCACAAAGGAGGTAATGATTCCCGCTGTACTTCCATAAAAAGGAAACAGGATGGAATTCGGAGAGGTTCCCGGTTCGCCTGAGGAAATTTTCTGGAAATACGTTGGGGGTACAGGCAGTACGCAGCGGCTGGCTTGGTGTTTGCTGGAAGTATTCCATGCTCATCCCCGTTATCTATGCCTGTGGACAGACTGGCAGGTTGCCGGGTATGGCAGGCGGGGGCGCCCCTGGTGGTGTCAAGCAAAGGGCTCATGTTTAGCGCTTTCCATTGCCAGTACGTTTTCTCTTCTGGAAAGAGAAAGCCTGAAAGATCCTGGGTTTCGTCAGCGGATCGTAGACTGGCTGGGCTCCGGCATTCCCGCCGTAGTGGTGAGCACGCTCCGCCACATGTTTACGCATTCATCGTTGTTCTGGCATGTGAAGTTGCCCAACGATCTTTTCCTGCATGGAAAAAAGGTGGGTGGCATTCTTACGGAGGTCCGCTGGCATAAATCAACCAGGGTTTCTCAGGGAGTTTCCCCTGTGTCCGGAGAACGGTGCAGTGTTGTGGTGGGGATTGGTTTAAACCTGCATGCTTCGGCTTTTCCCGAACATTTTCAACGTTTTGCCACAGCACTTGCTATGCATGGTGTTGAAGTCTCACCGGATGCGCTAGTCTACCGGCTCGGGCACGCACTCCTGCGCTTCTTCCAGCAAATGGAAAAACGTTTTTCCCTGACGCTGGCACCACCATAGCATTTGCAGGGCGATGAAGTGGGGCGCCGTAGATGCCGGTAGAGGTAACTGTTCATGTCCAGGATAAGGAGGTTCGCAAGGAGTCCTGAGTGGCATAGTGGTTTGGGTTCGTGAAGATTGTCCGGTATGTGGAGTTGTTCCGGACCACTGGCAGGTTCCCTGCATCAGAAGGATGGCTTTCTCCACCACCTGCTTCACTGCATGGGGTGTGAGGGTGCAGGTTGCCGGCACAAAAAACTCTTTGCCAGCCAGAGGACCGGACCCAAGCTTCGGAATCCATTGCTCCACCAAGGTCAGCAGATCCTGCAAATAGATTCCGGTGAAGTCCTGGCAGGGCTCAGGGACAATCCATGTTCCTCCCTGGTACCTTGCCTGACTAAGGATGCGTGCCAGCTCGGATAGGGGGCCCTGCCACTGGCGTGTGGCAAGAGCAAGGAATTCTTCTTCGCCGGTCCATCCTGGAATCCATAGCACAGTGCGTCGTCCTGCTCTGGAATTCGCTTGGGATTCGCTTTGAGACTGCGATGCAGTTCCAACAGCTTGTTTGGGCTGTGCCCACACAGGCAGGATTGCCAGGATTGGTATCCTCTCAGTGAGGACGTTGTCCAGCAGGGACAGCGTTGAAGTTGTGCAACAGATGATGCCTTTCAGGCGTCGTGAATGGTACCTGAGCCAGCCAGCAAGCCGTGTCTGTTCAATGAGCTGGGTGTACGTCAGGTGTGTCAGCACATGCGCGGTGGCGGCTGAAGAAAACGTTCCTGCCAAATAGAGGGAGTCCGGCTGAGCGACACCGCCCCGTGCTAAGCCTCGCGCAATAGCTATAGCAATGGGATGGGGAAAATCCGTGATCAGCCAATGGCTCATTGAAAAATCACCTCACCCTTTTCCAGGGCTTCCAGCAAAATTCCTTTTTGTAAATAGGGAAACGCCCGTTGTAAAATGCGTTGCAATCGCTGGCCAGGACGAATCCCACCGAACAGCCAGTTGGCACCCAATGCAGGCATGCCCGGTATGCCCACCGTGATCACACACTGGATGTCAATCTGGTCAGCAAGTTCCCGTTGCAGGCGCAAACATTGCATTTTCCCGTCGGAAGGGTGGAAGCGTACAATCAAAAGGTCCACCTGTCTGCTTTCGGTCGCCAGCACCTGGCTGATCTCGCCTGGAATGGAGCATTCTATCTGGTCAATGATGTGGAAGCCTGCGTCTCGGACCATCGTTGCGATCTCGGGCAGGTCATCGGGAAATTCTACAATGGACAGGGCGGCAATGAGTGCGGTGGGCTGGTCATACCGCGGCTCTACACTTACGCCGCGCAATCTCGGATCGTTGGTATGCTGGTTCAGGTAGGTGTTCAGGGACGTGAGCCGCTTGCGAATGTACACGCGTCCATCCACTGCCACTTCCACGTCTAAATTACCGGGATAGCGCGGACGGTCGGTTTCCTCTGGCTTCTTCATGTTTGCTCTATGAGTTTTGCGATTCGTTCAATCGCTTTGTCTTTCATCAGGTGGAGGAGGGCGCCCAGAGGTGGTCCCTGGCGCTTCCCCGAAATTGCCCATCTAATCTTTAACATCAGTTGCCCGGGTTTGAGTTCCCGTTCACGCGCAATTTCCCGGATTTTTTGTGTGAGGACGTCCGGTGTAGCCTCTCCCGTGTGTGCCCGCCACCATCTAAGAAACGCTTGAAGCGCATCCTGCTCGCACGCATTGAGCGTGACACTTTCCAAAGCAGACACCTCCCCAGATTGAATGCTCCGAACCGGTGTCCACTCACGTATTGCACGGACTTCATCCGCAATTTCCCGAAGGGTATGGGCACGTGTCCTGTAAAGATTTGCCAGTTCCAGATGAAAAGCATCGGGCGGAACACCCACCGCCTCTAAGAAGGGTGCCACCTTCTGGCGAAAAGCTTCTTCCGACAAACGCTGCAAGTATTGCTGGTTGATCCACAGGGCTTTCTCGTAGTTCAGTCGGGCACCACTGGCGCCAATCCGTTCCAAAGAAAACGTCTGGATCATTTCCTGAAGGGTAAAGATTTCGCGCTGGGCATCAGGTGGGTGCCAGCCCAGCAATGCCAGAATATTGAGCACGGCTTCCGGCAGAAAACCCAGTTCGCGAAACCCCGGCATTTCCTCTCCAGTATGGGGATCCTTCCACTGAATCACGTAAATGGGTATACCCAGCTGGAGGGCTTCCCGCTTGCTGAGCTTGCCTTTTCCATCGGGGCGCAGAATCAATGGTAAGTGGGCAAACTCTGGAGGTGTCCAGCCCATCCCTTCGTAAATCAAAAGGTGGATGGGCGTGGATGGTATCCATTCTTCTCCGCGGATCACGTGGGTTACACCCATCAGGTGGTCGTCCACCACATTCGCCAGATGGTACGTGGGAAAGCCATCGCTCTTAAGCAGGATCTTGTCATCCAGCTCGCGCGATTGAAAACGAATCCATCCGCGGATCTGGTCGTGGAAGCGGATTTCGCGGTCCGCCGGTACGTACAGTCGGATGACGTAGGGTTCGCCCGAGGCAAGTCGGCGCTGAACCTCCTCCTCGGGCAAAGTCAAAGAGTTGCGCATATACTGGCGCGTATACACGTTGTACTGAGGGTTGGGTACGCCCGCCGCGCGCAAATCCTGGCGCATACGCTCCAGCTCCTCCTCTGTGTCAAAAGCATAGTAGGCATAGCCGCGCTGAACCAGCTCATGGGCATATCGCCGGTAGAGCTCTGTCCGTGTGCTCTGGCGGATGGGTCCTTCATCCCAAGTGAGTCCCACCCACCGAAGCGATTCTATGATGTGCTGTTCGGCACCGGGCACGTATCGGCTCCGATCCGTATCCTCTATGCGAAGAATGAATTTGCCCTGGTGATGACGGGCAAACAACCAGTTGAATAACGCTGTGCGCACCCCACCAATGTGCAAAGGTCCCGTAGGACTGGGCGCAAACCGTACGCACACTCCCATTGCCACCGCGTTACTTGCACTTTTGACAGCGCAATTCTTTGATGTAGGGGTCCAGAACACTCTGGAAGGACGGACCCTGAAAGGTCTTGCCCAGACGGTCGCACACACCTACGGGATCCTTCGCGTACCATTTGAGAAGGGCACGCCGATAGTACGAAGACAGGACTTTTTCCTCATTCCAGCTCACCAGAAAAGCATAAAACCTGTAGAAATTCACGTCTGCCTGGACATTCCGCTGGAGGTAGTTTTCCAGCAGGTCTATAGCCCAGTCCTCATTCCGCGTCTGATAAGCCAGATAAGCGATTTTCCCTCCCCATTGCCATTCCCATTCTTCAGGTTGAAAGATCTGTTTCAGGCGTTCTATCCGACTTTGCACTGCCACGTCATCGGGCGCATGCGTCTGGAGCAACTGGTCCAGTGCGCGAATGTTGAAGTAGAGGTCCAGACGCGTGATGTCTTTGGCACGCAAAGGCGACGCCTGCAATTTCTGGATTTCCTCCTGAATGGGTTCAATCTGGTCGTCGGGCAGGTCTTCATACAGGATTTGACAAACCAGACGATTGTACTGGAACACCTGATTGTCTGCAAGATGCTGTTCCAACCCCTGGAGCTCCTGACAGCGCTGTGGTGTAATGGTGCGCTTATCCAGTGCCCAATATCTCATCCACCAGGCATTCAGGTGGAGCTGGGCAAAAGCCGGATCCGAAGGAACTTTCAGGTTGAGGACCACTTCTGGCGGATACCGCCCTTCCAGAACACGCTGAATCAGATAACGTTGAATTGCCAGGGCTTCTTTCACGTCTTTTTTCCGAACGGCAATGTCCATTCTCCGCTGGAAGAACAACAGCTCAGCCCCACCCTTAATGTCAATCGTTGCATAGATCTTCACGGAGGCAAATCGGTGTTTCTGGAGCATCGGTTCTAAGTGCTGAACCAGCTGAGGATTCCGATTCAGCAAATTCCGGACAAAGGCTTTGGTAGTATCTGCCAGCCAACCCCACTGTGGATCTTTCTTGATGTCCTGCTTAAACAGTTCCCAGGAGTCGTCATGTTCAATACGCACAACTTTTTGAAGGTGGGGAAACCGGGAAAACAACGCCTCAGCAATGCTGGTGCCACGTTTGATCTGCAGCTCGGCATTCACCGCGGAGTCGCCTTCCAGTGAAGAATGCGCCCGAATGTAAATACTGTCAATGGTGAAGAGCGGAATCGCAAGCGTGTCCAAAATGGGTTTGATGTCCTCATAGCGGTAGTTGTACTTGCCCTTTTCAAAATAGATGCGAAACTCAATGGTGTGTTTCTCCTTGATGACCTGAAAACGCTTGTCGCCCTGCCGGTAAAAGGTATCAGGATAAAATTGGAAGTTGGGCTCCACTTCAAATTGAACCGTATCGCGATAGCCCGGAATAATACGCCGGCAAAAGTGTTTGTTCTGAATCACCAGGATGTTGAATTCATAGTTGAGTCCGGTTCCATACTTGCGGAATCTGCCGGGGAGCTTACCTACGGGTACTTGCAATTCACCGGTTACGCTCTCATTTTTCGCCTGAATGTACCGTGCGTACCGGGGCTTGAGTACTTTCCCACGGAACGGACGACGCCAATCTAAAATATTGGGTTGCCCACACGCAAACTGGTCCTCTAAGACAATTTCTATGGCGAACCCGTCTTTTTTCTTGTCCAGGAGCGGCGTCAACGCCATCAGATCCGGATAGTGCATGTAGACGTACTTCCCACTGATAGACAGGCTCTTTGCTAAGCCGATCCAGTCGGTGAATTTGTCCACGTCGGCACAGGGGTCTTCCTGCCCACGCCCCACTTCGTATTCAGTAATCAGTCCACGTCGCCCCTTCGTATAGCGTACCACCAGCTGCTTGCGCAGCTTTTTGTCTGCACCCCGGTTATCCAGCTGAGCACTGCCTAAAAGCACATAGATGACCCCGGAGCCCTTGTCACTGAGCCGAACACCCACACCCAAAAAGACAAAGTCCTCATCCAGCATCTTTTTCACATTCCGCTTCTTCTGGGTGAATTTGGCAGCAAGGGTCTGGGCAACGGTTTCGCGATCCAGGATGCGCTTCCCCTTTTTCACGCGTGCCCGCCCCGTGAGAACGATATAGTGCGCCTGGGGATTTCCACCGTACTCACCCATGATTCTGGCGATCAGCGAGGGATCGCGCACCGTCTGGCGCGTTTCCATATGATGTTCGGCAAAGGCGCGTGCAATTTGATTGGCAAAATCCGCGACGAGCAAAGTGTCCATATTGTTCTGTGTGCGCACCTCCTGAATCTGCTGGACGACAATCTGGTAAACATCTTCTTCCGTGAGCATTTCGGAAGTTGCTTCTTCCTGGGCATAACCTGCCACCCATCCTGCAAGCAAAAGGATGCCCACACCAAACCCCAGGAGCCTGCTTACTATTACACAGCCCAATCCCTTCTTTTGTGCCCGGATTATCCAATGTTTTTTCTGGGTTCGCGAAGTGAGTGCCAGCAACGTGTCTCCGGACTTTGCAGTACGCATGGACGTACGCTTTTTTCAGAAACCTACGTTATACGCTGGAAACATTTCTCCCTTTCCCGATAAGTTAGGCAACCAATTCAAACAGGAGTACGTTACGTTGAGAGGGACAGTAAAACGATGGTAGGCATGGCTCAGGACAACTCATCGCCAGAACAAGCACTGTCCGGAGCAGTGGAACGTTCTCCGGCAGCAGACCAGCTCGCCTCAGGGAAAGACAGGGCACATCCCCTCCTTGCGAATTTACACGCTCGCCACCTCCTGAACAATGTTTCGCGGGGACTGGCAGAGTACCTGCACCGTCAGCAGTCCGTAACCTTCTATTGCGGTTTTGATCCCACGGCACCCTCACTGCATGTCGGCAGCCTGATCCCCATCCTCTCTATGATTTTCTGGACACGATATGGGCACAAGCCCATCGTCGTCATTGGTGGCGGAACCGCTCTGATCGGCGATCCCTCAGGCAAAGACGCAGAACGTCCGTTGCTGCCCCCAGAACAAATTGAAGCCAACAGCGTGCATATCCAGCGGCAAATCCAGCACTTATTTCGGATCGCCGCCCGCCCCCCTCATTTCGTCAATAATGCAGAGTGGCTGTCGGGCTTGTCAGTACTCCGTTTCTTACGCGACGTGGGCAAACACATTCCCGTCAACATCATGCTGGACAAAGAATCGGTTCGTCGTCGCCTGAGCACAGGGATTTCCTTCACGGAGTTCGCCTACATGCTGTTGCAAGCCTATGACTTCCTCTATCTTTTTCAGCATTACGGGTGTACAGTTCAGATGGGGGGCTCCGACCAGTGGGGCAACATTACGCTGGGCATTGAACTGATCCGGCGTCAAACCGGTCAGGAAGCCTACGGATGGACAACGCCGCTGCTCACACGTTCCGACGGTTCCAAATTCGGGAAAACCGCCAGTGGTGAGTCCGTATGGCTGGACCCCCAGCGCACTACACCTTACGCGTTTTTTCAGTTCTGGATTCGGGTTGCCGACGCGGATGTTTTCCGTTTCCTGCGTATGCTGACGTTGTTGCCTTTATCACTTCTGGAAGAGGTCCAGCATGTCCATAATCGTGCGCCGGAACGGCGCTTTGCCCAGCACCTCCTGGCTCTGTATCTAACAGGTTGGGTGCATGCTACGGAAGTGGCAGGGTTTGTCGCACGTTTTTCGCAATGGTTGTTTTCGGGAGCCTCTCCTAAGGAATTTTTCCGGTTATTTTCGGAGCATCAGGCTATTGAACGGGCAATAGAGTGGGGATGCCCAATTCGGTGGCTACCCCGATCCTCTTCCCCTAATGATCAGGGCAGTGTGTCGTTGCTGGACTGGCTGGTTCAGACAGGCATCCTGAGCAGTAAAGCGGAAGGGAAACGCCTGCTGCGCGACGGAGCCCTCCGCCTGCAAGGCAGCGTGCTTCGTTCGGCACGCCTCACACTGGACGATCTCTCGCCAGACAACCCCTTCTATTTATTAGAAAAAGGAAAGAAGGAACGATGGGTGCTGATTCCGGCGCAGAACCCCGCCCGATGACGTCATCAAACCCTACCTCTCCGGCATCCCGTATGCATATGCAACCGGACGTTTCATTACCGGGATGCATTGTGATTCCCACATACAACGAACGGGAGAATATAACGAGTCTGGTGCCTGGACTCTTAGAACGATATCCCTACCTGGAGATTCTGGTCGTAGACGATGCCTCACCCGATGGAACGGCAGACAGTGTACGGGAAATGCAACGTCAGTGGGGAGATCGCCTGCACCTGCTGGAACGCCCCGGAAAAGCAGGGTTGGGCACAGCATACATTGCCGGGTTTCGCTGGGTTCTGCTCCACCGGGCGCACATCCAGTGGATCGGAGAAATGGACGCGGACCACTCCCACCGCCCTGAAGATCTCCTCCACCTGATGAACGCACTTCTGAATGGTGCGGATGTGGCGATTGGCTCGCGGTATGTGCCCGGTGGGCAGGTCGTCAACTGGCCCTTATCGCGAATTTTGCTTTCGCGAGGTGCTTCTATTTATGTTCGTTTCTGGACGGGAATGCCTGTTCAGGATCCCACCAGCGGATTTGTACTGTTTCGGCGATATGTACTGGAGCGCATTCCCTTCACACAGATTCGGTTTCGGGGCTATGCCTTCCAGATCGCCATGAAGTTTCTGGCTTGGCGCTATGGGTTTCGCCTCCAGGAAGTGCCCATCACGTTCGTGGACCGCGTAGAAGGAAGTTCCAAGATGAATCGTTCCATTATTTGGGAAGCCATCTGGGGTGTCCCCTACTTAGTATGGCAAAAGTGGGAGGCGAAATGAGCCCCTCTGACCACTCCTGGATTGTCATTGAAGGGGCACGGGAACACAATTTGAAGGATGTGGAGGTGCGCATTCCGCACAGGGCATTGACGGTGGTGACGGGCGTATCGGGTTCGGGTAAGTCTTCCTTAGTGTTTGATGTGCTGTATCAGGAGGCGTATCGCCGGTATTTGGAGACGTATTCGGTGTATTCACGGCAGTTTATCACGGGGTTGAAACGCCCGGCAGTTCGCCGGATTGAGGGGTTGAGTCCCGCAATTGCGATTCGTCAGGACCTGTTCTCCTACTCACCACGTTCTACGGTGGGTACCTTTTCGGAAATTTACGACTTTTTACGATTGCTGTATGCCCGTGTCTCCGTGCCTGTCCATCCTGAGACGGGCAAGCGGTTACGTCGCCAATCCATAGAAAGTCTGGTTCGGCATATTTTACGGCGGTATTCCGCGAAGAAGATCAGCATCTTATCGGTGATGGTTCGCGGGCGCCGCGGCCATTATCAGCGCCAGCTGGAACGATGGCTGCTTCTGGGCTATCGGCAAGTACGCATAGATGGCAAATGGTACAACCTGGTAGAGGAAAAGCCCGAGGTCGCACGGTATCACCGACACGATATTGATCTGCTGATAGATACGTTCACTGTGTCGGACAACCGGGAAGAGCGCATTCGTCGGGCACTACAAACTGCTTTGACACTCAGTCCTTATCAGGTCGCCCTGATCATAGATTGGGAGCGTCGGTTGGAGGATCAGGTCAGTCCTGCTCTGTTCGTAGAGGAGCTGGGTGGGGCGTTGCCGACACCGGAGCCTGACTTGTTTTCGTTCAATTCACCACGGGGCTGGTGTCCACGCTGTCAGGGACTGGGCATAGCACTGGTTCCACGGTGGGACACCCTCCTGGACCCGGACCTCCCCGTGCTGGAAGGTGGCTTTCGGCTAATACGACTCACACGAAACGCCCAATTGCGCCAATGGCTGGAAAACGCCCTCATAGAACGGGGATACTCGCCACAAACACCTGCCAGAGCAATTCCTCAGTCGGTGTGGGAAGACATCCTGAGTACACCCTGTTCATTCTTGCCTTCCTTAGAGGAGGGGAGCAATCCGGATATCCACTATCTGGCGGATGCCCCTGCCACCCTGTGGGAGTGGTTTTTGTCGCTGGCACAACGTGAGGATCGCGCACCATGGCGCGAATGGGCACGCCAGTTCATGGAAGAACGCCAGTGTCCAGCATGTGCGGGCAGGCGATTGCGTCCCGAAACCCTTTGTTTTCAGATTGAAGGTATAGATCTGGGCACTCTTGCCTTGCGCCCATTAACAGAAGTTCGCGAATGGCTTGCCCGCGTGGAAAACGCCCTACGCGGTAGCCGCCGACAAATTGCAAAAGAGCTGTTACGGGAATTGCGCCATCGTGTCCACGCCGTTTGTGAAATTGGCTTGGGCTACTTGCACTTACATCGGACGGTACGTTCACTCTCTGGTGGTGAAGCCCAGCGCTTGCGCCTCGCAGCACAATTGGGCTCACCCCTCACCGGAATCCTGTACATCCTGGATGAACCGACTATTGGCATGCATCCTGCTGAGATCCCCCGCCTCATCCGGTATTTACACCAGTTGAAAGCCCTGGGCAATACAGTGGTGGTGGTTGAGCATGACCTGCAGGTGATGGCATCCGCCGATTATTTGATTGAGCTGGGTCCGGGAGGCGGTGCCCACGGCGGCAAGATTGTCAATATCGGCTGGAAAGAAGAATTCCTGCAAAGAGATACATTGACGGCACGTTATTTGCGTGGCGTTCGGCAAATCACCCATGTACGCACAAGAAAAAAGCACGATACATCTGAGAGGCAAAATGGTGCGAATCGCCGAGACAGAAACACGTCCCGTACAGACGAGTGGCTGGTGCTGGAAGGGGCAACCGGTCATAACCTTCAGGATGTCACACTTCGGATTCCCCTGGGTAAGTTCGTCTGTGTAGCGGGGATGTCGGGCTCGGGTAAATCCACCTTGATTCTGGATACGTTGTATCCGGCTCTGGCTCGTGCATTACATAATGCCCACGTTTATCCTCTGCCCTATCGGCGCTTGACAGGTACTGAGCATCTCCGACATGTCCATGCTGTGGATCAGGAACCCATTGGTCAGACGCCCCGGTCCGTACCCATCACGTACATTCAGGCGTTTACTGCAATTCGCACATTGTTTGCGCAGTTGCCGGAGGCGCGAGCCCGGGGCTTAACCCCCTCTCATTTTTCCTTCAATACGAAGGCTGGACAATGCCCGGCATGTCAGGGTATGGGCTACCGGGTTGTTCAGATGCGCTTGCTGCCCGATGTTCAGGTGCCCTGTGAAGTTTGCGGTGGTCAGCGATATCGCCCCGAAGTCCTGCACGTTCGGTATCGGGGGAGAAACATTGCGGAGGTGCTTTCACTGTCCTTTTCAGAGGCGTGCGAATTGTTTCAGGATCATCCGTTGATTGCCCGTCGGTTGCAGTTTGTGGTGGACGTGGGTCTGGGATACTTACAGTTGGGGCAACCCTCTCCAACACTTTCCGGAGGAGAAGCCCAGCGAATCAAGATTGCCCGGGAACTCACCAAAAGCATCCACCAGCCCACCCTTTACATTCTGGATGAGCCCACTACAGGCTTACATGCAGAAGACGTAGTGCGCCTCCTGAAAGTGTTGCACCAGCTGGTGGAGAAAGGACATACCGTACTGGTAATTGAACATCATGTGGATGTCCTGCGGAATGCCGATTGGATTATTGAATTGGGTCCGGGGGCGGCAGATCAGGGCGGGCGAATCATTGCTGAAGGCACGCCTGAACAGCTGAAAGAAAATCCCCACAGCATCATTGGCAGGTATTTGCGGGAGGAAGGGAACTTTTCTCTGCCTTCTGTTGTTAGTCAGGAAGTGGAGTTGGGCACCTAGCTCAGCGGTTGAGAGCGTCGCGTTCACAGCGCGAAGGTCGCAGGTTCGAATCCTGCGGTGCCCACGATGGATGGCGTCCGGGGTGGGTGGGCGCTTAGCTCAGTGGTTGAGAGCGCTGCCCTTACAAGGCAGAGGTCGGTGGTTCGAATCCACCAGCGCCCACTCAAAGCACTGCCCGGGTGGCGGAACTGGTAGACGCGTGGGCCTCAGGAGTCCATGGGGGCAACCCCGTGCGGGTTCGACTCCCGCCCCGGGCACAAAACCTCACTCAGATAGAAAGCACAGAAGGGGGGAGAGTGCCCTCCCTTATGCAACCAGGGAAGCAGGCTACATCAGAATAGAACAGCAAGCGTGGATGAACAGGGCCGGGACGCAGGCATCGTATGCCTCCCTCCTGAATATGAACACTCCACTTCCAGGCAACAAACACTGCAACGTTTCCGTAAAAGAATTCCTCCGGGATAGATCTGGTCAGGGCAGCTGGCGCTTACGCAGGCGTGCCGGGGGAATGCCCAGTTGCTCCCGGTATTTGGCGATGGTTCGTCGTGCGATCCGGTAGCCTTTTTCATGCAGATACCGGGCAATTTGCTCATCGGTCAGTGGATGGGCAGGATCCTCCTGTGCGATCAGTCGCTGGATCTCATGACGAATTGCCTGGGCAGAAACTTCTTTACCGCCACTGCCCTGAATGCGCTCCGAAAAGAAATACCGAAGCGGAAAAAGTCCATAAGGCGTCTGAACGTACTTGTTTTGGGTTGCTCGCGAAACCGTAGAAATATCCAGTCCAGTATATTCGGCAATGTCCTTCAATCGGATAGGCTTGAGCTGCGAAGGATCCCCCGTTAAAAAGAAGTCCTTTTGAAGGGCAACAATGGCTTCCATAACACGGCGCAGCGTCTCTTCACGGCGCAGGATCCCTTCCACGAGCCAGCGCGCGCGCTCTACATGCCTGCGAATGAATTGTGCGGTTTTTTCGTCCAGTTTCCCACCTTCTTTGAGCTGCTCGTAGAGTTTGAGGAGGCGAGGACTGACACGCAATCGGGGTACAAAGGCGCGCGTCAATGAGACCACCGGCTCATTTTCCTGGATTTCCACTACGAAGTCCGGAATGATGTACTGGGGTGCTCCCTCGCTATGTGCTCCCCCCTCTCTTCCAATCAGGAGTTTACCCGGATGAGGATGCAATTGCTGTAACAGATGAATTGCACGCTTGAAAAGATCGTCTGAAACCTGGAGTTGATGCTGGAGGCGTTGCCATCGCCGATGGAAAAAATCTTCCGAATACCGACGAAGGATTTTTTCTGCCAGAAGGCGCTCCTCCGAAATGGGTAGCCGCCGCAACTGGAGGAGGAGGGCTTCTTCTACGGAACGGGCAAACAATCCGGCTGGCTCAATATGATTCTGGATTTTGTTCAGGAGTTCTTCCAGTTTGTCCAAAGGGATGTCCCGCTGATAAAACAGGAAGAGGTCATTCCGAATGGAAGATAGGGATTGGTTGAGAAAGCCGTCTTCCGTCAGATAGCCCGCCAAAATCTCCGCAATCTCCATTTCCTCGGGAGTCAGGGGAAGCAATCGGATTTGCTCGCGCACCAGATCGTAAAAAGAGCGACTGGCAACGGGTTCGGACGGGCGCTCCTCCTCGTCTTCGCTGTAGACACCTCGTCGGTAATAGGTCAGTTCTTCTTCGCGGATTTCTGGCGGAAGGATTTCTTCCGTAAGTCGTTCACGAGACTCAGCCCGGGATAAGGCATCCGCTGTAGCCGAATCAGCATCCTGAATCGTGGAGGGTTCACTGGTTTCGCCGGAAGGCGACGCACTCACGCTTGCGATTTCGGAGTCGGGCCGTCCTTCCTCTAAGGCGGGATTGGCTTCCACTTCGGCGTTGATAAAATGCTCCAGTTGCATAAGTGGAACCTCTAAAAGGCGGATGATCATCAATTGCTGGGGTGCCAGTTTTTGTTCCAGGCGTTGCTCAAGCGTTGCTTTGGGACGTACCATTCTACCCTCCCGTTTTCTGTAAGTTATCATTCAGAGCAAAGACAAATCCGGGAGGCATGTGTCCATGCCCAGAAGTTGACGTTCAGGACCTGAAACAGTGGGTTGGTCAGTGTATACGGGTTCGTGGATGGGTGGCAAACCGGCGTACCACCAAAAACGTAGTGTTCATTGTACTGCGGGACGGCACAGGTTTTGTTCAGTGCGTTGTAGACCGGCAGGTGCTCGGCGACGAAAGTTATCGGCAAGCGGACAAACTCACGCTGGAAACCGCCATTGAAATAGAGGGCACGGTTCGGGAAGATGCCCGTCAGATTGGCGGTGTGGAAATCCAGGTTCGGCACTGGCGTGTGCTGGCGCCTTCGCGGGACTATCCCATTGCCAAGAAAGCCCACGGGATTGACTTCTTGCTTGAAAACAGGCATTTATGGCTCAGGCATCGGCGACCCTGGGCAATCATGCGCATTCGCAACCGCCTGATTATGCAAATCCACCAGTTCTTTCAAGCACGTGGCTTCCTCCAGCTGGACGCACCCATCCTCACTGCCAACGCCTGCGAAGGAACCACAACCCTCTTTGAAACCGACTTCTTCGGTGAACCCGCCTACTTATCCCAATCAGGTCAACTTTATGGCGAGGCGATGGCAATGGCTTTCAAGCGCATCTACGTGTTTGGGCCCACATTCCGTGCCGAAAAATCCAAAACACGAAGACACCTGGCAGAATTCTGGATGGTAGAGCCCGAAATGGCTTTCTACACCTTAGAAGAGACCATGGATCTGATGGAAGAACTGGTCCGCACCTTAGTGCTGGATGTCCTCCAGCACTGCACCTTTGAACTCTCGCTACTGGAACGCGACCCAACCCCCCTCCAGAACATCCAAAAACCCTTTCCCAGACTGACTTACGACGAGGCAGTCCGCATCATCCGGGGTGAACAACCTGTCAACGGAAAAACCACCTTAGACCTCTTAGCCGAAGACGAACAAACCATCCAGCAACAAATCCATCAATACCAGCAACAAATCCAGCAACTGGAAAAAGAAATTCCCCACATCCACAACGAAAAGAAACGCAACTGGAAAATCCACGAGCTGACCGTCGCCAAAGAACACCTGCACGAACTGCAACAAACCGTCCGCAACATCCCCTTATGGCGCGAACAACTGCAACACTTTCCCTATGGCGAAGATTTTGGGGGTGCCCACGAAGGCTATCTAACCCGACTCTTTGACACGCCCATTATGGTTTACCGCTGGCCCCGCGAGATCAAAGCCTTCTACATGAAGGAAGACGAGCAGGACCCCCGCTACGTCAAAGGCGTGGATATGCTGGCACCCGAGGGCTACGGCGAGATCATTGGAGGCGGTGAACGCGAAACAGACGTGGAAAAGCTCTTGACGCAGATTCGGAGGCACCGACTTCCTGAGGAGATTTTCCAGTGGTACTTAGACCTGCGGCGGTTTGGTTCGGTGCCGCACTCGGGCTTTGGATTGGGATTAGAACGGTTTCTGGCGTGGGTTTGCGGGTTGAAACACGTGCGAGAAGCGATACCGTTTCCACGGTACTATGGTCGGTTGACGCCGTGAGTTGTTGGT
>JALWYU010000068.1 GCA_026992635.1 Bacteroidota bacterium | reverse complement strand
CCCCAACACCGCCCGCCTCTGCCCGCCCTAAAACCCCTCTCCTCTCCTCCACCGCATCACCCGAAGCAACTTCTGAGCGAGCAGGCGGGCAACCCATTCCCGGCTCTCAACAGTGTGCCCTGCCATGTGCGGAGTCAGGATTACCCGGGGGTGCCGGCGCAGAGAGTCCCACCAGGGTGCGTCCCGAAACTCAGGCTCGCAGGGCAGAACGTCTAAAGCCGCCGCCTGAACAATGCCTTCGTCTAATGCCACCAGCAGGTCAGGAATTCGGATCAGGGAACCCCGTGCCGTGTTTATGATGTACAGGGGGTGGCGGGCGTACCGTAGGGTTTCGTGGTTAATGATTTCCCGGGTAGTGGCAGTCAGTGGCAGGTGAAGCGTCAGGATGTCGCTACAGGCGATGAGCTCCTGAAGTGTGGAAACTTTTTGGGCACCGGCTAATTGTCGCACCTGCCGCACAGACACAAACGGATCCCAGCACAGCACACTGGCGCCCATCTGTGTAAGTACAGAAGCCAGGCGCCACCCAATGTGTCCCACACCTGCAATACCCACGCGTTTTCCCGCGAGGAGCTCGCCCATCGCATCTAAGGGACGACGCCACGGACGAACCACCCCCGCCGCAAGATGCCTGGGAAACCAGCGGAGCAATGCCAGCATCAGCAGAAGTGTGTATTCCACGACGGCAGGGGCGTTCCCTTCGGGTGTACGAACAATGCGCACCTTCCATCGGCGCAACGCTGCGAAAGGCAGGTGGTCAATCCCAGACCCTGGACGTGCAAAGATTTTGCCCTGCCAGGCGTGAACCACGCGTTCGGTAACAGGTGTGCGCGTCCCCACGACCAGAATGTCGTATTGACCGCTTTTGCCCGCCTGAATAAGAGCTTGTTCATTGACGGAATCCAGTGTATTGACCTGCCAGCCATGTTCACGGAGCACCTGGGTGAAGATCGGATGGATAGTTGTGGCAACCAGTACACGGTAGGATGAGGACAGCAATGACGTGTCAGAATATGTCTTAGATTGACGACGACGCGCACTCATTGTTGGCTGAAACAATCTCTGCATGAAAATTCAATGCGTGGACATGCCGGGTCAGCGCACCCACCGAAATGTACTGAATGCCAGCACGAGCATAGGCTTCTATGTTATCCAGCGTGATGCCACCAGACACTTCAATGGGAATGGCTGAGGGTACAACCTCACGTGCTGTACGGACTGCCTCGGGCGAGAAATTGTCCAGCAACAGGCGAAAGGGCTTATCTACCCACCAGTCCAGCTCAGGAAGCACTTCTTCCAGTACGGACGGCTCGGGAATTTCCACGACAACAGGACGTGGAACAAGTGTTGTGGCATACCAGTGGCGCAGGCGTGCGAAGCCCGCACGGTAATCATAGTTGAGCAGTGCCCAGTGGTTATCTTTCACTAAAATTGCGTCGTCCAGTGCCCATCGGTGGTTGCGCCCACCTGCTGTACGTACTGCCCAGCGGAGGAGGGCACGCCAGCCCGGAAGGGTCTTCCGTGTATCCAGTAAGATTACGTTGTATCTGGCGATTTTTTGAAGCATTTGTGCGGTGTGGGTGGCTACCCCACTCAGCACACTTAAGAAGTTGAGGGCGACGCGCTCCCCCGCTAATAATGCCCGGGCAGGACCGGCAATCTGACACACTGTCGTCCCTGCTTCAATGGGTGTTCCTTCCTGGACGTGGGCTGTGAACTGGATGTGGGCGGGCGCTAAGCGCTCAAACACTTTGCGAACTACCCATAAGCCGGCAACCCATCCCTCTTCCTCCGCTTCTATTCTCATCTGGATGGGGTGCTCGCGGACATCACCCAGCACGACACACGTTGTCAAATCCTGGTGGGCACCATCTTCGGCAAGGGCTTCATCTATGAGGCGATCCGCTACAACCGAGGCATTGCGCCAGTCCATCCGTCAGCCCTTCTCTTTCGTGATGCGAATCTCCACGATTTGCATCTTTCCATTGGGACGGGCAACACAGTAAATGCGGAAAACAGCGCCTTTCTGGTCGGTGTACTTGCCAAGGAAGTATTGCTGGTTTTGAGAAGTGGTTCCCTTATGGAGGAGCCGAAAAGCTCGTGGAGGATGCGCGGAAAAAAACTGCTGGAGCTGGCGGCGAACCTGCTCGCGGGAAATGACCCGCGCTTCTTCCCCGGGCATCCATAGGGACACAGACGATGCGAGCCAGGGCATCAACGTATTGGCTTTCCCTTTCCGAAATGCTGTGATCAGGCTGGATGACAGGTCCTGGGCAGCACTGACCGCCCCCGTGAAGCCACCGCTAAACACGAAAAGAACCACAGCAACAAGCCATCCTGACATTCTTGCCATGCCCATTCCTGGCTGGATTCAACGCAATCATTCATTCTCAACGCTCCCTACTGTGCATGCTATGCAAAAATTGTGCCACGCATCTTATAAAAACGGGTGCTGGCACAGAAACCTTATCCGTAAACGCCCCGAAAGGAAATAACAATCCATTGCAGGTAGAAGATTCCCAGCCAGGAATCAATCCGATCTAAGATTCCGCCGTGGGCACCCAGCACTGTACTCATGGCATCTATTTCCAGCCAGCGTTTCAGGCGTGATTCAAAAAGATCACCAAAGATTGCCACGAATGCACCACAGGCTGACCAGAGCAAGCCTTCTTGCCAGCCTCCCAGGAAACAATCCCCAATCTCCGCCAAAACTGTCCCTGCGATTAGTGCGGCGACGAATCCGCCTAAGGCACCCTCCCAGGTTTTGCGAGGGGAAATTGCGGGTGCCAGCAAATGCTTTCCCCATAATTTTCCAATCAGCATGCTGAAAATATCTGTTGTCCACGTGATGAGTAGCCACCACGTCCACCAGGCAAACGGATTGCGATGCATCATTCCGCCGACCAGCCATAAAATCGTAGGCGTAGTCAGCCAGAACCAGCCAATCGCCCACACCCAGCTGATGGGGGTTCGCTGTTGAGGGCAGCGCAGACAGGCATCAGCAATCACGCCAATCATGCAGACCAGCAATAAGCCTGCAATGAAAATTGCCATGCCAACGTATAAATCAATCATTGGTAGTTGGGCATGTCCAGCCAGATTCGTCGTACTGCGTTTCCACAGGAGACTCAAACCAAACACAAACAAAACATGCAGTATCAGGGGGACGAATCGCCATCCACCCCGAATCCCAAACGCAATTTGCAGTTCATACCAGGCAAGCGCGGTTAACACGACAAACAGTGCAATGGCGCTCCATTCGTTCCATAGCGAAGCTATTACAATCGCACCACCTAAGATGCCTACGATGAGCCGGGAGGTCCATTCGTGCCAGCGCTGACCATTACCATGCATGGTTACCCTATCCACTTCCAGCGTTTATTGGTATAATTTAGCGCATCCAGACAAAAGAAAATAATGTACCCTGCATTTCTTGGGCAACTTAAAGCAGGAGTCCCGGAAAATTTCTCCGGGCATTTCGGAAACATGGAACTTTTTGGATTCCGTAGCGGTTTATGCCTTCCAAATATGCAGGCATCATGGAGTGGCGAGGGTTTCGGACATTCCAGGCAAAGCCAGGTACAATCCACCGAAAATGGTATTTGATTGATGCGCGGGGGAAGCCCTTAGGAAGATTAGCATCCGTAATTGCCCGGATCCTCCAGGGTAAGCACAAGCCCATTTATACGCCCCATGTGGATTGCGGAGATGGTGTGGTGGTCATCAATGCAAAGGACGTGGTCCTGACCGGAAAAAAGTGGAAGAAAAAGACTTACATCTTCTATTCGGGCTATCCCGGTGGCAACTATGAGTACACTGCCGAGTATTTGCGGGAACGTCGCGTGGAGAAGCTGTTTTACTTGGCAGTGAAGCGCATGCTGCCGCGAAACCGGTTGCGCAAGCGTTTTCTCAAGCGATTGCGCGTTTTTCCCGATGCCAATCACACGCTCCAGGCACAGCAACCCGAGCCGTTTGAACCTAACCTCTAAAGCCTGACAGAAAAAAGCAATCCTGCCAAAAGGATCGGGAGTCATGGCACAACCCAAGCAGGCAGGTCACTGGATCATTGCGACGGGCAGGCGGAAAGACGCCATTGCACGGGTCTTCCTGAACATCCAGGCTGCCGATTCACGCATATGGGTGAACGGAAAAACGCACACCGAGTATTTCCCGTCCATTTTGTACCAGTTTGAGGTGGAAAAGCCTTTGCGCCTCCTGGATCTGGTCGGGAAGGTGCGTGTCAAGGCGAAGGTTCAGGGTGGCGGGATCAAAGGACAGGCAGAAGCCATTCGTCATGGCTTAGCCCGAGCTCTTGCCTTTCATAATCCTGAGTGGCGCAAACTCCTCAAAAAAGCGGGGCTCCTGACGCGGGATGCCCGCCGCGTAGAACGGAAAAAGTACGGGCTCAAAAAAGCACGGCGTGCACCTCAGTACAGCAAGCGGTAAACAGGTGTTCATCTTTGGGTGCATGCGTTTCCTGTTAAATGGAATGGTACATGCAGGTGCAACAGGCTGAGGGAGGACACATAGAACAGCCACGGCACTCAGGTGAGGAGGCGCTATCGGGAGCAGACACCTCTGCTGCCCAGACGGGCGAAGTGCACGAAGCGCCTGAACAACAAGGAGAAGTAGCTGCTACGGAAGGTGCTCAGCAACCCGGGACGGCAAGCACGACGCGCGAGGAAGATGAGGAAATTCAGGAGGTGACCCTCCTGGATGTAGAGCGGGAGGCGCCACCTGCGGAGGTGGCAATTCCTGCGATGGAGTTCACCTTGCCCACAATTGAAGAGATGCTGGAGGCGGGTGTCCACTGGGGGCATCAACGCAAAAAGTGGAACCCCCATATGGAGCCCTATATCTGGGGATTGCACAATCGCATTCATATTATTGACCTGACTAAAACGAGGGAGGAACTCCGTCGGGCTCAGCAATTTGCCTTTCAGCTCGTGTATACAGGCAGGCTGTTGCTCTATGTGGGCACCAAGCGGCACGTGAAGGAGATCGTTCGGGCGTATGCGGAGCGTGCGGAAATGCCCTATGTTACGGAGCGCTGGCTCGGCGGGATGCTCACCAACTTTTTGACGATCCGCCACACGATGCGCAAGTTAGAAGACATAGAATCCATGATTCGTGATGGAACCTTTGAAACCCTAACCAAAAAGGAACGACTCAGCCTGCTCCGCCAAAAAGAAAAGATGGAGCGGTTGCTGGGCGGTATTCTCAAGATGACGCGATTGCCCGGTGCGATTTACGTGGTGGATGCCGTGGAAGAAGAAACGGCGATTCGTGAAGCCCACCGATTGGGTATACCCATTATTGCTATTGTGGATTCCAATGCGGATCCCCGGTGGGCGGACTTTCCGATTCCGGGCAATGACGACTCCGCCCGATCCGTAGAACTCATCACGAAGTACCTGACGGAGGCGATAGTTCGTGCGCGCGAGTTACGCAGGCAATTGCGTGCTGAGGTGCGTGAACGTCGTCCACGGCGGGAGGCATCGGCAGGTCGCCGGCTGTTCCGACGTGAACGACGTGGGGATCGCGACCGGCGCTCGCGAACATTGCGTCGGCGCCGATAAGCCTGTGCACATTTTCAGGCAGTCATCATCCGCTGTAGAATACAGCGTGTTTACACAAAAAGCAGACGAAACATAAGCCACAACCAAAATCGCAGGTGCATGCCCGAAGTGAAAGTCTCACTGGAAGACATCAAGAAGCTCCGTCAGGAGACGGGTGCTGGCTTCATGGACTGCAAGAAAGCCCTGATAGAAGCAGAAGGGGATTTCCAGAAAGCCATTGAGATCCTTCGGAAGCGCGGACAGCAAATCATGAAGTTGAAAGCGGGACGCAAAACTGAGGAGGGGGCTGTCGCGATTGCCCGGGCAGACCAGCAACGTATTGCCGGAATCGTCCTGTTGTGTGAGACGGACTTCGTGGCGATGAACCAGGATTTCCTCACGTTTGCCCAGTTGCTGGCGGATCTGGCACTGAAACATCGGGTTGCCACCGCAGAGGCACTGCTCGCCTTAAATCATGAAGGGCGGACTGTGCGCGATCACCTGGCTGACCTGGTCGGCAAAATCGGGGAGAATATCCAGCTGGGCGAAGTGCGCTATCTGGAAGGTCCGTATGTTCATGGCTACTTGCACTACAATCGGCGGGTGGCGGCACTGGTGGCATTCAGCGACAGGGTGCCTGACGAAGTGGCTGGAAACATTGCCAAGCACATCGCGGCGATGGCGCCAATTGCCCTTTCTCCCGAGGATGTCCCCCAGGATGTGGTGGAAAAAGAACGGGAGATTGCCCGGGAGCGCGCCCTCGCCGAAGGAAAACCTGAACACATTGTTGACCGTATTGTAGAAGGGCGACTCAAAAAGTTCTTCATTGAAAAGACGCTTCTTCAACAACCCTTTTTCCTGAATGAGAAACAGTCGGTGGCTGAGTATCTGAAAAGTGAAGTGCCTGGCGTGCAAATTCAGGGGTTTGCCCGCCTCTCGGTAGAACGCTAAACATGATTGATGGGTGAGGTGGTTTACCGGCGGGTCGTCCTGAAAGTGAGCGGTGAAGCGCTTCGTGGTCAGCAAAACGAGAGTCAGAACTACGACCCGGAGTTTCTCTATCGGCTGTGTCGGGAACTGGCAACGGTACATCGGGAGGGTGTCCAGCTGGCATTGGTTGTCGGAGGCGGCAACCTCTTTCGGGGAGAAGATGCCCGTCGCCTGCAGATCACAGATATCGCCCAGGGACACTATATGGGTATGCTGGCAACGGTGATCAATGCTTTGGCGCTTCAGGCGATTCTTGAGCAGGAGGGAGTGGCTGTACGCGTAATGTCGGCAATTCGCATTGAGCAGGTTTGCGAACCTTATATACGGCGTCGCGCAATTCATCACTTAGAAAAGGGGTATATGGTGATTTTAGCCAGTGGAACGGGCAATCCCTTTTTTACGACGGATACGGCGGCGGTCCTGCGTGCGATAGAGATTGGTGCGGACGTGGTGTTGAAGGGCACGCGTGTGGATGGCGTGTATTCTGCCGATCCGGAACGCCACCCTTCGGCAACACGCTACACGCAGTTGACTTTTGAAGAAGCCTATCGGCGCAACCTCAAGGTGATGGACATGACGGCATTTACGCTGTGTCAGGAGAATCGCCTGCCGCTTATAGTGTTCAACATTTTTCGGGCGGGTGATCTGTATCGTGTTTTGGCGGGGGATCCCTCTGTGGGCACGCGTATTGTACCGGAGTCTGAGTCCGAATCTGAAGCTGCGCCCGCACCAGAGCAATCTGATGGAGGGAAGACAGGTGTTCGGCATGCTCACCCCGAGAATCCTTTCCTTTCTTCGCCCAATTCCACAAATGCGGAGCGGTGAGTGATCGGTTATCCCGAGGCGTCCAACTTGGCAATTCGCTGTGGCAGCTTCGCAAACAGGTTGCGCGTGCCCTGTGGCATTATCGGTGCGTACATATTTCTGTGGATCAGCCGTTTGAATGGCGGTCGGGCAGGCATGCACCCGTCTATGTGGATTTGCGTGCGGCGCTTGCGCATGTTCCGGTTCGGCAACGCATCGTGGAGGGCTTAATCGCTCTGGCAGAGCCAATTAGGGAGCGTGTGGGCAGTGGTGGTGAAGGTCGGCGGCTCGTCGTCCTGGGTATAGCCACGGGCGGGATTCCCTATGGCGTGCTGGTGGCGGACCGCCTGTCTTTACCTTTTGGGTATGTACGTCCTGAACCCAAACCCTATGGATTGCGCCGTCAGGTAGAAGGACTCACGCCGCGTGCGACTGACCACATCCTCCTGGTGGAAGAACTGATTTCTACAGGCAGTGCTGTATTGCAGGCGATTAAGGGGCTGCGCCACGCAATTACTTCTGCGCACAGCCCACTGCTATCCATTTCGGTCGTGACCGTGTTTTCGTATGCCTTTAGGGAGACCCAGGACCGCCTGCGCAAAGAAGGGATTTCCGTCAGTGCATTGCTGACGTTTCCGGAGTTGTTGATGATCGGCTGGCAGGAAAAAGACATCACGCACATCACGTATGAGCAATTGCGCCGATGGCATAATGACCCGGAGCATTGGCAACCCACGCGCACCCTGCCGTATTGAGTTGTGAAAAGGCTGGGCATGGGCTGGTTGACACGGCGAAAAGCAAAAAAGAAGGACTTGGTGAAAACCGAGGAAGAAATCCGCAAGCTGCGGGAGGCGGCGCGGATTGTTTCGGGTGTACTGGGTGAGCTGGCACGGCATATTCAGCCGGGGGTCAGCGCACAGCATCTGGATTTGCTGGCAGAAAGATGGATACGTGCACGGGGTGCGGAGCCTGCCTTTAAGGGTTATCGCGGTTATCCCGCTACGATTTGTCTGTCCATAGATGAGGAGGTGGTGCATGGCATTCCCCATCCCGATAAAGTTTTGCAGGAGGGACAGATCGTAACCATAGATGTGGGCGTGCGATGGCAGGGTTATTACGGCGATTGTGCCTTTACGTTTCCTGTGGGTCAGGTCTCTCCGGAGAAGCAACGGCTTTTACAGGTGGGATTGCAAGCGCTGTACGAAGGGATGCGCCAGGCACGCAATGGCAAGTACACTGGCGATATTGGTCAGGCAATAGAACGGTTTGTTCGGCAGAGGGGTTTTGACGTGGTTCGGGATATGGTGGGGCATGGTATTGGCAGTGCGTTACATGAGCCGCCGGACGTGCCCAATTATGGACGGGCAGGGACGGGTGTCCGCTTGCGTACGCGGATGGTTCTGGCGATTGAGCCGATGGTAGTGGCGGGTACGCATGAGGTTTACACGGGTGCGGACCAGTGGACGGTCTATACGAAGGATGGCGCACCCGCTGTGCACTTTGAGCATATGGTTGTGGTCCGGCAGTTTCAGGCGGAGTGCCTGACCACGTACGACCCGGTTTTTCAGAATTTTCCTGGGGATCTTTCGTTTTTGCGTTTGGGGGATGTGAAGCCTGCTACGAAGCCCTGAGCAAGCCAGGACGACCAGGGAGTCGCTCACGGGTTTTTGAGCTGGTGTCTGCGCTTTAGAATGGGGACGACCATTCCGGCTTTGAAGAGGAAAAAATGCCAAACTGTGCCCTGGCTGTGTTTCGTTTATTGAATAATGGTTAAAACGGAAGACATGCGTGGGGTAAAGGCGTCAGGATGGGGAATTTGTGCGGGGTTGTCCAGTGGTTGGGGTTGGGTTTTTCTTTTGGTGGAGGGGGTTGGGCGCTGGATTGGTCGCGCAGTGGGTTTTGTCGTGGTGGTGTTTTTGAGTATGGAAGGCATGCTCTTTTGGGGGCGTGCCCAGTATGTGCTGATTCCTATGGATGAGGAGCAGGTTCAGCATTTGCAGGCGTACGGCGTGATGTATCGTGTGCTGGCGGCGGGCAGTGAGGGCTGGTGGCTGCTCAATTATCGGGGTGGGAGCTTTGCCTTTCCGTATCGTGCGGATTTTGTCGCGGATTGCCAGCGGCGCGGGGTTGTCTACCACGTGCTGAGTACTGCGCAGTGGAACCGAATCCTGGAAGAGATCCATCGGGAAGACCGCAATATGGATGCGCTTCGTCTGGTGAAAGCACCGCGCATAGCCGTGTATGCCCCGCCAGATATTGAACCCTGGGACGATGCCGTGTTGCTGGCGTTGAATTTTGTGGATATTCCTTACGATCGGATTTACGATGATGAGGTGCTCGCGGGGAAGCTGGTGGAATACGACTGGCTGCACCTGCATCACGAAGATTTTACAGGGCAGTATGGGAAGTTCTGGGCGGCATATCGGCATACGCAATGGTATCAGGAGCGCGTCCGGTTTCTGGAAGCGATTGCGCGCAAGCACGGTTTTCAGAAGGTTTCGCAGTTGAAGTTAGCGGTTGCGCGGAAGATCAAGGAGTTTTTAGCGGGGGGTGGGTATTTGTTTGCCATGTGTTCTGCAACGGATACTTACGATATTGCGCTGGCGGCGCATCGTACGGATATCTGTCAGAGCATGTTTGATGGGGATCCGGCGGATCCCAATGCCAATGACCATCTGGATTTTTCGCAAACGATTGCTTTTCAGAACTTTCATGTGATTCTCAATCCGTATGTGTACGAGTTTTCGGATATAGACATGACGCATCGGAGAAAAGTTCCGCGTGAGCGCGATTTCTTTGTGCTGTATGAGTTTTCAGCCAAGCTGGATCCTATCCCCACGATGCTGACGCAGAATCACACGCGTGTGATTAAGGGCTTTATGGGTCAGACGACCGCGTTTGACCGGACCAAACTCAAGCCATATGTGGTGGTTTTGGGTGAGAACCGGCAGGCGGGCGAAGTCCGCTATCTGTTTGCGCAGTATGGTCAGGGCTTTTTTGCTTTTTTGGGGGGGCATGATCCGGAAGATTACCAGCATTTTGTAGGGGATCCGCCTACAGATTTGTCGCGCCATCCGTCGTCGCCGGGCTATCGCCTGATTTTGAATAATGTTTTGTTTCCGGCGGCAAAACCCAAAAAGAAGAAGACCTGATTGGCTGGATGGGATGATCTGGTGTGTGTGCACGCATACGGCAAGTCATCGCCTGTCACGAAAAATTGTGCGGTGATGAATGTGGTTGTTCGTGGTTTGTTTCATGTGGGTCGGTTTACGATGATGCTTGGGAAGCTGTTCGTCCGCCCTGAGCGGTTTCGGATGTACTGGCGGGAGTTTGTACGGCATCTGGACTGGATGGGTCCGGGTTCCGTCCTGTTAGTGGGGACGATTTCGGTGTTTGTGGGTGCGGTAACGACGATTCAGTCGGCGTATCAGCTGGTTACGGAGTTGATTCCGGTGTCGGTGATCGGGTCGATTGTGAGTGATTCTACGTTACTGGAGCTGGCGCCCACGATTACGTGTCTGGTGTTGGCGGGGAGGATTGGCAGTCGGCTGGCGTCGGAGCTGGGGTCTATGCGTGTCAGCGAGCAAATTGATGCGTTGCACGTGATGGGGATTCATGTGGAGGCGTATTTGATTGGTCCGCGGTTGCTGGCGGCGCTCATTACGATTCCGCTCCTGGTATTATTGAGTGCGTTTTTGGGGATTGTGTCGGGGATGATGCTGGGGCATATCACGGGTATTGTGCCCATGCATGAATTTCTGGAGGGTGCGCGTGAGACGTTTCGTCCGTTTAATTTGACGATTTGTATGACGAAAGCCTTTACGTTTGCGTTTATCATTGGGTCTATTTCGGCGTATCAGGGGTTTTACGTGGAGGGGGGTGCGCAGGAGGTGGGTCGTGCCAGTACGCGGGCAGTGGTTCTGTCGTCGTTGTTCATTTTGCTGTCGGATTATCTGGTGGCAGAACTTCTGCTGTGATGGGTTTTGTTTGGGAAAGGTGAAGCTGGTTAGAGGCGAAAAGGGATGTTGCGATGATTCGTGTAGAGGGGTTGTCGCACTGGTTTGGTGATCGGCAGGTGTTGTTTGATATTTCGGTGTCGTTTGAGCCGGGTAAGATTCATTTGATCATTGGTTCCAGTGGGCATGGCAAGACGGTGTTCATGAAGTGTATGGTGGGGTTGATTCAGCCTGTTCGGGGTGAGGTGTACTATGATGAGGTTCCGTTGTTTCGGAGCGAGCCTTCGGTTCAGAAGGAGATTCGCCGGAAGATTGGCATGCTTTTTCAGGGGACGGCATTGTTTGATTCGCTGACGGTGGAAGAAAACGTTCGTTTTCCCTTAGATATGTTTACGCGAATGAGTGAGCGTGAGAAGAAAGAGCGCGTGGCGTATGTTCTGGAGAAGGTGCGTTTACCGGGTACGCAGCATTTATATCCGTCGGAGTTGAGTGGGGGTATGCGCAAGCGTGTGGCGTTAGCGCGGGCGATCGTACACAATCCCAGGTACCTGTTTTGTGATGAGCCCAATTCGGGGTTGGACCCACTGACTGCCAGTGCGATTGACGAGTTGATCTGGGAATTGACCCGTGAATTCCAGACCACTACGATTATCAATACGCACGACATGAACTCGGTTCTTTCTATTGGCGAGCATATTGTTTTTCTGTATCGGGGTCGGAAATGGTGGGAAGGGACGAAAGAAAACATCCTGGAGACGGACAATGCTGAGTTGCGTGCGTTTTTAGCCTCGTCGGTCATCCTCCGAAAACACATTCAGGTGTAGGGATGGGTTCGGGTTCGGATGTGGTTGTGGCGGATCTGGTTCGGCAGATAGAGGGTGCGCCCGAGAAGCCGGGCGTCTACCAGTTCTTGGATGAGAAGGGGCAGGTGATCTATGTGGGGAAGGCACGGAATTTACGTGCGCGGTTGCGTCAGTACCTGCAGGGTGGGGGTACGAATCCCAAGCCGCGTGCAATCGTTCGGCGTGCGCACGCGGTGAAAACCATTGTTACGGAGACGGAAGAAGAAGCCTGTCTCTTAGAGTATGCGTTGATCAAGCGGTATCAGCCGATGTTCAATGTGATGTGGCGGGATGGAAAGAGCTTCCCATATATTTGCATCAAGAAGGAGCGGTTTCCGCGGGTGATGGTGATGCGTCGTCCTAAGGATGATGGCAGTGAGTATTATGGTCCGTTCAGTGTGAAGCACTATCTGGATGCGTTGATGGAGTTGTTGCGTGGTCTTGTACCGTTGCGCACGTGCAATTACAATTTAACAGAGGAAAACATTCGCAAGAAGAAGTTTCGGAAGTGTCTGGAGTATCATTTGGGACGGTGTGGTGCGCCCTGCGAGGGGTTACAGACGGAGGCGGAGTACATGAAAGGGATCCGGCTGGTGCGAAAGATTTTGCGTGGAGAGGTGGATAGTGTGGTTCGTCGGTTGCGCCAGCGTATGCGCAGGCTTGCGGAGGACCTGCGTTTTGAGGAGGCGATGCAAGTCAAGGCGCAGATTGAGCGGCTGGAAGCGCTCCGCCAAAAACCGTTTATTTTGCGCGGGACACAGGCGACTGCCGATGTGTTTGCGTATCGGTCTACGGATACGATGGCGTTCGTGCATTATTTGCAGATGGTGGAGGGGATGATCGTGGTTTCGCATACGATGCGAGTTCGGAAGCAGTTGTCGGAATCGGATGAGGATTTGCTGCGGTGGGCGGTCTTAGAGGCGCGTGCGCGGTTTCGCAGTCGTGCGCGGTTGGTGATTGTGCCGTTTCGGGTCATGGTACCGGCGTCAGGCGAGTCCATAGAAGTCAAGGTGGTTGCGGATGGTGGAGAGGAAGGAGAATATAGTGGGTTGATGCGGATCGCCGAGAAGAATCTGGATGCGTTCATTGAGCAATATTATCCGGAGGCGAGTGAACGGATGCACCCGGCATTGCCCGCTTTGCAGAAGTTGTTGCATTTGCCGCGGTGTCCCGAGCATATTGAATGCATAGACATCAGTACGTTGAGTGGGAAGGAGATGGCGGGGAGTGTGGTGGTGTTTCGTCGGGGGTTTCCTGTGCGTCGTGAGTACCGGCATTACTGGATTCGGACGGTGGCGCATATAGATGATTATCGTGCGGTGGCGGAGGTGGTGATGCGTCGGTATCGTCGTCTCTTAGATGAGGAGGGGGAGGATGCCTTACCTGATCTGGTTTTGATAGATGGGGGAGGGGGTCAGGCGGGCAAGGCGCGTGACGCCTTAGACCAGCTGGGGTTGCGCAACGTTCCGGTGTTTGGCTTGGCGAAGCGCTTGGAGGTGTTGTATGCGCCGCATCGTCGTGAGCCCATTTATATAGATCGGCGTTCCCTGGTGATTCTTTTGTTGCAGCGGATTCGGAATGAGGCGCATCGGTTTGCCAATCGTTTGCGTGAGAAGGGCATGCTTCGTCAGGCGGGCTATACGATTTTGCAGGAGGTTCCGGGTATTGGTGAGCGTCGTGCGGAGCGTTTACTTCGGACTTTTGGCAGTATAGAACGGATTATGAATGCGCCTGAGGAGGAGCTGGCGCGGGTGGTGGGCAGGACGGTTGCCCGTGTGTTGAAGCGGTATTTGGTGCGTCGCTGGCATCCTGCAGGATAGGAAAGCAGGGGTGATGGCAGGCGAAGCAACGGTTGGACGGCAGGACAGATTGCGAAGGGGCTTTCCGTATGAGGAGGTGGACTGGTTGCGCGTTCGTGCGGAGGTAGTGCGCCATCCGGTTGTTCGTCGTGTGGCGAAGTGGATAGAGGAGATGGGTATGGTTCAGTGGCGTCAGCCTGTGTTGTGTGCGGTGAGTGGTGGTGTGGACTCTGTAGTGCTTGTGTGGGTGATGCGACTCCTGGATTTTCCCTGCGGGATTGCGCATATGAATTTTCAGTTGAGGGGGCTGGCGTCGGAAGCCGACGCGGAATTTGTATGGTTACTGGCGCGTCGTATGGGTTTGCCCTTTTACAGTAAGCGTGTAGATGCCCGGGGTTATGCGCGTCGTCGGGGGTTGTCGCTGGAGGTTGCCTGTCGTGAGTTACGTTATGAATGGCTGGAGGGTGTTCGTCGTCGTGAGGGGTATCATGTGGTGGCGACGGCACATCATGCGACGGATCAGATAGAGACAATGTTGTTGAATTTGGTGCGTGGTGCGGGCTTAGGGGGGTTACGTGGGATTCCGCCGGTTCGTGCTCGTGTGATTCGCCCGTTGTTGCCTCTGTCGCGCAGGGAGATAGAGGCGTTTGCGCGCACGTGTGGTCTGGCTTGGCGTGAGGACTCGTCCAATTGGGATGTGGCGATTCCGCGGAACTGGCTGAGGCATTGTGTTGTCCCATTGATGCGTCGGTTGAATCCTTCCTTAGAGGAAGCGTTTTTTTCTGTGTCGTGGGTGTTGCGCGATGCGGAGGTTCTGGTTGGTGATGCGCTTCGGATGTGGCGGAAGAAAGTGGAGGTTCGTCGTGGTGAAGAGGTGTGGATTCCGTTTCGTCGTGTTCGGCAACATCCTGCTTATCGCAGTCTTTTTTATCATTTGCTGGAGCCGTATCACTTTACGAGGAGTCAGGTTGACCAGATCATAGAAGTGCTGGATTCGCAACCTGGCAAACAGTTTTTTTCTATGACGCATCGGTTGATTGTAGATCGTTCGCATTTGATTTTGACGCCGCTGTATGCGATTCCGGACCGCGCAACGGTTCATGTGATTGACCATGTGGGAAGCGAACTGGTAGAGGTACAGACGGGGGAGGGGAGGCTGACGCTTCAGGTGGTGGATCCAGGAACAGTTCTCATAGAAGAGGATCCCAATGTGGCGTACATCAAGTACAACAAGTTGAAGTTTCCGCTGGTGTTGAGGCGCTGGCGTCCTGGCGATTATTTTTATCCTCTGGGGTTGCGGAAGAAGAAAAAGCTGAAGAAATTTTTCACGGATTTGAAGTTGTCGCTGGCAGATAAGGAGAAAGTCTGGATTCTGGAGGAGGGGAAAGGTCGGGTTGTGTGGGTGGTGGGGCTTCGTATGGATGACCGGTTTCGCATCACACGGAAGTCCACAAAAATCCTTGTTGCGCGATGGTATCCAGCCAGTCATTATCCACGCATGTTGAGAGGGACGAATACAACGTAAATCCCTTTTGTGTTCGTCGGTATGTGGTTGTGCCGGTTCGCAATGAGGCGCGGGTGTTGCCATCGTTTTTAAAGTGGCTGGAGACGCAGTTGCCGTTTGTGACCCGGGTGTTTTTGATTGATGGTGCGTCTACGGATGGGACGCGTCCGCTGCTGGAAGCCTTTGCCCGTCGTTATTCGCAGCGCGTCACTGTCATAGACAATCCCGAGGGGTATGTTTCCCATGGTTTGAATCGTGCATTGCGTTATTTGATGGATGCAAATTTGTTGGGTCCATCGGATCTGGTGATTCGTTTAGATGTCCACACGACGTACCATCCAGATTACATTTGCCAGATACTCAGTTCGTTTGCTAAGTGGCGGGTACCGGTCGTGGGACCAATGCAGCGCACG
>JALWYU010000067.1 GCA_026992635.1 Bacteroidota bacterium | reverse complement strand
CCCTACCTTACCCTCCAAACCCCCTCCAACCATGACAACCTGGCACATCGCCTGGGACGTCTCCCACCAGGAATTCACCATTGATGACCACTACTACTTCTCCAGACTCGCCCAGTTCCTCACTGAAAACCACGTCCACATCCAGACCACCCACAACTGGACAGACCTCTCAAACGCCCATGTCATCGTCCTCAACTACCCCGAAAAACCCTTCGCCCCCCAGGAAATCCAGGACCTCCTCCACTGGTTCACCCACGGAAAACGAATCGTGCTCGCCGGCTATTACCAGGGCGAAGACAACGTCTCCCATATCCTGAATGCAGTCCTTGAACCCTGGAAAATTACTCTCCTGGACGATGAGGTCCGCGACCCCCTCTCCTGCTATTGTGGCGACGACCTCCTCATCATCACAGAAAATGTCCGGATCCCCGGTGTCCACCGACTGCTCCTCCCCTGCACCGCTTCCCTGAAAGCAGAAAAAAACAACCCGTGGAACCCACCTGAACTCCTGATACTCTCCGAAGAAAGTGCTCGCTCTTCCATAGAAGGAGACGGACCTCTCCCACTCGCTGCACGCATCACCCATCCACAAAGCCACGGTGAATGCATCGTACTGGGCACTTGCGTCTTCTGGGATAACTTCGCACTACCTTACGCCGATAACCTCCATCTGGCTGCATGGCTCCTCCTCAACCGAGCCAATACCACCTCAAAAACACACCAGCCATGAACCAGAAAACTCCCACAACCTGTTTGAATTCAGCAATTTGTCTGGGTCTCCTCGCTCTTTTTTCCCTACTCCACGCCCAAACGCCAGACACAACCCTGCAAACACAATCCACCGCCACCCTGGACTCGCTCTTCCGCCTCCACACCGGATGGAACCAGTACGACAACTATGGCAAACCCCACGGACCCTGGATCCACTACGACAACCAGCGCCGAATCAAAGCCATCGGACAATACCACCACGGCAAAAAAATCGGAACCTGGCGATGGTACTGGCCCAACGGAAAACTCAAACGAATAGAAAGCTACGACCAGGAAGGCAAACGACACGGACTCCGAATCCTCTTCTTCTACGACGGTTCACCCGAACTGGAAGAAACCTACACCCACGGACAACTGAACGGATTCCGACGTGAATACCAGCAAGGTGGGAGCCTCAAACGCGAAGCCTTCTACCAAAACGGAAAACTCCACGGACCCGTCCGAGAATACTTCTCTACCATGGGCGGACAAGCCAGCTCAACACTCATCTCAGAAATCTACTACCAGAACGGACAACGACACGGACCCGCCATCTGGTTCTACCAGAACGGAGCCGTCGCCGTCATCCAGTACTACCACAAAGGAACACTCCACGGACCCTACCAGGACTTCTACGAATCCGGCACACTCCGAACAAAAGGACAATTCCAGAACAATATGCGCGAAGGAACCTGGACCGAATACCACGAAAACGGACAAATCAAAGCACGGGGACAATACCACCACGACAAAAAAGTCAAAAAATGGGAATACTGGGACGAAAACGGCAACAAAATCCGTATTGAATGGTATGACAACCAGGGTAAGAAAATCCGCGAAAAACACCTGCAATAAAATCTACCCAAACGACCTGCACCACACACCAAATTACCCCGTTACCCCGCAATTCAAACCATACGTAAATCTTCCGGCAACCAATCCCTATATGCCGTACACCACTGCCGAATAATCTCCCACAAAGCAATCGCCGACGCCGCACTCACATTGTGCGAACGCTTCGTACCCCACATAGGAATATGCACATGCTGAGGGCTGAGCGCCAACGCCTCCTCAGACACCCCCTCCACTTCATTCCCCACAATCAACACCAGCATAACCGACGGCGCCGGAACACGCCACTCCAGCAACGAAACACTCCGATCAGTCTGCTCCAGCGCAACCACCTGCAACGCCGACAACTCACCACGCAAAACCTCTATCGCCTCACGTACACACGAAAAACGACGCCAAAACACACTTTCCACCGCACCCAGCGCCGTCTTCAACACCTCACGATGCGGAGGTGCCGGCGTATACCCGCATAAACCCAAACCACAAATCCGAAACGCATCCGCAAGCCGAAACAACGCACCCGTATTGTACCCGCTACGAATATCCTCCGCCAGCAACCACAACGGAAACTTCTCCGCACGACGAAACGCCTCTACACTCATCGGCATAACCCCCTCTTTTAAATCCCAACATAAAAATCATCGCCAACAACTCCTTTCCTCCAGACCCGCTACATTACTTACGATGCACCCCTCTCAACCCCCCAACCCCAAACCACTACCCCAATGCACAACCCCAACCCAAAACCCACCACCCTGACCCTGATCCTGACCACAATGATCACCACTTTCCCTACCCCACCACTTATCGCCAACCACCCTTCCTACACCTGCCACAACGATACACTCTGGCTCACATTACCCGCTCACCACCTCCTCATCACACAAAGCCACGACACCCTCACACCCACAACCACCGACTCCACACACCACCTCCACCACTACGCACTGACCCACTGGACAACACTGGTCCACACCAGCCCCACAGAAAACCCGCACCTCCTTATCGCCACACCCCGCCAATGCCAGGTCCGCCAGTACCCACTCTGGCTCGCCACCCTTCCACCAATTATCGCCATCCTCCTGGTCATCTTCGTCCGGGAAGTCCTCCTGGCACTCATGACCGGTATCCTCTTCGGCGTACTCCTCCTCCACTGGGACCAGTGGTCCAATCCACTGGGCGCACTCCTCTACACACTGGACGGCTACCTAGTCCCCGCACTCGCCAACCCCGACCACGCCACCATCCTGATCTTCTCACTTGGCATCGGCGGCATCGTGGCAATGCTCTCACGCACAGGACTCCTCAACAGCCTCATAGAACTCCTCACACACCGAATCATCCACCCCGTCAAAGCACAACTGGCAATCTGGTTCGCCGGTCTCGTGATCTTCTTCGACGACTACGCCAACACCCTGGTCATCGGCAATACAATGCGTGCACTGAGCGACCGCGCACGCCTCTCCCGCGAAAAATTTGCTTACCTCGTAGACAGCACCGCCGCACCCGTCGCCAGCATCGCACTCGTCACAACCTGGGTGGGCACAGAACTCAGCTACATCCACGAAGCACTCCGCCAGATGAACTTCCCAATCTCCGCTTACCAGATCTTCCTGCACTCACTGAGCTTTGCCTTCTATCCCATCCTGACCCTGATCTTCATGCTCCTGATCATCATTACCCAGCGCGAATTCGGACCTATGCTCCGCGCCGAACGACGCGCACGTGGCGGACGACCCATACCCGAACAAACCCCACAACACCACCCAACCCAAACCCAAACCACAACCCACCACACATCCAGCACACGAACACAAATCCTCAAAGCCACCAGCGCACTCCTCCCTATCCTCACACTCATCACCACCACCTTCTACGTGCTCTGGAATACAGGCTTGCACAATTCAGGCATCCACACCATCCACAACTGGCAAGACCTGATCCAGATCCTGGGAAATGGCAATAGCCTCCAGGCACTACTCTGGGGAACTGGCATGGCATTCCTCGTCACCCTCCTGATCACTGTCCCCACACGCCTCACCACACTCGCCAGCGCAATGAACCACTTCCTCTCAGGCGTAGAAAGCCTGCTGCCCGCAGCCCTGATCCTCCTCCTCGCCTGGACTCTCGCACAGGTCTCCGCACATCTCCAAACCTCCTTCTTCTTCCTGCATCTACTTCAGGACATCCACTACTCCCTCTACCTGCTCCCCGCACTTGTCTTCATTCTATCAGGCATCACTGCCTTCGCGACAGGTACCAGCTGGGGAACAATGGCAATTCTGTATCCGGTCGTCCTGCCCTCCACAGGCATACTCCTTGCCCACCAGGGCGTACCCCACGAAGTCATCACCGAATACCTGGCAGTCGTCGCTGCCTCCGTACTGGGCGGTGCCGTCTTTGGCGACCACTGCTCACCCATCTCCGACACGACAGTCCTCAGTGCCCTCGCTACAGGCTGCCCGCTCGTAGACCACGTCCGCACCCAGCTGCCCTACGCACTCACCACCGGACTCGTCACCATCGCCCTGCTCCTCCTCTGGGGCTGGCTACACCTCCCTACCCCTTTGCTCTTCCTGATTGGCTTCCTGACCTTGATCGTCGTAATCCGTGTGCTGGGCATCCCCATCATTCCCCAAACACACCAACAACAACAGCAGCAGACCACATCCCGGGAACAATAACCACCTCCCACCCACTTCTTAAAGAAAGAAAGAAACGCTATCCACCCATGCCCACCACAGCACAAATCTTCATCAGCACAACAAGAATCGCACTGCTGAGCCTGAGCATCCTGACCGGATTCCTCCATAGTCAAACCCTCGCCCAAACACCCTGCTCACTCCATCACCAGTACATCCTCGTCCTGGACCCCGGACACGGCGGACGCGACCCAGGATGCATCGGAACACGCGGCACCCTGGAAAAAGACATTGCACTCGCCGTCGCCAAAAAAACCGGAGAACTCATTCAACAATACGCACCCAACATCCAGGTCATCTATACACGAACCAAAGACCAGTTCGTAGAACTCTATCGCCGACCCCAACTCGCTAACAAAAAGAAAGCCGACCTCTTCGTATCCATCCACTGTAACTCCGCACCCGACGCCCGTGCCCACGGCACTGAAACCTACACCATGGGACTGCACCGCACAGAAGCCAACCTCCGCGTAGCCATGCGCGAAAACGAAGTCATCCTCAAAGAAACCAACTACCAGGAACACTACGGCAATTTTGACCCACGCTCCCCCGAAGCCTACATCATGTTCTCCCTCTACCAGCACGCCTTCCTGGAAGAAAGCATAGAAGTTGCACGGCGCGTAGAAGAAGCCTTCCAGCAAATAGGCAGGAAAAGCCGCGGCGTCCGTCAAGCCGGATTCCTCGTCCTCTACAAAACCGCAATGCCCAGCATACTCGTTGAGCTGGGCTTCCTGACCAACCCCCAGGAAGAAGCATTCCTCCGATCCAAAGAAGGACAGCAACGTATGGCACTCGCCCTGTACCAAGCCCTGTGCTCCTACTTCCAGTACCGGGATTCATTACTGCTGGCACGAAAACAATCCTCTGCCCAGCCAGACACCGCCTCTGCCCACACCACCACAACCACAGCCGAAAACCTCCCTCCAGGCTACTACGTCCAGTTCCTCGCAACGCGAACACAACGCGAACCCTCCACCCTCGCCCTCAACAACCTCCCCGGAAAAGTATGGATCATCCACACCAACGGCTGGTACAAGTACCTCGTTGGACCCTACCAGCGACTGCGCCAAGCACGTACCATCCAGCGCCAGCTCCACAGCCAGGGATTCCCCGACGCCTTCGTCCGAAAATACTGACCAGTCAATACTAACCAGTCGGGGCGCCGGGATTCGAACCCGGGACCTCTGGCCCCCCAGGCCAGCGCGCTAACCAGGCTACGCTACGCCCCGCCTCCATTCTAAACAACGTATCCAAACCCCAAAAAGTTCCAGAAACCCATCCCAACACACTCACTGGACAATCACCCGAACACGACTACCACGCCGACCCCCATCATGCTCTACATGAATGCGAACAGGCGCCAGCTCATGCATCTCCTGACGATGCGAAATCACTCCCAGCAACACATCATGCTTCGCCGCATATTGCTTCAGCGCACCCACCACCTTCCGCAACCGCTCCGTATCCAACGTCCCAAACCCCTCATCAATGAACAAAAACTGTGGACGCGCCGACGACGCACCCGCAAACTCAAGAAGCAAATCCGTTAAACCCAAAGCCAGCGCAAGCGCAGCCATGAACTTCTCCCCACCCGACAAATCCGCCACATTCCGAACCTTTCCATACGTGTAATCCAGAATCTGAATGCGATCCAGTGCCTGTCCCTCCCGAACCACAAACACCAGACGACCCTCCGTAAATTCCATCAAATACGGCGATGCCCGCCGCAACATTTGCTTCATAATAAACTGAAAAAGCCACTTACGCAAACCCTGACCCTGACGCTCATCCACACCTACACGCAAATACAACCGGTTAAACACCCTATAATCATCATGCGCCTGCTGAAGCGCATCAATCGCCCGGTGCAATTGCTCCCATCGCTCCTTGAACACATTTCTTTTCTCTTTGATTTGGTCTACCAGCCTTTCCAATTGCGCCCTTTCTTGCTGCCTGTCCTGAATCACCGCCCTAAATTCCTCTTCTTTTTGTCTTGCCCTCTGGTCCAGTGCGTCCAGCCACCTTGTCACCTTATCCAGATAATCACGCAAATCCACCTCAGGCAAAGCAAGCCGACTCCGTACCTCCTCAGTCAGCGCAGGAATTGACCCAACCCCACAATCCTGTGAACAAACCAACGACCAGATCCTGTCCAGCTCCTGAAGATGAGCATCCAGTGCAACCACAGCCGACTGCCGCTCCCGACCCCACTCCTCACGCCGCTCCTCCCATTCCGACAACTTAGACACCTCCCCTAACTTCCGGCGAATCTCCTCCAGATCATATGGAATACCCTCATCCTTACACTTCTCCTGAATTTGTTTCCGAATCTCTGCCAGACGCCCCTGAACCTCACGCCAGCTGTTTTCTTTTTCCGCAATCTCCCCTTTCAGTTTTTCCACCTTGTCCCGAACGCCATTGTATTCCTCTTCCAGGCTTTTTACAGCATCCTGAATCCCCTCTGCACACTTTCTCAGCTCTTGATATATTTTCTCATACTGAGTACGTTGCGCAAACAACCGACGATCCGTTTCACCATTCCAATCCGCTGTACTTCCTGAAGACTCTGCCTCAGCAAAAATCTTCTGGATTCGTCCTCCCAGGTCCAAGCCCCGACTCACCACCCGATTACACCGATGGATACCTTCCAGCAAGCTCTTTACCGGCTTTGTCGCCCTTTCATCCTGAAATGCTTGAACTGCAGTTTGTAACCAGGAGGAAACCCGGGTAAATTGTTTTCCAGCCTCCTGAATACATCTGTCCAGTTCCTTAAGCTTCTCACCCATCACACCACGACGCCATGCCAAATACTCCTCCCGCTCTGACAGAAGTTGAGCATACCTTTTTTCAAGCCCCTGCTTGACCAACTCAAGCCCTTCCTTAAACTTGTGCAAACGGGACTGCGTCAAACCCGATTCCTCGCCAGAACGCACCCCGTCCAACAATTCCGCCTGCCCACCTATGGCAACACCCAGTGCCCGACCACTCTCAACAAGACGACGCCACTCCGCACCTATTCGCCGAACAATAACCTGAAGGATTTGCTCAGTCGGCACAGTTCGCCCAAACGGAACAGACCCGCTTCTCCGAGCAGAAAGCTTCTGAATAACCCCTTTGAGCTGTTCACGAACACGACTCTCTACCTTAGAAAAATCCCGATTTAATGAATCAAAGTTTTTTTGCATTTGTTGAATCTCACTGCAAATCGCCCTATATTGCATATTGATCTGATTCAATTCCTCCTCTGCAGATCGTATCTTTTTCTCAATCTCATTTTTTACGTTCTGCTTATCTTCAATCTTCTTCCTGATATCCAGAATACTCTGCTCAACAGATTGAAGCATATCCAGAACCCGCTTCCGCTCCTCCAGAACCCTCCCCAAATCCTCCAGCGAGTACGTACCACTCGCCCCAGGACTCGGATGCACACGCGAACCACAAATCGGACACGGTTCACCCTCACGAAGCTGACTCACCAGCTCCGCAACAATCACCTTCCGGTACTCCTCCTCTATCGCCCGGCGCTCAGCTTCATACCGCTGACGTTCTCGCTCTACCCGCTGAACACTTTCTTTCAGCTGGTCCAGATCCCGCTGGATCGCCTCCTCCTGATCCCTGAGCTGCCGCAGCGCAGCTTTCCTCGTGTCGCGCTCCCGCTCTAACTTATTTTGTTCCTGCTGTTTCCCGACAATCTCCTGCTTTGCCTCATCTATTTTCCGACGCAACTCTTTAAGCCTTTCATAATCAGGCGGAACTGACAACAGACCTTCAAGCAGATCCTCCACAAATTCCACACGCCTCTTCGCATCTTCCACCTGTCGCATCCGCACACACACACCCTGAAATTGCCTGTGCCGTTCTTCACCCTTCTTCAAAGCCTCCCCAAATTCATGAATCCCATTCAGCAACGGCGTCATTACTTCCTGAATGGCTTTCTCATAGCCTCGGACCCGCTCCCATAACACCGCCAGACGCTCCCGATACCCGCTCAACTGCTTGTACTTACGGCGAACCCTTTCCAATTCCAACCGAAGCCTTTGCAGTTGCTCCTCATAATCATTGAGTTGATGAACATAAGCCTGAAACAATTCAACAATTTTTTTCAGTTCAGTGTACTTTTGATACTGGGCATACATCTCTTCACGGTCCCGTTCTAAACGCTTCGCCCTCAACCAGATTTCCCTAACCTCCTGCAAACGTGCTAAAATGCGCTGAACATCCTGTAACTTTTTTTCTCGCTCGTGAATCTTTTTCTCCAGATCCGCTTTCCTCTCTTGCGCTTCTTGCTCTACCGCCTGCAACTTCTCCTGGACTTCCTTAACCAGATCTTCTATTTCGCTGAAATTCAATATTTTACGAATGTTCTCGCCACCCCTCTCCGCAAACTTCTCCCCATCCTCACCCACCTGCTCCCTACCCTCAGAAAGCCGCTCCTTCAACCGAATAAGCACCCCACCCAACCCCTCCACACTACCCGAATCTACAGCCCTCATCCCATCTCTACTGAGCACACCTTTAACCTCCAATACCGAAGACTCCAGATCCCCAATCGCCTCACCAACCCGAGCAGAACACCCCTTCAACCGATCGCCAAGGCGCCGACGACGTTCCTTCATCTTATTCAGAAAAGCATCCAGCCAATCAATCTGCAACAACCGAAACAAATGCCTCTGCTGCTGATTATTAATAGACTCCTCCAACAACTCAAGATATTCGCCCTGCGGAATGATCATCACTTTGCGCGCAAACCCTGCATCCTGAATGGGTAACACCGGCGGCTTCTCACACTGCCGAAACGAACCATTCGCCCCATCCAACGGTTTCCACTCCCACCGAACACTCCTGGCTGTACGCCTCACACGATAACGAACCCCATCCAGAATCAACTCTACCACGACCTCCCAGCCCTTTGCATCTGGTGGCGCATACGCACAAACCGGTTCACGATTCCCAATATACGCTTTATGCTTGCCCACACCATACAACCCGGCAATCAAGCCATCCAGAATCGCAGACTTACCACTGCCCGTCGCACCACTGATCAAAATGAAATTCGTGTTGTATTGCGTGGTCAACCACTCAAAGTCAATCTCTGTGTCCAGATGCGAAATAAAATTTTTCAGACGAATCTTACACAGCTTCATGATTCCCCAGTTTGCTCCAGGACCTCCTGCAAAATCTGAATTTCCTGCTCAGAAAGTTCATCATTATGCATCTCCCGAACATAAGTCCGGATCAAATCCAGAGGCGTGTACCGCTGCAAAGTCTGCGTAATTGTGAGCGCCTCCTCTTGAGTGAACATCTGTGTCGGCGCCGGAACATCACCCGAAAAGGTAATCAACACATGGGATGAACCCAACTCCGACACACCCTGAATTGCTTCCTGCACAACCTCATGAATCTCCTGAAGCGTAGCCCCTTCAGACGATGCCTCAATCGTGAGAATCACAAATCGGTCAGAAGGAAGTGTATTCTTCAGCGCACGCGCTTCCTCCGGCGCACGAAGCCAAATCCGCTCAAATAACGGGGGTAAATCGTTGACAAACTCAATATGCAAACCCTTCGGACCAAGATCAACAACCAGCGCACCCGGCTGATAACTATCCGTATAATGCAAATGATAGGGCGCACCCGCAAAATAAAGATTATGCGCAAAAGTCTGACGCCGATGAAGATGACCCGCAAATACCGCCAGCAATGGCGCAAATGTCCCTTCGTCAACCGGCATCATCTGACCCACCACCTCTTCCACACCCGCCTCCAATGAAGACACCACCTTAGCAGGCAGGATATGCGTAACGAGGATAACGTTCTCATCGGGAGGTAACCGCTGAATCCACCTGCGCAAGTACAGATCCAGCAGACTGACATGCGGGCTTTCCTGTCCTTCCTCTGTGGATTTTCCAGAATGCAGGGCAAGGGCACCATCTCCACCCTCGCCCTGAAGCAAACGCAAACAGGTTCGCCGATCTACATAAGGCATTGCATAAACCGCATACCCCTCTTCCTGAAACACCTTAACCGGAAGCTTTTGATGCAAAGAATTTGAAGCCCTTTCAGGATACCCACTGTCTATCAGTAGGATCTGCGCTGTCCCACGCCTTGAACGACCTAACAGCGAACTGTACAAAGTCAGCACTTCACCGTCATGATTCCCCCCAATCACCAGAATGTTAATTTGATTCCGGTGCAACTCTGCAAGCAACGACTCCAGCACATGCATATCCTCAGCGGTGGGACGACGCCGATCATATACATCACCAGCAATCACAAACCAGTCCACTGCCCGTTCCACCGCCTCCCTGACCAGCACCTCCAGAATCTTCCGCTGAAAAGGTAACAGGCTTTTCCCACCCAGCGTCCTGCCCAGATGCCAGTCTGCCGTTACCATCAGGCGTACCATCCCCCCATAGAGAATTTGACTGCTCAAACAAGAAGAACAGGAATCTTCACAGGGATGTTCCAAAAAAGCGGAAACCCAAAACGCACATCCTGCGTTTCTATTTATTGGAAGCCAAAAACACCAGTGCGGAAGGTATCAGTGCTTAACTTTCGGCGTACCCGTACTGCTATAGCCCTGCGCATACAAAAATGAACTGCCAATGCGTGCCCTGGCAACTGCAATGGCAAGTTTCGCCCTCATTGCAGGAATTTGCCATTCAGTGCAGGCACAGGGCTCCTTGACAGGGTGGAAACTTTGCTCAGGCGAAACCAGAGAATACGTCCCCAGCGACATCCAGGTTGCCAGCGATGGAAGAATATTCATAACAGGAACCGTGGAAGACTGGATGGGCGTCTATGCCCGTCGTCCCTTTGCCGTTCTCTTCAACGGTCAAGGACAGGTACAGTGGGGCTTTACCCTCAACTACTTTATATACAGTTTCTACGATGGTTATGGTGATGGAATACATGGTGCAATCGTCGGAGACCGATATATTGTTGCGTTTGAAAACATTATCCTGATTTTGGATAATTCAGGGAACGTAATCTCCTCCATTCAGGACACAAGCTTGCTGAGCATAAGGCAAGTACACCCTGCAGGCTATAACACTGTACTGGTTATCGCCAAATCAAAAGATGCCAGAACGTTTATCAAAATACTTGACATCAGCACACAAGTCTTTACCAAAGCCATCAAACACCCCACACCTTACTACACCTATCCCTACAATAACGTTTTTGCAAGTAATAATATGGCAAATGGCAAAATCGCAATTATAGTTGACTCAATCCTGATCGTAATAGATACAGCCTTAAATGTACAATGGGCAGTCAAAGACATCCGAAAAATAGCACGTAGCAGCCTTTATACCTACATCGCTATTGATGAAACAGGCAATGTTGCAGTAGCAAATGAAGAACTGATCGCCTACTTCACCAATAACGGCCAGCTTAAATGGATCAAAAAATACACGAGACCAGGTCAAAGCTATTGTGGACAATACTGTAACAGAATATTTATGACCGGTGGCAATATCTACAGAAGAGCCCATCCCTACTGGGATAACACCATCATGAAAATAGATACTTCCGGACAGATTGTATGGGTCCGAACGAATTTCCGCAGAATATACGAGGACCAGTACGGAACCTCCTCTCATCCGTTCGCACCCAGGTACATATTCCCCTACAGAAATGGCATACTCGCCGGATCAACAGGGCAAATCTGCAATGACATAGGCGGCGGCACCATAGACTGGAATCTCGTATTGTGGTATACCGATTGGGAGCTGCAAGCCCGACCATCCTGCCTGGAAGACAATTTGTATCCCCCCGATTCTTTTCTCACAGTGTCGGACACCACCATCCCAATCAGCAACCCCTTTATTCCCCAGCTCGTCATAGAAACTCAGTCCGACACGCCCCAGCCCTATACCATTGCCCAACAGGATACAACCGGCTGGTCAACCTGGCAGGGATGCGGACCCTTCCTCAGCATAAACCAGGAAAACAGGAACAAAGCGAACGAACCCTGCATCGTACGCACCAATCCAACCACCTTCCGCATCTTCGCCCCTGAGGGCTTCAACACACTCATCCTCTATGATATAGCCGGCAAAATCCTGCAAAAACGCACTTTCCACCAGACCACAACCGCCACACGACTTCAGGTTCCTGCTCCAGGACTCTACCTGCTCAAGATCTGCCAACCCCATAACTGCCTCATCAGAAAGATCTTTGCGGACTGAGCCAGCCCAGTCCAGCCCGACCAACTAACCAGTATATCGTCACTCACCAAATAGCACAACACCCACTTTGTATTCGGTATTCACGCTTCTCCCCCCCACCCGTCTTTCTTCAGAGCACGCTTTCGCTTCTTTTTCTGGATTTTTCGGCTGGGTAAAAACGCCTCCTGTCCGAAGGAAAATTTACCCTAAGTTATCTGGTAAAAAAGCTGGGACATCATGTTCCTGTTCACGTCCGAATCGGTCAGTGCCGGTCATCCCGACAAAATTGCCGACCAGATCGCCGATGCCATCTTAGATGCCCACATCGTGCAGGATCCCAATGCACGCGTTGCCTGCGAGGTCCTGGTCACAACCGGATTGGTCGTGCTCGCCGGCGAGTTCCGCAGTGAAGCCCGTGTGGATTTTGAAGCGGTTGCCCGAAAAGTCATCGCAGAAATTGGCTATACGCACTCCGGTTTGGGCTTCGACGCCTATTCGTGCGGAGTCATTTCCGTGTACCACAAACAATCCCCGGATATTGCCCAGGGTGTCGACCGGGCAGGCGGCTTAGAACAATTAGGTGCAGGCGATCAGGGAATGATGTTTGGCTATGCCACAGTAGAAACGCCCAATCGGATCCCCTTCTCCATAGACCTTTCGCATCGCCTCATGGAAACACTGGCGCGCTTACGTCAGACAGGTCAATTTGACTATTTGCGTCCCGATGCGAAAAGTCAGGTGACCGTCGCCTACGAAGCACCAGGGCGACCCCGATTTATCCATACGATCTTGCTCTCCATACAGCATGTTGAGCCGGAACAACTCTTTCAGGGCAGGTCAGACGCCGAGGAACGCTTCCAACAAATGCTTCGTGAAGACCTGTTAAACATTCTGTTACCTGAGGTAGAAAGTGAATACCGGACGAATGGTGCTTCCTGGCTGGCAGATCTCCTGGGCGAGTACATCCAGGAGGTACGAGCCGGACGCCGATCACTACTGGTCAACCCCACAGGACGTTTCGTCATTGGTGGACCCCACGGCGACACAGGCTTAACCGGCAGAAAAACTATCGTGGATACCTACGGAGGATGGGCTCCCCATGGGGGCGGCGCCTTCTCCGGCAAAGACCCGTCCAAAGTAGACCGATCCGCCGCCTATATGCTCCGGTACATCGCGCGAAATCTGGTGGGGGCAGGCGTCGCCCAAGCCGTCACCCTCCAGGTAGCCTATGCCATTGGGATTCCCGACCCGGTTAGCATTCATGTGGATTTGCAGGAGCCTGCTCCGGGGATTACACCCGCCCGTGTAGAAGAAGCCATCCGTACAGTGTTTGACCTTCGTCCCGGAAAAATCATTGAGACCCTCCGTCTGGACCAGCCCATCTACCTGCCCACCGCCGCCTACGGCCACATGGGAAGAACAGCCCAACGGATCGCCCGCCAGATCTATACAGGGCTGGAAGAAATCACACGCGAAGTAGAACTGTTCCCCTGGGAAAAGGAAGATCGTGTGGCTGAACTCCGCCAGCTCCTTAACTTATGATTTTGAGGACGGTTAGAATCGTGAGAAAAGCCTTTTCGCCAAACACATTCCAAGCATGCGCATCCCTGCTGAAGTCCGTGTGGGCATCCTGGCAATCCTCAGTGTTGGCCTGGGTTATGTGGGCTTCCTCTACCTGAGCGGAAAAAACCTGTTCAGCTCAGAAAAAATCTACTATGTACGGTTGCCTAAAGCAGAAGGCCTGGAAAAAGCCCGACCAGTTATCGTCCAGGGCTTCCCCGTCGGAGAAGTCCAGTCGCTGGAACTGGTCTTTGACACACTTCTCACCACTGACACACAGGGTACCCGCCGAATAGACCTTCAACCCTGGGTACGCGTAACCATTCGCGTGGAGGACCGAATCCAGATTCCCGTGGGGACACGCGTCCGCCTCGTCAGTACATCCATCCTGGGGGAACGCGCCTTGGAATTGTTACTGGCAGAAAACGACAGTATCCTGCCACCTGGCTCCCTGATTCAGGGAGAAATCAGTCCAGGCATTGAAGAAATGGTACGCCAGGAAATCCTGCCCGTCAAAGTCAAAGCCGAAGAACTCCTTGCCCAGCTGGACACACTCGTTACCACCGTCCAGTTCTTCTTCACAGGAATCCACAAAGAACGACTCACACGAAGTATCTACCATTTAGACCAAACACTGCGTGCCGCCGCAGTGGCTGCTCAGACGCTCCAGGGTATCGCCCAGGAAAACCGCCTCATCATCAAAAGCACACTCACACACCTTGACCAGATCAGTGCCACTTTAGCCAGCCACCGACGTCAACTGGCACAAAGTATAGATTATTTAGCAGAGTTCACCGATTCACTCCGAAAAATCCAGCTGACCGCCGCACTCAAAAACCTGCAACAAACCCTGATCCAGCTGGATACCATCCTGCGCTCCGTCGCCTCTGGCGAAGGAACCGCCGGCTTATTGCTCACCCACGACTCCGTCTACTGGCACCTGAACGCCTCACTCCGCCACCTGTCCATCCTGCTCAAAGACATTCACGACCGACCCTACCGGTACGTCCACGTATCCTTAGTTGGTCCCAGCCCCAAAAAAATAGAACGATGGGAACGACGACAGGCAAAACGCGCTGAACGACGTGCACGCAAACAATCCCGAAAACAAACTCCAGAGAGTCCAGCCACAACGTCTACGTCCGCACCCTGACAACACCCCCTACGGACTTCCAGCCCATGGACCTCCACATCCTCCACACGCTCAACACCCTTGACACCACATTACTGCTTGCAATTCACCGGTGGGTAGACGCCCACCCCTGGCTGTACTCCCTCGCAAAAATTATGCGCAATCCCTGGGTGTGGACACCTCTGTATCTCGCTTTGTTTCTCTGGTTCTGGTATCGGGGTGGACGAAAACAAGCCCTACACTGGCTGGCTGGCACCCTGCTCCTGTTCGCCCTCAGCGAAATCCTGACTGTCCGTATCCTCAAACCGGGCATCGCCAGAGTACGCCCCTGCCACCAGCCCAACCTGAAAGAACACCTCTATCAACGGGGCGAACTCTGTGGGGGACGCTATGGCTTCCCATCCACACACGCCACCACACACTTTGCCTTTGCTATGTGGTGGGCACGATGGTCTGTCCCAAAGAACCTTCTTCCTGGATGGACAGCCATCCTCTGGCTCATCTGGGCAACCGCCATCGCCCTATCACAGGCAATCGTGGGCGTCCACTTTCCAGGCGACCTGATCGCTGGCGCACTCCTGGGTATACTCCTCGCACGCCTCCTAGAATGGGGATGCCAATTGAGTAGAAAATGCTCTGCGAGCTGACTGCAAACAACGACACCTTTAAAGCAACCTTCAACGAACATGAATAAATGAGTGAGAATGAACAGTACCCAGCCC
>JALWYU010000066.1 GCA_026992635.1 Bacteroidota bacterium | reverse complement strand
GGCGGGCGCTGGTTTTCAGGGAGTTAGGGCAGACTACAGTCTGCCCTAACTCCCTGAAAACCAGCGCCCGCCCCCTCACACCCAACCCACCGCAAACAACTTCGGCAATTCCACGCAGGCACGTCGGTAGTCTTCCGGAATCCCGATATCTATGAAGTAGCCCGTGCAGGGAAAACCGTAGAATTTGTGTTGTTGGTAGTACTGCTGGAGGAAGTCGTGTTCAAAGGAAAAGGTTTCGGGAAGGGCAAACTGCAGGAAGAAGGATTTGTTGAGCAGGTAGACGCCTCCGTTGATCCATCCGCATGGGTTGTTGTGGCCTTTTTCGTGGAAGTGGATGATTCGGCACTGGTGGTTGATTTCCACCAGTCCGTATCGTTTGGGCTGTTGCATACCTTTGAGGGCAAGGCTGAGCTGGGCGTTTGCCCGTTGGTGATAGGCAAGGAGCCGGCGGATAGAGAGTGTGAAAAGGGTGTCGCCGTTGCAAATCAGTACTTCTTCGGAGCGGGTGAACTGGAGGGCGTAACGAATGGCTCCGCCAGTGCCCAATCGTTTGGGTTCAATGGCGTAGTCAATGGTGAGGTTATTGTATTGGTAGCCGAAGTATTGCTGGATGTATTCGTATTTGTACCCCACGGAAAGGATTACGTGCTGGATACCCTGTCCAGACAGATACGAGAGTAAATATGCGAGAAATGGTTTTTTACCAATAGGTGCCATGGGCTTGGGTACTTCCTGGATGATGGTACGCAGGCGTGTGCCCAAGCCACCTGCCAGCACAATTGCTTCATCAACGCTGTTGTTACGGTTGTTGTGCATTGGGTGTGTGTGTTGCTTCTTGAAACAATGTGCGTTCTACCAGTTCGCAAAGAATATGGCCAATCAAAATATGGGCTTCCTGGATTCGGGGTGTATCTTGCGAGGGAACGCAAATCAGGTAGTGGCATTGTCCACGGAGCCGACCACCCGTGGCACCAGTTAAGCCTACTGTGGTCATGCCCAAACGATTGGCAACTTCCACTGCACGGATTACATTCAGCGAGTTTCCTGAGGTGGATAGGGCAATGAGGATATCACCCTTTTCGCCTTTGGCTTCTACTAAGCGCGCAAAGACTTCTTCGTAAGAATAGTCGTTGGCAACAGCTGTCAAATAAGAGGTGTTGACGTGCAGGGCTTCTGCAAACAGGGGTTTCCGATCTAAGTAGAAGCGTCCGGACAATTCCGCAGCAATATGCTGGGCATCTGCCGCACTGCCGCCATTCCCGCAGAGCAGAACTTTTTTACCCTGCCGAAAGGCTTTGACCATTGCCAGGGCAACCTCCACAATTGTCCCAAGCAACTGGGAATTGCTCAGGATACGCTGCTTCACGTCTATGGACTGTGCAATGCGCGTACGAACTAAGGTGTATGCGCTTTCCCGATCCAGCATTTCGGAGCTCATACGGACCAGGTTTCCAGACCTCGTTCCGTAAATTGAAAGCGACGAAACTCTCCGCCAAAACGGCTCAGGGCTTCTATGACGGAGTAGCGTGTGTTGCCCGGACAGTACAGCATCATGAAGCCGCCACCCCCTGCCCCTGAGATCTTCCCACCCGTCGCACCTGCACGTTTTGCCGCTTCGTAAATTTCTTCAATCAGTGGGTTGGTAATGCCTTCTGCCATTTGTTTTTTGTATTGCCATCCATAGTCCAAGAGTTCGCCAATTTCATGTAGACGTCCTTTGAGAATGGCTTCTTTCATGCGGATTGCCTGAGTTTTTAGCTGATGCATGGCTTCTATGGGCTTGGATGCGCGTTTCTGTACGCCTTCAATCTGTGCCTGGATAATTTTTGAGGAGAGTCGGCTTGTCCCCGTATAGTATAGAAGCAGGTTGAATTGCAGTTCGTTGACGATCTCGGGTTTGATACGCAGGGGATTGACAATGACCTGATCGTCTTTGTAGAATTCCATGAAATTGAATCCGCCAAAGGTTGCCGCGTACTGATCCTGTTTACCGCCTGCCATTCCCAGATCTTTGCGTTCTATTTCAAAAGCCAGGTGAGCGATATCGTACTCGCCTAAGGGTAATTTGAGCCATTCAGCAAACGCGCCAATGATTGCCACTACCAGTGTGGAGGAACTGCCCAATCCTGAGCCAGGAGGGGCATCCACGTACGTGGTCAGCTCAAACGAGAGCGGCGCACCAACGAAATCCCGGACAATCCGATTGTAAACGCCCTTGAGCAGGTCCAGCTGACCATCAATGGGCAGGACCTTCTGGGTATCGTAAACCAAGCGGATTTTCCGGTCGACAGCATTGAACACAATCTGCTGGTCGGTACGTGGTGTGATCGTGGCATAGGCATACAGGTTGATGGTGGCGTTCAACACGGCACCGCCATACAAATCGGAATAGGGGCTGACGTCGGTGCCGCCCCCTGCCAACCCCAGGCGCAAAGGTGCGCGTGCCCGAATCAACATGCACGAATTCCGGTTTTCACAGTTTTACTCCACCACGGAAATTTTGATCATATTGGTTCTGCCTCGTGCATGAATGGGCATGCTGGCGGTGTTAATTACGATATCGCCTGGCTGGACATACCCGCGCTCCCGGACTATTGCAATGACATCCTCTATGGTTCGGTCCGTGGATTCAAACCGGTCATAATAAAAGGCGTAAACACCCCAGACCAGATTGAGCAAATCCAGTAAGTATCGGTTGTGTGTGAAGATGAAAATGGGCGAGCGCGGACGATAACTGGAAATTTGAAAAGCGGTGTACCCCGTAGAAGTCATGCTCAGGATGGCGCGGGCATTGACTTCTACTGCCATCTTACATGCCTGAAAACATACTACGTCAGAGCGGAATGTGGGGGAGTCTTCTCGGGGAAAAGCGCCCCATTTGCCTGTCCCTACCTTGGGCAGATAAATCTCATCAATGTGGTCTTCTATCCAGCGGAGAATCCGGTCCATAATCTGGATGACCCGAACAGGATATTTTCCCACGCTCGTTTCATTGCTGAGCATGACGGCGTCGGCACCATCATACACAATATTTGCCACATCGTTGACTTCTGCACGTGTTGGGTAGGGGTGCTGGATCATATGTTCAAAGATCTGGGTTGCAACAATGGAAGGTTTGGCATGCCGAATACATTCTGCGATCAATTGCTTTTGGAGGATTGGCAGGCGTTCATAGGGGAGTTCCACGCCCAGGTCGCCCCGTGCAATCATAATGGCATCTGCTTCTTGCAGGATTTCTGAGAAGTTTTCAATTGCCTGGGGTTTTTCAATTTTGGCAATTACGCGTGGCCATAAATAGACGGGTTGCCCTTCCATGAGGTGGGCGAGTACTTCTTTCAGTCGGCGAATGTCCTGGGCACTCCGAACAAAGGAAAGGGCAATCCAGTGAATTTGATCGGGGCAGGTTTGGATTAACCAGCGCAGGTCGTGCATATCTTTTTCAGTCAGGGCTGGAATCGCTAAGGTTGAGTCCGGGAAATTGACACCTTTTCGCCGATGCAGAACACCGCCAATTTCCACACGAGCTATCCATCCTTCCTGTTTTTTCTCTTGGACACGGACAGCCAGTCGCCCATCATCAAATAGAATACGATGTCCCACCTGGATATCCTCCAGCAGCCTGTGATAGCCAATGGGAATCACTTTGGATGGAAGCGATGTCGGTAACTTTGCTGTGCGCAACGAGGCATAACGCTCCGTATCTGTCAGCAAAACCAGTTCGTCTTCTTCTAAGGGGAGGGGTTCTGAAAGGTCTCCCACGCGAATCTTAGGCCCCTGCAGGTCAATGAGTACTGCCAGGCGCTTGCCTGTTTGCTCCCGAATACTCTGGATTTTCTGGATGTAGTCCAGTGTGGTTTTCTGGTCGGCATGCGAAAGATTGATACGGAAGACGTCTACGCCCGCCTCAACCATCGCCAACATGGTTGCGAAGTCTGCCGATGATGGCCCGAGCGTCGCGATGATTTTGACGTGGCGGGGCATCATTGCTTCTCCGGTCTTCGCACCCATTTTATGGAGAACTTACATTGGCACACCCAAACTGCAAAATGCATGTTCGGATGGGTGTGTACGGGTTTTGGTCAGGGGTGGGTGTTCAGGGCTCTTCCTTCACGGCAAAGCGCGAAAGGAATTGCTGCCAGGCACGTTCACCCGTTTCCAGCGCTTCGTATACCAGGCAATGCAGTTTTTTTCTGCCACCCACTTTACTCATGCGGGCTTCCCACATAGAAGGGTACGTGGAATTAGCAAGGAAGACAAAGAGCAGGTCCGTGGCGGGATCTGCCCACACTGCTACACCCGTAAACCCCAGATGCCCAAATGTCAATGGCGAGGACCGGTCACATGCCGGTGAAAACCAACGGGTGTGGGCAGGGGCAGGCTTGTCAAATCCTAATGCCCGACGATGCCGATGATTCTGGTAACGGGTGAATTGTCGAATCGTGGAGGCATCCAGCAGGTGGTGTCCGCTATACTGTCCATCCTGCAGCAGCATTTGAAGCAAAACCGCAATTTCATAGGCATTGCTGAACAGACCGGCATGTCCGGCAACCCCTCCCAGTAGCGCAGCCCCCGGGTCATGGACATACCCGCGAATCACCGTATGCCGAAAATAGGTATCCACTTCGGTGGGGACAACCCGGGAAATTGGTGCAAATTGCCAGGGACAGAAGCCTGTTGCCTTCAAGCCCAGAGGCGCATAGAATGTCCGATGGACGAACGTGTCCAGCCGAACGCCTGTTACGCGTTCAACGATCCAGCCCAGCAAATAAAAGCCCAGATCACTGTACCGGTATCGTCCGCGTTTACGCAGACGTGAACGCAAAATCTGCCAGTAGATGCTGTCGGCAATGGTGTGTCGGGCGAACATGCCCGATGCCACTGGAATACAAAAAACCGAATCATTTTGTTCGCAAAAGAACATTTGCAGGGAATCGGGTGTATACTGTCGGAAGAAGGGTTTCCAGGCGGGTAAGCCACTGGTGTGGGTCAGCAATTCACGAATAGTGACTGTGCCCACAGGATACGCACACGATTCCGGCAAATACTGGCAGACAGTTCCGTTCAGGTGGAGGCGCCCCTCTTCCACGAGTTTCATGACAGCCAGTGTTGTGGCAAGAATCTTGGTTATGGAAGCCAGGTCAAAGATCGCGAGCCGGTCCACGCGCTGAACCGAATCGTACGTCATATAGCCGTATGCCTTCCAGTAGACAATCTGGTTATGCCGGGCAATGAGCAGCACTGCTCCAGGGAAAATGTGTTGATGGATCCAGGTTTGAATCAGTGAATCCATGCGTGTAAGCACCTTGCGATGAAGATGAACCTCTTCGGGAATACCAAAGCCCAGACGAATTGCCGAATAATGTTTTCCGGTACCGGTTTGCCAGGGTGTCCCCGGAATGGAAATGGGCAGAGTACCACGGGCGGGACGCCCACCCAGTGCCACGTCTAATGCAACAGAAAAAAAAGGTTCTCGGGCTTCATACCCCACGACAACAGGACATTCCGCGCACGCTGCCAGCTCTCTCAAAAAGTAAGGCGATGCCCAGAACATTACAGGTGGGCGATAGGTGTGCAATACGCGCTGAAGTGCACGGCGTAATCCTGGCGAAAGACCAAAATGCATACGGGGAGCACGCAGCCCATCTCGTGGTGGAATCAAAACCAGCACAAAACGCTGGTTGGCTGGGACAGCACGAAAGGCTTTTGGCGTCCAGGAATACAGCGTAAACGATAGACGACGAAGCCGAAATACCGAATCCAGAACCGCATGATACCGATCGGGAGCAATGATCAGCCAGTGCCAGGCGTACGGCTCGCGTAAGGGGAAGGTTTCCGTGGTGTCCAGCACTGTAATGGCGGAAGCCGCCGTTCGCCACAGTAAACCCCGGGCTTCCGGAGATGCCAGGATTTTCCGAACCTGGTTGATTGGTAAGGGGTAGCCATTCCCCGCATCTTCCCGCCAATGCATAACCTGTGCTTTCAGGCGGAGTATCCGCTGGACGGACGCCCGAATTTGCGCTCGCGGGATTCTGCCACTGATGATGGCTTTTTGAACGCGCTGAATCGTGCCGGGAATGTCTTTGGGCATTACTAAGAGGTCGGCACCATTCTGAAGGGCAAGGACAGGCGCCTGTTCCCCCCATGGCGCTACACCACCCATATTCAACGCGTCCGTAAGGATGATCCCTTCAAATCTCAGACGATTACGTAACACGCCACGCATGACATGCGAAGAAAGGGATGCCGGCAAATAAGGAATGTCCAGGGCGGGTACTGCCAGGTGTCCAACCATTATTGCAGGAACGCCACTGTAAATGTGCACGCGAAAGGGATAGAGATGGACCTGCCAGAGCGTGGTGGAGTCAGCATGGACGACTGGCAGACGAAGGTGCGAATCCTCATGGGTATCGCCATGCCCTGGAAAATGCTTGACGCAGGCAAGAACACCAGCCCGTGCCATTCCTTCTGTAAACGCCAGGGTTTGCCGTGCGATACGGTGAGGGTCTGAGCCGAAAGAACGCCATCCAATGATGGGATTTTCCGGATTTGTATTGACGTCTACGACGGGTGCTAAGTTCCAGTGGATACCCAGTATGCGCAGCTGGACTCCTGTCCAGTAACCCATGTCCCGGAGCAATGAGAGGTCGTCTACTGCGCCAAGCGTGAGCGCCCGTGGAATACGGGGACCATCTGGCACGCGCATTGCCAAGCCCCATTCCGCATCCATTGCCACCAGTAAGGGGATGGGAGCACGTGCCTGCAAATACTGGATCGTGGTGTAGACCTCTTCCAGTGTGCCCCGGAAAAGGATGATACTTCCAATGGCATAGGTCTGAATCAGGTGGGCATACTCCTGGAGGCGTTCTGGGTCAGTTGTGGGGGAGACCGCCATCATGATCAATTGACCGATCTGCTGTGTAAGGGTAAGGGAATCCACCAGGTCCTCTGAGATGGTCAGGCGATGCGTCTTAGAGGCTTGTGCCCATCGTATTGTTTGCTCAGAGCTGGTGACCGGATTTTGCGTATAAAAGCCGGGGGTGATCCCTGAATCATGTTGTGTCTGGCGTCCGCCAGAAAGCAAAAGCGCTAGGATGACTGGATGGACCAGGTAGGGGCGCAGCATGGTGTGGGATTCCCTGATAAATTGTGCAACAGGTAATTAGAGAGGCAAGACCAGACGCGGAGGCACAGGTAAACCCTGATACCAAACCTCCAGATGCAAATGGGGTCCCCGGGTATACAGCCCTGTATTGCCAGCATATGCAATGGGTTGCCCCTGGTCTACCCAATCGCCTTCCTGAACCACCACACGTTGATTGTGTTTGTAGACAGAGAGCCATCCACCAGGATGAGCAATCACTACAGTATATCCGGTGCGCAGTGTCCAATCTGCAAAAAGTATGGTTCCGGATTCAATTGCCCGGACAGGCGTGCCTTCTCGTACAGCAATGTCAATACCAAAATGCCGGAGGCGTAACGAGAACTCACCAGTGATCAAACCGGAAACGGGCAGGACAAACGCGGGAATGGCTTCAGGAAGGGAAAGCACAGCAGCAGAAACAGCAGAAGAAGAAGTGCGGTGGATCTGTGGGTTACGGGTCTGGGCTTTTTCTCTTAGGTAAGATGGGGTCTGACGCGAAAGTGCGGCGGCGGAGGGTTGAGAAACGGGACCATGAAAGATGGAGTCTGGACCGTGCCCTTTAGGACGAACCGCCTGTTGTACATGTCGGAATGCCGATAAACAGAGATAGGTTTCCTGGGCTAAGGAATCCACTGCCGCCTGCAATACCTGGATCTTATGCTTTAAGCCAGGCAAATCCCAGCCCAAGAAGAACGATTGTGTGCCTGGAATCTGAAGGACCAGCCAGAAAACAAAGGCACCCAGCAAAAACACTCCAATGTGCCACAACCAGAACACGGCTAAGGGTAATGTAAACTGGGAGCGAATGCGCATGCGTTCTACATCGGCAACACTGACGCGAACCACATGGCGCATGACCTGAACTTTTTGTGGATAAGTTATGACTGACGGCAGGAGGAGAGCCTGCCGCAAACGAACACCTGAATGAAAAACGAAGAAAAGACCGTTTTGTTGAGGGGTTCCTATAGCGAATTAAGCCGTCTGGCATTTCCTCTCGTGATCAGTAACTTCTCATGGAGTGTACTGCACCTTGTAGATACTGCCTTTTTAAGCCGTCTGGGGCAGGAAGCCCTTGCTGCCGCCGGCATGTGTTCTGTATTTGCTCATTTGCTGTTTGTAACCTTACTGGGCATGAGTATGGCGATGAAAATCCTGATTGCCCGGGCAATGGGCGCACAACGGTTGCAAGAAGCAGCACGGTACTTTTGGTCAGGCATTCTGCTGCTCGTGGGTTTGGGCATTATTCTGGGTGGTAGTGCCTATCTGTTTTTGGATGTCTGGGTCTCTGGGATAGTACAGCATCCGGTGGTTCAACGGCTGGTGGTGCTTTACCTGAGCATTTATTTGCTATTTGTGCCTGTTACAGCGTTGTTTGTCGGATTGCGCGCGCTGTTAATTGCCCGGGCGCGAACTACTGTCTTTGCCCTTGTAATCGTGGTGATCAATCTTTGCAATGGTTTGCTGGATTATGTGCTGATCTTTGGGAAGTGGGGTGCGCCACGGTTGGAATTTGCCGGTGCTGCCTGGGCAACGGTTCTTTCTGTGTGTTTGGGTAGTGGGTTGCTGGCGGGGATTCTCTGGTTGGGTGAACGCGATTGGTTGCGTACGGGTTCGCCACACCGATCTGCTTTTCTTCAGGTGCTTCGTACGGGGTTACCGCTCGTAGGACAATATCTTGTTGCCATTGCAGGCTGGGTTCTGTTTTTCGTCTTTGTGGAGAAGCGCGGCGCGTATGTTCTGGCAGTCTCCACAGCAACTTCTGCCCTGTTGAGCTTGCTCAGTGTAGGCGGGTGGGGACTGGCGCCAGTCGTCAGTGCGACTGTGAGCAACCTGATTGGGCAGGGACAAATTGCCCGGGTATTCCATGTAGTGCATCGGGCAATGATCCTTTCATTGGTCTGGCATGCCTGTATGGTCGGGCTCTTTCTGGTGTTTCAGTCGCTCTTCCTTCGCCTTTACACGGATGATCCAGCGATTCAGTCGGGTATCCGTCAGTTGCTGCCCAATATCATTGTCATTCTTTTGCTGTTTTCGGTCAGCACGTTGTTGTTCAATGCACTGGCTGGGACTGCCTGGACACAGAAAACCTTTCTGGCGGAAACTGGCGCGGTAGCCGCCTACGTGAGCTTTGCCGCCGGGACAGTCCTGATCTTGCGAGCTCCCCTATGGATTATCTGGTTCAGCGAGGCGGTTTACTGGTTGGTCCTGGCTTTGCTTGCTGCCTGGTATTTTTATGGGCGCCGGCACCGATGGATTGCTTTAGCACTTAGCCTTAGCCATTATTTGTCGTCATCACCCACTGAAACAACACGGGAACAAGATTAACATTGATGATTAATGCCACACAGTTCATAAGCAAGCCTGCGCGGATCATCTGGCGCCATGAGACCAGTCCTGCTGAATACACCAGCAGGTTTGGCATCGTAGCAATGGGCAGCATGAATGCGCCCGAAGCACTGAGTGTAACTATGACTGCCAGCTGTATGCCGGCAGTACTTAACGCCAGTGGGGCAAAGATCGCGGAAGTAGCAGTGTTGGAAGCGAACTCCGTCAGGATCAGCGTGGTGGCTGCCCACAGTCCGGTGCGAAATTCTTCAGGTGTCCAGTTCTCAATCTGATTGCGCCACCATTGTCCAAAGTCATGTTCCTGAATCAGATACGAAAGGGCAAATCCTCCACCAAACAAAAGCAAAGCATCCCAGGGAAGACGACGTACAGCATCCGTAGTGACGATACCCAGCATGCCCAGCAGGAGCACAGCCAGAATTGCGACGGTCGCGTCATCCGGATAGTCTGACCAGGGCAACCAGGCTGACCAACCTGGAATCGTGAAGTTACCAAGCACAAGCGACTTGCGAAAAATCCAGAGCAGTACGGTCAGCAAAAAGACTAAGAGGACCTGGCGGGCGCGTCTGCTGAGCTGGATAGAAGCCATGGTGTCAGGCAGGTGTACAGTTTTTGGCACCTGCCATACGCGAGCAAATCCCACTAAGGCAAGGACTATCCAAACGCCCAAGAGGAACAACGAAACGGGGAAAGCCAGGAGTAGCCAATCGCTGAATGCAAGGGTGATGCCCTGTTCTTCCAGTAAGCCCGCTAAAAATGCGTTGGGGGGTGTGCCAACTAAGGTTGCCATACCTCCTAAGGATGCACCATAAGCGACGCCCAGTGCCAGCAGCCAGCTGTAGGGCTCGTGCCGAAAGACCAGCAGGACAGGTAAAAGGGCTAATGTCGTGGCTGTGTTGCTCAGCCACATAGACAGGAGGTATGCACCACCAGTGAGCAGAAGGAACAGTGGGCGGGGGTAGCCACGGCTCCATCGGAGCAAATGTGCGACCACCCACCGATGTACGTTCTCCTGTTCTAAAGCCTGAGCCAGCAGAAAACCTCCAATGAATAGAAAGATGGGTGAGCGTGCATAGTGGATCACAATTTCGGAGGTTTTGGTCAGCCCCACCAGGGGACTTACGACAATGGGCAGCAGTGCGGTGAGCCACAGAGGGACTGCCTGGGTTAACCACCAGATGACCATCCACAGGAGGATACCGCCGACCTGGGCAATGGGTGTGTCCCACTGGCTGAGCAGGGGCAGGGCACCGATCGGGGCGAGAACAAGTCCTGTACGCGCAAGGATACGCTGTGCAGTGGAGGGTTGCTGCTTTGATTGTTGGTGTTGGGGTGGTTGCAAAGATGCCAGATTCATTTTTCTGCTTTTACCAGCAACTTAACGCAATTCCTGGGGTGTACTGGCATGATTTTTGCCGTGAGGGCAGTGGCAGTCAAAAATTGTTGCATAGGTGTTGGTCGGGGACTTAGCCGAGTGCAGGTGTGGAGACGTGTTTTTTTTTGATGAGGGACCGTGGACAGGGTCGGCGAGAAAAAATTTTCTTTTTGTTCTGGTGCCCTACGTTTAGGGATGAAAACCTCTAAAAAACCGAGGAGTCATGATGGATGTGTTCCTTGCGGCGGCGGAACTCGGTGTTGCAGGGCTGGCAGTTGGTCTTGGTTTGATTGCCTTAGGGGCGGGCTTGGGTATTGGCAGGATTGGCGAGCGTGCGACGGAAGCCATTGCCCGTCAACCCGAGGCGTTCGGCAACATCCGGAATGCCATGATCATTTCGGCAGCCCTCATTGAGGGGATTTGTTTGATTGGTGCCATCATCATCTTTATCATGGCATTGCAGGGATGATTGTGGGTGATGGGTGTTGCGTGTGGTGGGGAGGGGGAGAAGCTTACTTGTGGTTCTGGTGATGGGGGGTACAGGTTGAGAGGGTTCTTGTGGGTAAAGATTGGGAGCAATGGAGTTGTTGAAGCCGGGCTTAGGCTTGGTGTTCTGGTTGACGGTGATTTTGCTGATCAGTCTGGTGATTTTGCGGAAGGTGGTGTGGTTGCCTATACTTTCTGCGCTGGAAGCCCGGGAAAAGCGCATTGAAGAGGCGTTGCGCCGTGCTGAGGAGGCGGAGCGGCGCATTCAGGCGCTGGAGCGCGAGCAACAGGAGATGCGCCAGCGGATACTCGCTGAACAGCAGCGAATTATAGAAGAGGCGCAACGTGCATATCAGCGGCGCATAGAAGAAGCGGAACAAAAAGCCAAAGCGCGGGAGGAGGAAATTTTGCGCCGAGCCCGTCAGGAAGTGGAGCAGCTGTACCAGGAGGCGCGGAAGAGGTTGATACAGGAAGCCAGCGAATTGGCATCTCAGCTGGCGGAGCATATCCTGTTATATGCGTTGCGGGATTCGGTTCGTGCGGAAGAGTTCATTCGGTCGGCGCTTGCCAATCCTGAGCTCCGCCAGAAACTTCAGGAAGAGATTCAGCGTATAGAAAAGCGAGAGCAATTATCGTCTGTCGCGTAGCGGTTGAAATGAGGTGGGGATAGAGAATTGGCGTCCCATGGGTGTACCAATTGCAATTTTGCCGGGGCAAGCGCAACTGGCACAACGCTATGCACAGGCGTTGCTGGCAGTGGCGAAGGAGCAAAACCTTGACGAGCAGATTTTTGCGGATATGCAGTATTTGCATCGGCTGACGGAAGAGGTACCATTCCTTCATGCGTTTTTCCGGAATCCGGTGATTCCGCCCCATCATAAAGAGACGGTTGTGCAGAAGGTGTTGGGCAGGGCGATTCATCCACTTACGCAACGGTTTTTGACGTTACTGGTTCGGAAGAATCGGCTGGTTTACCTGCGTGCGATTGCCCGTGCTTATGAGTTGCTTTACTACAAAACCAGGGGCATGATGGAGGTGTATGTAGAGCTGGCACGCCCGCCATCGGAGGAATTGCGCCGGTACCTGGAGGGGTGGTTGCGTGAATGGTTGCCTGCCCAGCCTGTTTTAAAGTTTACAGTGGACGAGCGGTTAATTGGTGGTATTCGCATTCATGTTCAGCACAGGACGCTGGATCTTACAGTTCGCACGCAACTGGAAAAATTCCAGCGGCAGGTAATGGGTGCGTTGTCGGGTGGTCAGTAAAATGGTACGGTACTGAGTTCAAAAAATGGGGTGTTCCATGGCTGTGAGGGATCAGCGGCTTTCTCCGGAGGAAATCACAGCGCTTTTGAAGCAGGAGCTGGCACGAGTTGAACCGGAGAGCAGTCTGCGTGACACAGGGGTTGTTTTGCAGGTTGGGGATGGCGTAGCGCGAATTTATGGCTTGACGGATGTTCGTGTAGGGGAGCTAATTCGGTTTCAGAGTGGCACTTATGGGATTGCGCTCAATCTGGAGGAGGATGTGGTGGGGGCGGTGATCATGGGTGAGACGCGCACGGTTCGTGAGCATGACCGTGTAGAGCGGACTGGGCGAATTGCTTCAATTCTTGTGGGTGATCAGATGATTGGTCGTGTGGTTAATACGCTGGGTGAGCCCGTAGATGGGAAAGGTCCGATTGGTGGGGAGTTGATTCCCATGCCGTTAGAACGGAAGGCGCCAGGTGTGATTTACCGGGAGCCTGTCCGTGAGCCGTTGCAAACTGGTATTCTGGCAATTGACGCGATGATTCCGATTGGCAGGGGTCAGCGTGAGCTCATTATTGGAGATCGGCAAACGGGTAAAACCACCATTGCCATTGATACGATTATCAATCAGCGGCGGGAATATGAGCGGGGCAAGCCTGTGATTTGCATTTATGTTGCGTGTGGTCAGAAGGCGTCTTCTATAGCCCAGACCATACGCATTCTGGAAGAGTATGGTGCGATGGATTACACGATTGTGGTGGCGGCGCCGGCGTCTTATCCGGCTCCGTTGATTTACTTAGCGCCGTATGCGGGTTGTGCCATTGGCGAGTACTTTCGGGATACGGGGAGGCATGCACTGATCGTGTATGATGATTTGTCCAAGCAGGCGGTTGCCTATCGGGAAGTGGCATTGTTATTGCGTCGTCCACCGGGTCGGGAAGCTTATCCGGGTGATATTTTCTATTTGCACTCGCGGTTGCTGGAGCGTGCGGCGAAGATCATTTCCAATGATGAGGTGGCGGCGCAGATGAATGATTTGCCTGAAAGTCTGAAGGGCAAAGTGAAGGGAGGAGGTTCGCTTACGGCATTGCCCATTATTGAGACGCAGGCGGGCGACGTGTCGGCGTACATACCCACCAATGTGATTTCCATTACGGATGGGCAGATTTACCTGAAGATGGATCTGTTTAATGCGGGGATACGTCCAGCGATTGATGTGGGGATTTCGGTTTCGCGGGTTGGGGGGAATGCCCAGATCAAGGCGATGAAGCAGCTGGCGGGTCGGCTGAAGCTGGAGATGGCGCAATATTGGGAGCTGGAAGCGTTTGCCAAGTTTGGTTCTGAGCTGGATCCGGCGTCGCAGGCGATCATAGAGAAGGGACGACGTCTGACGGAATTGCTCAAGCAAGAGGCGCATCAGACGTACAGTGTGGGTGAGCAGCTGGCGTTAATTTATGTGGGCACGCAGGGTTTGATCATGGATTTGCCTGTGAGTCAGATAAAATCGTTTGCCGAGCAGTTTCTGAAGCAGTTGTCGGCGCGTGCCCCTGAGGTGTTGCAACGGCTGGATGCCGGGGAAATCACGGATGAGATCAAGAAGCGGCTGGAGCAAATTGCAGAAGAAGTCAAAGTGGCAATGCAAGAGGGCGTGTCTTCTATGGAGGCGGAGCCTGCATGACGTTTTGAAACTGTGGATTGATGCCGGGTGGGAAGTTGCGTGAGTTGCGTCAGCGTGTTCAGGCGATTCGGGATATTCAGAAGACGACACAGGCGATGAAGCTGGTGTCTGCTGCGAAGTTGCGTCGTGCGCAGGATGCGTTATTTCGGATGCGTCCCTTTGCGCGTGCGCTGGAGGATATTTTGCAAGCGTTATTGCGTCAGGCGGGTGATGACCAGCCTGTTTTGCGTAGTTGGTCAGAGCCTGTGGAGGGTGCGCGGTCTGTGTCGCTGGTTGTGGTAGTTACGGCGAATCGTGGGTTATGTGGTGCGTTCAATACGAATTTGATTCGGCGGGCGTGGAAGTTTATTCAGGAGGAGCTTGGGTGGGCGGAGAAGGGGTCTGTGGAGGTTTTAGCGATTGGCAAGAAGGGTGCTCAGGCGCTTGAGCGAATGGGCTTGCCTGTAGATAAGCAGTTCCTGGGGATTCTGGAGCATTTGCGTTTTCAGGATGCGTATCGTGTGGCTGAGTATCTTCTGGAGGGGTTTCGGTTAGGGAGGTGGTCCCGGATAGATGTGGTGTATGCGCATTTCAAGAATGCCACGACGCAATTGCCGGTGGTGGCGTCGTTCTTGCCGTTGCGTTCTGTGGATGTGTCCATGATGCCGGATGTGGTGAGGCGTGGTCGTGCTTCGGGTGAACGGATAAGGGGAGGGGCAGATATGGCAGATGGTTATCGGAGCCTATACATTTTTGAGCCTGCCGCGCCGGAATTACTTGGTCGGTTGATTCCCTGGCTTATGCAAATGCGGTTGTATGCGTTTTTGCTGGAGGCACGAGCCAGTGAGCATGCTGCGCGGATGACAGCAATGGAAAAAGCCTCGGAAAATGCGAAGAATTTGATTCAGGAGTTGACGCTGGTGATGAATAAGGTTCGTCAGGAGACGATCACAAGAGAGATAGTTGAGCTGGTTACGGGTGCGCAAGCCCTCAATACGTAGCTGTGTTTGGTGTTGAGTGCGTGGATGGTGGAGGAGGTGGTTCCTGCTGAGGTGGAGTTGTGTGGTCGGCGTTTTCGGTTGTTTCGTTCACCCGCGCAAATTCAGGTGTGCGTTCAGCGGCTGGCAAAAGCGATTCCGCCCAATTCACTGGTGGTGCCGTTGTTAACTGGTGCGGCGTTGTTCAGTGCGGATTTGATCCGATATGTTGCGCATCCGAACCTTTATCTGGCGTACGTGAAGGTTTCTTCTTACAGGGGTGGGATGCGTAGTAGGCGTGCTCCGGCGATTCAGGGTCTGGATATGCAGGTGTTTTCTGGCGAAAAGTTGTCTGCTATTTTTCTGGTGGATACCATAGCGGATTCGGGCAGGACGTTTCAGTATGTGCGCCGGTGGGTACGCCTGCGCTTTGGGGAAATCTGTCCAATTTACACTGTTGCGTTGTTTGTCAAGCCGAGGGCACGGTCGGTGACCAACTTCTTTGGCGAAGAAATTGCGCAGGATCTGTTTTTGGTGGGCTATGGACTGGATTACCAGGAAGCTGGCAGGAATCTGCGTGCGATTTACGCTTTAGCGGAAACTTCATCTGGATAAACGGGAACTTCTGGCGGTCCGAAAACGTTACTTTATGTGGCGAAGGAGGAGCGGCGAGTGGTGAGCGGGGTGGAGCAGAGGTAGCTCGCCGGGCTCATAACCCGGAGGTCGCGGGTTCGACTCCCGCCCCCGCAACTGGCGTTCCCCGGTAGCTCAGCGGTAGAGCGGGTGGCTGTTAACCACTAGGTCGGGGGTTCGAATCCCTCCCGGGGAGCGGGTTTTGGGGTGGGCGCAAGGGGCT
>JALWYU010000065.1 GCA_026992635.1 Bacteroidota bacterium | reverse complement strand
GTGTAGTAAGGACAGTTGTGGGCGGGGTGGTTGCCAGGGGTCGGCCAATAGTCTGGCGGGCAAGAAAGGGGGGATTCGGAATGGGATTTGGCGAGGAAGTGGTCTGGCGTCCAGGTGTGTGCACTTCTTGCTGATGTTGATCGGGTGTGGTTGAGCGTGTTGCAGGGTTGGGTTTGGGTTTGGGTTTGTGTGTGGGGTTGTGGGTGTTGGTGGTGGTTGGGGTGCCTGGTGTGGTCTGGGGTGAAAAGGTATGCTGGGCTGGTTGGGGGTTGTGTCTGTCGCTGTGGTGGTTGTGGTGTGTGGTTGGTTTGGTTGGGGTTTCCTGGTGTGTAGAGGTATGGTCAGGTGCCTGTGCGAGTACAGGCGTGTGCGTACGGGTCGTAGTCCGGGATTGCGGAGAGTTTTTCCACCATCCGAGGAAAGCGAGTGTTGCGAGGGTTCCGGTGAGTATTCCGGTGAGGAATGCGATCAGTGCGGGTTGCCAGGATGGGTATTTCCGGGTGTGGAGACTGACGCGTCGGAACCAATCGCGGATAAGTAGCCACAGGTAGGCGGGTGGGTGTTTCTGGAGGTTGGTGAGTTGTTGTCGGGTGTACTGCCATTGTTTTCGTTGCCAGGTGGTTTTAATGCGGTGGAAGGTATGGGCAGGGGGTTCTTTCTGGTAGGCGGCGAGTTTCTCCTGCCAGGTTTTTTCCCAGGTTGTTTTTTGGGGCTTGCGGCGACGCGTCATCAGGCACTGGTATTTTTTACGCGTGCGGGCTTGGGTGTGGCGCTGGTTGTGGCATTGCGTCCTTGCTGCCTGTCTTTCGCTTGCGCCTGCGTTTGTTTTTGCTGGTGGTACTGGATGATCCACTGGCGGAGGAGGTGGCGTGCGCGAGCCAGCTGGCTTTTGGATGTTCCTTCGGAGATGCCGAGTTTTTGTGCGATTTCCCGGTGTGAGTAGCCTTCAATGACGTAGAGGTTGAAGACGAGTCGGTAGCCATCGGGGAGGCGCTGGACTAAGTGGAGGAGTTCGTCGGCGGTGAGCTGCTGGACGGCGTCGGGTTCGTCGTCGGCAACCTGTTCAATCCAGTTGTGGTTTTCGCCCTCTTCGTTCTGGACTGTAGAGAGGAAGATTTCGGGTTTGCGCTGTCGGAGTCGTCCCAAGCAGAAGTTGACGGTTACGCGTCGCAGCCATCCTTCCAGTGATCCGGACCCTTTCCATTTGTTGAGGTATCGGAGGATGTGGATGAATGCGTCGTGGAAGAGGTCTTCGGCTTCCAGGTCGTGGCTGGCGTACCGGAGGCAGATTCCGTAGAGGATGGGTGCGTATCGTTCGTAGAGTTGCTGGAGGGCGTGTTCGTCGCCCGCCAAGCATGCCTGGACGAGTGAACGTTCGTTTTGGTGGTTTTGTGGGTCTTGTCGTTTTTTGAGCCAGCGGGCGAGCCAACTCATGGTTAGGGCTTTGGGGAGTGGGGGGAGGGGAACCAGCGAGGTTTTCTGATGCTTTCCTATAATTTAGATGCACGTGGTGGAAAAAAGGTTGCATGGTGGAGGAAAATTTTTCTTTGGGGTCGTCCGGATCTGGGAAGCCCCGGATTTTGTGGGGGGTTACGGGCAGTATTGCTGCGTATAAGATGGTTCCTGTATTTCGTCAGTTGAAGAAGGAGGGTTATGCGATTCAGGTGGTGTTGACGCGTGGTGGTCGTCGGTTTGTTCCGCCAGATACGTTGCATACTCTGGTGGGCAGGGTTTGGCAGTCATTGTGGGAGCGGTTACCGTCGGGTGTACCGTTGCATGTGGTGCTGGCGCAGTGGCTGGACTGGCTGGTGGTGGCGCCCTGCACAGCGCATATGATTGCGCAGTTTGCGGGTGGGCATGCTCCGAGTTTGTTAACCAGTGTGTTTTTGGCGACGGATCCGTTGCGTGTGGTGGTGGTTCCTGCGATGGAGGAAGAGATGTATTTGCATCCTGCTACGCAGGCGAATCTGGACAGGCTGGCGTCGTGGGGTGTGACGGTTTGTACGCCTGTTCGGGGTTTGTTAGCCAGTGGGAAGGAAGGTTTGGGCAGGGTGTTGGAGCCGGAGGATCTGTTGGCGTGGTTGAAGGGTGTGCTGGATAGTGGTGAGGCGTTGAAGGGTCGTCATTTTCTGGTTACGGCGGGTCGGACGTATGAGCCGATTGATCCGATTCGGTATTTGACGAATCGGTCGTCGGGCAAGATGGGGTGGTATGTAGCGCGTGAGCTGGTTCGTCGTGGTGCGCGGGTGACGTATTTGACGGGTCCGGATGCCCCGTCGTTTGTGCACAGTCGTGTTCGGCATATTCGTTGTGAGACGACGCGTGAGCTGGTTGATGTGGTGCGGACGGTGTTTTTGGAGGTGGATGGGTTGTTTTCGGTGGCGGCGCTTGCGGACTTTGAGCCGGTTCGTGTGGCGGCGCACAAGTTGAAGAAGCGGTCGTTACCTTCGTCGTTTGCGCTGGAGCTGGGGCGTGCGCCGAATTTGCTGGAGGCGGTAAGTGGGCTGAAGCGTTCGGGTCAGGTGGTTGTGGCGTTTGTTTTGGAGACGGATGTTGCGCCTGAAGAAAGTGTGGGGAAGCTGGATGGGCTGGGTGTGGATTTAGTGGTGTACAATCGGCATAGTGTGGAAGAGCCGGTTATGGGGACGGAAAGTACGCGGTTATTCGTTTATGAACAGAGGAGTCGGAAAAAGTTGTTTGCGCATGCGGAGAGGGTACCCAAGTGGCGTGCGGCGCGGGATGTGGTGGATGTGGTGGTGGACTGGATGCGTGGCTCGTCGTTGTTATAGGCTTTTGGTGGTTGTGGTGGGATTTTGGGTGTTGGGCAGGTGGGCTGTGGTGGGTCAGGAGTTGCGTTGTGAGGTCCGGATTGATTACAGTCGGGTGGCGGAGGCGGACCCCGCTTATTTTCGGAGTTTGAAGCAGACGATTCAGGAGTTTTTGAATGGACGGACGTGGACGGAGTTGCGTTTTGAGAGTTATGAACGGATTGTGTGTCAGTTGACTTTGCAGGTTGAGGAGGTGCGGGGAGATGTGGTTCGTGCGCGTGCGATGGTTCAGGCGGTTCGTCCGGTTTACAACAGTACGTATACGTCGCCGTTGTTTGTGTATCGGGATGAGAAGTGGCAGTTTACGTATACGAAGGGTGAGCAGGTTCAGTATACGGAGGGTGTGTACACGTCGGAGTTGAGTGCGTTGCTGGCGTATTATGCGTATGTGATTTTGGGCATGTATTTTGACACGTTTGGTCCGCTGGGTGGCACGCCTTTTTGGCAGAAGGCGCAGGCGATTGTGGAGATGACGTATACTTCTGGAGGTGGGGAGGGCTGGTCGCCCTCAGATCGGAAGCGTCAGAATCGGTACTGGCTTGTTCAGTGGTTTTTGCAGCCTGGGGGTGAGTCGTTTCGTCAGAGTTTGTATTTGTATCATCGGCATGGTTTGGATCGGATGGCGGATCAGATGAGTGAGGGTTTGCAGAATGTGCTGTCGGCACTGGAGTCCTGGAAAAAAGTGTATGAAGAGTATCCGCAGCATTTGGGCTTACGTGTAGTGGTGGATGCGAAGCGTGAGGAGTTAATCGGGATGTTCAGTGGTGCGCCGATACGTCAGCGTCAGCAGGCGTACAATTTGCTGATTCACATAGATCCGACGCATCGTCAGCAGTACAGTAAAATTATTCGGTCGTAGATGCGAGTAGAGGCGGTGGTTACGGAGGGTGTGGGACGTGTGTCGTGGGTTTTTCAGGAGGGGGGGTGTGTGCTGGTGGTGAATCCGTTTGCGGATGTGGAGGTGTATGATAGGTGGCTGGAGGGTGCGCGTCGTGTTGTGGTTGTGGTGACGCATTATGATTGGGGTGTGTGTGGTGGTCATCATGCGTTGCGGGCTTTGGGTGCGGAGGTGTATTTGCCAGGGGAGGTGGGTGGCATTGAGTGGTGTGGGTGGCAGGTGGAGTTTCATTCGTGTTTGGAGGGTGTGGAGGATGTGGTGGTTGTGGGGAGTCGGTCGGGTCGTGTCGGGTGGATAGTGGGTGGAGGTTTGTTGTCGTATCCGCGACCGCTCTTTTATCTGGAAGGGCGGCTGGGAGGTGGTGGTCGTCTTGCGGAAGTGGAGAAGCGGTTGGGCAGGTGGGTTTTGGATTTGATGAAGAGGTATGCGATTCATGAGGAGGCGCGGTTTTTCCCCACGGTGCTTTCGTTTGGGGGAGGAGATGGTGGTGGTGAGGGTTGGGGGCAGGGCATTCCGCCGCGGTATGGGGATTGGCTGGAGGTGGTGAGGGGTTTGGCGGAAGGTGAGGTGCATGGCAGTGGGGTGTTGCCCACGGTTTGGCGTCGGTATCGTGTATCGTGGAATCGTGGTGAGGTGGAGGAGGGTGGAAGTGCGGGTCGTGTGGTTCGTGTGGATATGCGCAGTGGGGGTCATGTTCGGGAGACGGGTTTGTTTCCGTCTATTCCGTATGTTTCGGGGCGATGGCTGTGGGAGTATTTGCCGCTGGTGGTGTCTGTTCCGGGAGTGGGTTTGGAGGTGGTTGTGGAAGATGAGGGGCAGGAGGTGTTGCGTCAGCTGATTCGGTTTGGTTTTGGAAGGGAGCGGATTCGTTTACGTTCGTATGAGGAGCTGGTAGGGGAGGAGGAGTTGATGCCGGTGGTGGTGATTGATGTGGAGGAGTTTCGGCTGGATTTGCTGTTTGATCCGTATCCGTTTTATGTGGTGGATGTACGTCCTGAGTCGTGGTATGTGGAGGGGCATATTCGGGGTGCTGAGCATTTGCCGTTGTCGGAGTTGATAGCGGGTTTGGGTGAAGAGGGTGGATCAGGGTTGACGGGACGGGAGAAGATTTATGTGTATGGTCGGGATGTGGAAGAGGCGTTGATGGGTTGGTGGTGGTTGGTTCGGTTGGGCGGGGGTAAGATGCCGGTGTTGCGTGTGGTGGATGGGACTGTAGAGGCGTTTCTGGAGAAGGATCTCCCTGTTTACAAGACGATTGATGTGTCTCGTTGAGGTTTTGGCGAAAATTTGTGCAACATTTTGGTGGGTGTTGTCGTTATAAAGTACAGGACAGGGAAAATGAGGGAGTCATGCTGGCGGAGTTGACCAATGCAGTGGAGGCGGTGTTGAATAATGTGATTTTGGTGGTGGTGCTGGTGGTTTTGTTGTTGTTTGGGGTTGTGCCGTGGTTGGTAGGCAAGTTGTGGCGGGTTGTTCAGGTGGAAGAGGAGGGGGGCTCGGAGATGGGTGTGTCGGTTGAGGTTTTGGATCGGCCGTATCGGTTTTTTCTGGCGCTGGGTTATGTGATTACGCTGGCGGGTTTGTTGTTGTTGTTTAACTGGTCGTTTCGTCCGCAGGAAGATGTGCGGTTGCGTGGGTCGTTGACGTTGCCTGAGGATATAGAGATAGAGCCGCCGCCGACGCGTCAGGAGCAGCCGAAGCCGCCGCCTCCTCAGATTCAGGTTCAGAAGATCGTAGAAACTAAGGATGAGGTAGAGGATACGGTTCAGCTTCAGGAGACCGAGGTCACTGAAGCAACGAAGATAGAGGTTCCGCCGCCACCTCCGCCGGAGCCTGAGATTAAGGAGGAAGAGATTTACGAGGTTGTGGAGGAGCAGGCGGAGTTTCCTGGAGGTATGGGTGCATTGTATGAATATATGCAGAGGAATTACCGGTATCCGGAGTATTGTAAGGAGCTGGGTTTGGAGGGTGTGGTTGTGGTTCAGTTTGTAGTGGAGAAGGATGGGCGTGTATCCAATATTCACGTGAAGCACAGTACGGTAGATTGTCCGCCGGCGGATTCTGAGGCGGTCCGTGTTGTTCGGAGTATGCCGCGGTGGAAGCCTGCGCGTGTTCAGGGTCGTCCTGTCCGTTCGTGGTTTGTGTTGCCGTTTACGTTGCGGCTGGATTGACTGGTAGTTTGGTTGTGGAGGAAGAGGTTTTTGAAGGTTTGGGTGAGCGGGTGTGGGAGGAGGACCTGGTGGATGGGGTAGGTAATTCGGAAAGCCCAGGTGTGTGTGGTGGGTTTGGATCTGGTGAGTGTTGAGGGGGAAGGGGGTAGGGGTTGTCCGGTTTGTGCGGGGTTCCAGATGTGGTGGTGTGGTATCCAGTTCATTTTTAAGGAGAGGAGTTTGGGGTAGTGGCGGTGGAGCCAGGGTGTGTAGTGGTGTGTGAGGTAGAGGGTTTGGACGATGCTTTTGCCTATCCAGATCATGGTTCGGAAGAAGAAGAATTGGGAGGGAGTGATGTATCTGGGGAAGTCCAGGAGTACGTAGGGCAGATGTTGTGCGTTGTTGCCTCGGTGGATTCTGCCGGAGAAGGTGTCGGCTTCGGGTGGGAGGTTGTGTGGGTGGTTGTGGAGGAGTTGAGCCCAGTGGTTGCGTAATGTCTCCAGGAGGTGGTGTACTTTATCCATGAGTGTGAAGCGCGCGTGGTGGATTGTTTCGGATGTCAGGCAGAGTTCTTCGGTGGGGGATAAAAGGATTTGGGGTTGTTGGAGGGTCATGGTTTTGGGGATTTGGACCGGTTCGGTTTACGGTTCTGGACAAGTTGATTTTGAAAACGGTGTTGCCTCCGCTTTTGGGTACGATTTTCATTGCGGATGTGGTGTTGATTTTTCAGTTTGTGTGGAAGTATGTGGATGAGCTGGTTGGGAAGGATTTGCCTGTGTTGCTGGTGTTGAAGTTGCTGGGGTATGCGGGTTTGGGTATGTTGCCGTTGGCGATTCCGATTGGTTTGTTGCTGGCGATGATCATGGGTTATGGTCAGTTGGCGGAGCGGTTAGAGTGGATGGCGTTGAAGGCGTCTGGGATTTCGCCGGTTCAGGCGATGCGTCCTGCGGTGGTGCTGGGTGTAGTGAGTGCTGTGGGTTTGTTGTGGTATGCGGATTGGGGCTTGCCGTGGGTGAATCGTGCGTTTTATGCGCAGTTGTACACGATCCGTCAGAAGCAGCCGGTGTTGCTTTTGACGGAGGGTGCGTTTACTATGCTGGTGGATCGGTATGCGGTGTATGTTCGGGATATGGTGCCTGTGGGTCGGGATACGTATCGGTTGCGGCATATTGTGGTGTATGAGACGGAGGGGAATGTGGTTCGGTTGGTGTTGCTTGCGCCGGTAGGTCAGTTGATCAGTCATAGTGGTTATGGTATGGTGACGTTTCGGCTGGAAGATGGTGCGTTGTATTATTCGGGTTTTTCGCGTTCGTGGGATGTACGTCATGGTTTGCTGGCGATTTTGTTTCGTCGTTGGGAGAAGACGTTTTTTTTGGAGCGCGAGCGTTTTTCGGAGTTGTTTGAACGGATGTTGCGTTCTCATCATGAGATGTTGAATTTCCATCAGTTGCGCAGGGTGGGTGATAGTTTGCGGTCAGTAGGTTATGGATTGTGGCGTCGTCGTTTGGATCAGTGGCGGGTGTTTTTTCCGTATGCGGATACGGTGAGTGGGCAGGGTTTGGGTGTTGGGGGGAGGGTGGCTCGCGGGCAGTTTCGTTCTTTGGGTGTGGAAGACTTGTTGCCGGCGGAGCGTGAGCGGTTTCGTACGTTTTTATCCACGTTGAAGCATTTGACGTTTTTGCAAGCCCGGTTGAAGGAGAATTATTTGTGGTTGGGGCGTCGGTATTTTGTTACGTATCATAAGCGGATGGCGTTTGCGGTGGCGTGTGTGGTATTGGTGGTTTGGGGTGTGTGTTTGGGTGCGATTTTGCGTCGTGGCGGGTTGGGTTTGCCGCTGGTGGCGTCGGGGATTACGTTTACGTTGTATCATGTGGTGTATATGCTGGGTGAGCAGATGGCGCGGGAGGGGATGGTTCCGGTGGTTGTGGGTGCGTGGCTTGCGAATTGGGTGTTTGGTTTGGGTCTGGTTCCGCTGGTGGTGTTTGTTCAGCGAGATACGTTAAAATTGTTGCGGTTGCCGCGATGGTTGCGCTGGTTGCGTTAGGGTTTAGTGGTGGTAGTGGTAGTAGTGGTTGTGGGGGTTGGTTGTGGGTGGTGCAGAGCTGGTGGTGGGGTTTGTGTTCTGTGGGTTTGGTGGGTTTGGCGCATGTTGCGCCGGTGGAGTTGTTTGGTTGGATTCAGGGGATACGCTCGGTGTGGTTGGATTATGGGATGGAGTTGGTGACGTGGTTGGGTACGGGTTGGGTGGGGATTCCGCTGGGTGTGTATTTGGTTTGGCGTGGTTGGTGGCGTGAATTGGTGATGTTTCTTTTGGGTGGTTTGGTGTTGTTTTTGGTGGTGAAGGGTTTGAAGGTAGGGTTGGGTGTTCTGCGGCCTGTGGCGGTGTTGGGTGAGGGGGTTTTGGTGGAGAGGTATCCGTGGAGTGTGCCGTATCGGTTTGAGTCGTTTCCGTCTGGGCACAGTGCGACGGCGGTGTTTTTGTCGGTGTGGTATTTGTGGTTATGGTTTCGGGGTTGTGTAGGGAGGTGGGGAGGCTGGGTGTTGGTGTTGGTTTTGGTGTTGGCGTTGCTGGCTTGTCTTTCCCGGATTTATTTGTTTCAGCATTATCCGGTGGATGTGGTGGGTGGGATCTGGGGTGGTTGGGTTGTGGGAACGGTGTTTATGTGGTTAAGTTGTTGTTGGGGGAGGAGGGGTAGTGAAAAGGTTTGAGGGATGGTGTTGGGTTACTGGCGGATTTATGTGGCGTTGTTGGTGTTTGGCATGTTGTTGTTTTTGCCGGGTCGGGGTTCGGTGCATTTGTTTGATTGGGATGAGATAAATTTTGCGGAGGTGAGTCGTGAGATGGTGGTGTCGGGCTGGTGGTGGCATCCGCAGGTGGATTTTCATCCGTTTTATGAGAAGCCGCCGTTGTTTTTCTGGGTACAGGCGTTGAGTATGGTGGTAGGTGGTGTAAATGAAGCGAGTGCGCGGTTGCCCAATGCGTTGTTGGGGATTATAGTGGGTTTGGTGTTGTTTCGTTTGGGTACGGAGTTGATGCGGTCTCAGGTGGGAGTGGTCTGGTCGTTGTTGATGATGACGTCGTTTTTGCCGTTTTTTTACTTTAGGTCAGGCATTATAGATCCGCTTTTGAATTTTTTGACTTTTTTGAGTTTGTGGTTTGTGTATCGGGGTATGGTGATGCGTCGTGGTAGTTTATTTTTTGTGGCTGGGGTACTGTCGGGTTTGGGGTTGTTGACGAAGGGTCCGGTATCTCCGTTGATGGTTTTGGTAACGTGGGGTACGGTTTGGTTGCTGGTGCGCTGGTTGGTTGGTGAGTCGTATGGTTTTCCCTGGCGGGGGATTGTGTTGTGGCTGGTTGGTTTTTTGCCGGTAGGAAGTAGTTTTTTTGTGGCGGACTGGTTTTGGCAGGGTGGTGCGTTTACGCGTGCATTTCTTGCGTATCACATTCGGTTGGTGACGACGGCGGATGCGGGTCATCGTGGATTTTTGTTGTTTCATCCTGTGGTGTTGCTGGTGGGGGTGTATCCTGCGAGTGTACTGGCGTTGTTGGGTATGGTATGGTGGCGTCGTTCGTCGTTGTTAATTCAGTTGTGGAACTTGTTTATGATGGTATGGTTGGGGTGGGTGGTGGTGGTGTTTACGGTGGTGAAGACCAAGATTATTCACTATTCGTCCATGGCGTATTATCCGTTGACGTGGTTGGGTGCGTATGCGGTGGGGTTGTTAGTTCAGCGTAAGGCGTCGTTTCCGGGTTGGGTATCGGTGATGCTTGTGGGTGGTGCGCTGTTGTATGGGTTGGTGTTGATAGCGGGTCCGGTGTTGAGTCATTTGAAGCGGTGGTGGTTGTCGTACGTAGGAGATGCGTTTGCGTATTCGGTGTTGTCGGCGATGGCTCCGTTTCCGGTTACGTTGATTTTTCTGGGTTTGACGTTTTTGGCGGGCAGTTTGATTTTCTTTTTTTCGTATCGGGGTTTGCCGGTGACGTGGTGTATTTATGCGTCGTTGTTGAATGGTTTTACGGCGTATATGATTTTGGCGTGGTATGCTCCGCCGATTGAATTGTATTTGCAGGGTTTGTTGATAGAGCGGTACAAGGCGCTGCCGGCGGCGGAGACAGAGGTGATACCCATTAACTTTAAGACGTATGCGCCGTATTTTTATTTAGGAGGTGAGGGTGTTGTTCCTCCGGAGCGTCGCCGGATTCGTTATCGGATGTGGGTGTACAAGAAGAAGGGTTGGGAGGTTCCGGATTCCATTCGGTTGCGGTATGATTCGGTACCGGGTTTTTATTTTCGTGTAGACACGCTTGGTGTGGATGGGGATGGGGGTGTGCTCAGGGATACTGTGGGTGTTGTGCGTGTGTTGTCTGGAGGTGAGAAGGATGGTATGCAATAGTGTGTTGTGGGTATGAGGCGGTTTCGGGTGTTTGGGCTTTTTGGGGTTGGTGTGGGTTTGCTGGCGCTTGCGAATCTCTTGCTGGTTGTGTTCTGGGTGGTGCACTGGTGGAGTGATTTGCCGGTTCGTGTGGTGGAGAGGAGGTTTTGGCGTGCGTTGTCGGTGCTGACTCAGGTAGATGTGGAGGATTCTTTGCAGGTAGGTGTTGTGGAGGATTTTCCGGGTGTATGTGAGTGGCATGATACGTTGTGGGTAGGTGCACAGTCTGTAGTGTGTTTGGTTCCGGATTCGCTGGTTGAGTCGGAGTGGGGTTTGTTTTTATGTCTTGATCGGGGAGGGGTTCGTTGTTTGCTGGCGCTGGATGTTCGGTGGCGTCATTTGTCGGGTTTACTGGATGGGACGTTCTGGCGGTTACGTCGTGCTGGTGAGACGCCCTGGGATCGGGAAGTGGTGTTGATGGGTCACAGGTTGTATGTGGTGCCGCGTGTGGATTTGTTGATTCAGTGGGTGTTGTTGTTGCTGGTGTTAGGAGGTGTGGTGGTGGGGTTAAGTGGTGTGGATGGGCATGTGTTGTGGCGTAGGGGTGGTCGGTTTCTTGTGGTGTTACCGTTGGGTTTGTGGATTGTAGGGAGTGGTTTGTTGTGTATAGTGGGCAGGTTGCTGGGTTGGTCGCATCCGTTGTTCAGTGCGGAGTGGTATAGTGTTTCGTGGGTGAGTTTGTCGCCGGGCTGGATGTTGCTGCTTGTAAGTTTTTTGTGGTTGGTTCGGTTGTGGCGCAGGAGGTGGTGGCTGGATGTGTTGAGTGAGGTGTTGTGGTTGTACTGGTTGTGTGAGATTCCGGTGTTTTTTTTGCGTTTTCCGTTTGTGGAAGCGTTTTTTTATCTGGATCGGGATCAGTGGTGGGTGTTGCTGGTCTGGGTGTTGTCGCTGTGTGGTTTGCTGGTTGTTCTGGTTCGTCGTGGTGTTGGAGGTCGCGAGTGGTGGGAGGTAGTGCTGGTGGTTATGGGGGTTATGTTGTTGGGTTTGGTTCAGGGGACGTTGCACCGTGGCTTTTGGGTGTTTGCGGGTTTTGTGGGCTGGTGGGTGTTTTGTGTGGTGTTTTTTTTCTGGTTGCGGTTGCGCACCTGGCAGTACTGGTTATGTCGGGGTGTAGCGGGCGTGTTGCCCGCGGTGATTTTGCACTGGACGTATTTAGGTCATGCACAGGATCATTTAGAGGCGTTTGCCCGGCGCCTTTTGGTGTTGCGTGATCCGGAGGTGGAGTTTTTGATTCGGGATATGGTTGGAGGTTTGGGTAAGGGGTCGGTGGGTATGTCGGGTTTTGTGGTACCGAATAAGCTGGCGGTGATGCGTGCTTTGTCGTTACCGATTTGGGAGAAGGAGCTGTTTTTCCTGGGGTCGGTTCCGGTGGACACGGTGCAGGGCCGGTTGTTATGGTGGAAGGAGGTGGTTCCGGGCATGCGTGGTGAATATTTGTTTGTTGTCAAGGAGGATACGTTTTTCCTGGATGTGGTACGGTATATTCCGCTGGCGACATCGTTTTCGTGGTATGACTTGGCGCGGTTGCGTACGATTGTTCCGATTAACTGGATTTCGCTGGGTATTTATGAGGGCGGTCGGTTATTGGGGAGTCGTGGTACGTTTGCGTTTCCGGTTCGGCTGGTGGATCTGGATGTTCCGTGGTATATGTTTTTGGTGGAGGTGGGTGATCGGGGAGGTCGGTATGTGGTGTGTGTGGTCAGTGGTACGCATATTCAGTTTGTGGCATGGTTGTTGTTGTTTTTGGTGGTGGGTGGATTGTTTCCTGGTCGTGGACGGGTGGTGTCTGTATTAGAGGAGCAGATTCGGCGAACTATACGTACGGTGTTGTCGGGAGTGGTGCTGGTTGCGCTGGTGATTATGGGGATTTTTGGTTTGTGGCGCATTCAGGTTCAGATGGTTTACAGGGAGTTGCATCGTGCGCTGGACAATTTGTCGGCGTCGCTATCGCAGGCGTCCACATATGAGATGGACTGGCAGCCTTCGTTTCTTTCGGATTATTACGTGTATGATGGGTTGAGCGGTCATTTGTTGAGTGCCTCGTCGTATGAGCCTGTATTACGTGGTTTGTTGTCGGATCGGTTGTCGCCAGGGGTTGTTCGTGCGTTACGCGGTCGTGGTCAGGTGATTGGGTGGCGTCGGATAGGTCGTTTTCCGGTTTTGGAGGGGTATAAGGTGTTTTCGTGTTCGTCGTATGGCGTGTGTATTTTGCGGATTCCGTATTATAAGGCGTTTCCGGAGCTGGTGGGTGAGTTGTTTATTTTGTTGCTGGGTGGTGCGACCATCTGGTTTGTGTTCTGGATTGGGAGTATATGGGTTGCTCGGGCTGTGGCGCGTCGTTTTTTGCAACCGATACGTGTGTTGATTGGTCAGATAGAGGCGTATCGTGGTGGTCGGTTTCCTGTGCGTCGGGTTTCGTTTCCGCAGGAGCTGGAGCAGATTCATGAGGCGTTGCGCAGTATGGCGCGTCGTATAGAGAAGATGATTGAGTATCAGCGGTTGATAGAGCGGTTAAGGGGTTGGCGTGAGGTTGCGCGACAGATTGGGCATGAGATTAATAATGCACTGACGCCGTTAAAGTTGCGGTTGCAGCAATGGGAGTTACAGGCTGGTGATCGTCGGATCCGTGAAGGGATTCGTGGTTTGCTTCAGCAGGTTGCGCTTTTGGAACGGTTAAGTCAATCGTTGCGGTCTGTAGCGCGGGTCGTGGACATTCATCTGGAGCCGCTGGAGTTGTGCGGGTTGGTTCGGTCGTGGGCGAAAAGTGTTTCGGTGCCCTCGCATATTCGGTTTGTGGTGGATGTTCCGGAGGTGTCGTTGTGGGTTCGTGCTGATTCGCATGCGATGCTCATCATCTTAAATAATTTATTCAAGAATGCGGTTGAAGCGATTCCTCCTGGGTCATCGGGTTGGATTCGTGTACAGGTTGTGGGTAGGGGCAGGTGGGCACAGGTTGTTGTTCAGGATAATGGGGTTGGGATTCCGCCAGAGGACTTGCGTCGGATCTTTTTCCCGACGTTTTCCACGAAGAGTCATGGACGTGGGATAGGTTTAGCGCTGGTTTATGATTTTGTTTCGCAGATGCATGGTCAGATTCAGATTCGGAGTGTTGTGGGTCGGGGCACGCGTGTTATGGTATGGTTGCCGCGGATCAGTGGTGAGAAAGGCGATCGGGTTTCGTCGGGGGGAGCCGTGCATCGTACTGGCAGGAGGCATGGTGAGGGTTCAGGAGTGTGGCAGCCAGGCGATTAGGACGAGGTCCCGGTGGGTTTGGGCGTTGAGGGATTGGAGGATCTGGTAGGTGTTTTTGGCGCCTTTCCAGTTGGCGATGGCGATGGCAGGTGGGCTCCATGTGAGGAATGCGATCCACTGGTTGTCCGGGCTCAGTACTAAGCTTTCTGTGCTGCCGACGTTTTCCATAGCAGTTCGGAATAGTGGGAAACCGCTGTCCAGGTTCTCCATAACCAGGATAGAGATTGCGGGGACTTCACCTTCGGTGGGCTGGGTCGTGGCGCGTATCCATCCGGCTGGGATCAGGAGGTGTTTGCCCTGGATGAGTAGCAGTTTGCTGGTCTGGATGGGTTCAATGGTGATTTCAAAATATCGCTGGTAGCGGTGTGTTTCCCGGAATGCCAGGACAGGTGGGTTATTGGGAGAGATGGGTGGGATGTAGCTGAGTTCTACGAGTGTATGCTGGTTTTGGGTGTTGGTTGTCCAGGTCATAGCCATGATGCGGTAGTTGCCTGTGCTTCGTGTGAATCGGGGTTGCCAGGAGGTTGCGGTTCGTTGGTAGATGGTGAAGGAGTCGGCGGTCCAGAGTACGAGCCAGTTCCCGTCGTTGCTGATGGCGGCGCCTTTTGCGGGCTGGAGGGGCTGGGGTTTGCCGGCGGGGAGTTCAATGGCGTAGAAATAGCAGGTTCCGGTTTCGTCGTTGAGGAATCCGGTGAAGAGGAATTGCTGGTCTGGGGTCAGTGCGGGGATTCCACACATTCTGGAAGTGGGGAATTGTTCAGGTTGTGGGATAGTGATTTGTGATCTTCCGGTGATTTTGCCTGTGTTCAGTGTGAGGAAAGTGAGGGTGCGTGTTTGTCTGTTGAGGGTAACGAGGGTACCGTTTTGGGCGGTGCTGGGTGAATGTCCGGCGATAGTCAGGCAGAGTGTGAGGCTCAGGGTTTGAAGGAGGGCAATGGATGGTTGGGTATTTTGTCTGGGCATGCCTGGTAGATTTTTGGAAGCAACGAATCAGGTGGTGAGGATCATATGGCGTTTTTATCAGGGATTGGGTGCGGATTGGTATAGTGTGAGTGCGGATTGGTGTCGTTGTCCGTGGAGTTGTCGGGGTTTCCAGTGGAAGGTTGCCAGAAGTGTGTCCAGGTCTTTTTGGAGGAAGGCGATCACGGGTTTGAGTGAATCTTTGTTGGGTGTGGTTCGGATGTAGAGTGCGCCGCGCACGAACCATTGGGTTTGGTCGGTGAGGAAGAACTGGATGTTGCTGGCGGCGTCTCCTCCGATGTAGAATAGGGTTCCGTAGATATGTCGGTTTGAATCGTGGATTTCGGATGTTCGGATGTATTCTGCTTTTTCGGTGTGCTGGTAGGCGAGTGTGAAGGACTGGTGGATCAGGTATTCCAGTGCATATTTGTTAAGGGATTTGAGTGTGAGGTGCCAGGTTGCCTGGAGGTCGGGGATGTGGAGGTTGACCCAGCAGGGGTCTTCGGGGATGGTGTCAAAGAAGATGGTGTCGTAGGAGACCTGGGCGTAGGCGGGAAATCGGAAGGTGAATGGGCAGATGTCGTCCTGATACCACTGGTATTTTTTGGGTGGGAAGTTCACGCGGGGGTAGGCTTTGGGTCGGGGTGTGGTAGAGTACTGCCAGAGGCAATGCCAGAGGATGAATGGTGTGCTGAGCAGGAGGAGCCGGTATGTGGTGGACATAATAGACGCGCTGTTATGGGGTTTAGAGGGTGAGGGGTTCAGGCACGGGCGGAGGGGTTTCGCCTTTCAAGCCGATCTGGATGGCTTCGCGGACTCGTTGAAGGGTTTCTCGTGCGCTGGTGCGTGCTCGGGTTGCGCCTTCGTAGGCGATCGCTTGGAGTTGCTTGGGGTTGGCTTCCAGTTCTTTGAGTCGTTCTTGGATGGGTGTGAGGAGTCGGATGATGTCTTCTGCGAGCTGGTGCTTCAGTTCTGCGTAACGGATTTTGCAGGACTGGTATTGCTCGCGGAAGTAGTTGACGGTTTCGGGTGAGGAGACCAGTTCCAGGAGTGTAAAGAGGTTCTGGACGGGTTCGGACATGGGTTGTCCGGGATATTGGGGTCCGCTGTCGGTTACGGCGCGTTTGACTTTTTGTCGGATGACTTCTGGAGGGTCTGTGAGGAAGATGACGCCTTTTTCGGAGGAGCCGGTCTTGGACATTTTGGGTGATCCGTCCAGTCCGGGTACTTTGATGGGTTCGCCCTGGAAGGTATAGGGCTGGGGTTCTGGGAAGAGGTCAGTTTCGTAGAGGTGGTTGAAGCGTCGGGCGTAGTCGCGTGCGAGTTCTAAGTGGGGCAGCTGGTCTTTGCCCACGGGCACGTATTGTGCGCGGTGGATCAGGATGTCGGCAGCCATGAGTACGGGGTAGGTGAGTAAGCCGGCGTTGACGTTGTCGGGTTGGAGTCGGACTTTTTCTTTGAAGGTGGGGCACCGTTCCAGTTCACCCAGGTAGGCGATCATATTGAGGTACAGGTAGAGTTCAGCGATTTCTGGGACGTGGCTCTGGATATAGATTGTGGCTTTTTGGGGATCCAGCCCGCATGCCAGGTAAAGTTGTAGGGTGCGTTGTGTGGCGTATCCCAGTTCTGCGGGTCGTGGATGTGTGGTGAGGGCATGCCAGTCGGCAATAAAAAAGAAGCATGTATGTTTTTCCTGGAGGTAGAGGAAGTTCTGGATTGCGCCGAAGTAGTTGCCGAGGTGGAGGTCGCCGGTGGGTCGGATGCCGCTGACCACGCGGATGTTCTGTTGGGTTTCCTTTTGTTGTTGTTGTGGCATGGGTTTGGATTTGGAGGCAGGTTGGAGGTCTGGGAGTGGGTTAGGAATAGGAACTGATTGGGGAGGGGGGAGAGTTCCCG
>JALWYU010000064.1 GCA_026992635.1 Bacteroidota bacterium | reverse complement strand
GAGTTATGGCGAGCCGCCGGCTCGCCATAACTCCCTGCAAGCCAGCCCCGCCCCGCCCCGCACACCCAAAAACCTCATCGTGGCACCTCCTCAACCGCCTGTCCCCCTTGACCGCTCACTGTATCGCTTTTTACGCCTGTGGTGTCTTTGGCTGAAATGACTGATGAAGTGTCGGATGGTGTTGGTGGGTGTGTCGTGATTCGTTTCCTGTATCGGTGCCACAGGATCCCGTCGCAGACGTACCACTGGTGGTCAGGTAGCCAGAAGGTACCTCGTGCCTCGCAGGTGGGTTTCCAGTAGCGGATTCGGCGGATGTAGCGCAGTGGGTAGTCGGGTGCGTATTCAAAGACCATGAAAGAGCCGTCCGTATGGATAAACAGCTGGTTGGGTACAGGGGATGAGAACCACCAGGCTCGGGTTTGAAGGCGTCGGATGAGAAAGCCGTCTGACCCGAAGATGAAGACCACGCGTCGCTGGGTATCCGATGCCAGGACAAAGCGTTTGTACACGTAGAGCAGGGTTATGGATGGGTAGAAGCCCAGTTGTTCCGGGATTAATGAACTTTTCAATGTGCGTTTGAGGGCGTAGTGGTAGGCGACCAGTCGGTGCGAACGGCTGTCGTACAGCCAGAGGACGCGTCCCTCTCCGGGAGCAATTGCACTGGCGTGGGCAACGCCGGTTTCACGAATCGCCAGTCGGTAGAGCTCTGCCAGTGTCCGGTCCAGGAATACGACCTGTTGTACTTCGGGGTAGAATACAACCAGTTTGGTGTTTTGGTCCAGCCAGTAGAGAGCCTGGGCGTTGCCCAGGGCGCGTTCTCCAAAGGATGCGACTTCTTTTCCTTCGGGGGAGAGTTTGATGACGCGATGCTGACGAATACCGTATACGAATCCTTCGGCGTCTACACGCAGGAAGTACAGGGGCAAAGGTGAGAAGGTGTCTACGTAGGTGCGAACCTCATCGGCTAGATTGCTGGGGGCGTGCCTTGACGTGCTCATTATCAGTATGGTAATCAGGAGGGGGGCGAGTCCCAGCGACCAGAATATCTTGGTTGGTTGCGAGGAATTGTGCATGGAATGGGGTTTTGCGAGAGGGATGGTTGGTTGTGGTCAGGCAGGTACGCCTTCTCCCCACAGGGGTTTATCCAGGATGCGGTACTGGATGGCTTCGGCAATATGGATGGGCTCAATGGTGTCTTTGCCATCCAGGTCGGCTAAGGTTCGGGCGATTTTAAGGATGCGGTCATGGGCGCGTGTGGAAAGCTGGTATCGTTCAACGGCGTTTTTCAGCAGCTGGAGGCTGCTTTCGGTCAGTGTGCACACTTTTCGGAGGAGGGAGGGCGAGAGCTGACTGTTGCAGTACAGGGGGACACCCAGGGACTGGAAACGATGGCGCTGACGGGCGCGCGCTTCTTCTACGCGAGCACGCAATTCGCGACTGGAGATTCCTCCTTCCTGTGTGTGCAGCTCCTGGATGGGGACGGGCACCACTTCCAGGTGGATGTCAATTCGGTCCAGCAGAGGTCCGGATAGTCGTGAGATGTACCGGCGGATCATTCCGGGTGTACACTGACAGGGTTTTTGGGGGTGGTTGTAATATCCGCATGGGCAGGGGTTCATGGCAGCGACCAGCGTGAAGTTGGCGGGGAAGCGCACCGTGTGTTTGGCACGGGAAATGACGATCTCCCGGGTTTCTAAGGGTTGGCGCAGTACTTCCAAGACGGAACGCTTGAATTCGGGCAGTTCGTCTAAGAAGAGCACGCCGTTGTGGGCTAAGGAGATTTCACCGGGCTGAGGGGGAACACCTCCGCCCACTAAAGCCACATCACTGATGGTATGGTGGGGTGCCCGAAAGGGTCGTGAAGTAATCAGGGATTGTCCCGGGGGCAGTAATCCGGCAATGGAGTAGATCTTGGTGGTTTCCAGGGCTTCTTCCAGTGTGAAGGAGGGTAGGATAGTGACCAGGCGTTGTGCCAGCATGGATTTGCCTGCGCCCGGTGGTCCGATCATCAGGACGTTGTGGCCACCGGCGGCGGCAACGACCAGTGCCCGCTTGACGTATTCCTGTCCGCGGACATCGGCAAAATCCACCTGGTAGGCTTGATCCTGTGCAGTGCGCAGGATTGCTTCTGGGTCTACATGGATAGAGGTGCGGTGTAATTCTCCGCGGAGAAAGTCCACTACTTCGCGCAAAGTACGCAAACCATAGACCTGGATACCGTCCAGGATTCCCGCTTCCCGTGCATTTTTTTCTGGGAGCAGGAGTTTTGTAAAGCCATGGTGGCGGGCGTGCAGTGCGATGGGGAGGGCACCCCGAATCGGTTGAAGTGTTCCATCCAGTGAGAGCTCACCCATGATAATCCACTCATCCAGTGGTGTAATTGGTTCCAGTTGTCCCGAGGCAATCAGGATGCCCAGTGCGATAGGCAGGTCATAGGCAGAGCCTTCTTTTCGGACGTCTGCCGGCGCCAAGTTAATGACGACTTTTCGGCGGGGCATCTGGAAGCCGGACTCACGCAGGGCGGATTCTACGCGTTGCCAGCTTTCGCGCACGGCATTGTCAGGCAGCCCCACCATATAGTACTTCATCCCTTCGGTAACGCTCACTTCAATGGTGATGGTGAGTCCGTCCAGCCCCTGAAGCGCGCAGCCGTGGACTTTCACGAGCATTGGTAGTGTCAATCAGGGGGTTGCCGGTATGGGTTCCCGAGTGCGCGCGGCTGAAGACGAGCGGGAGGCAATGGTTGTGGTGGACTGGTTTTGGGCGACTGGCAGTTGTGCAATAACGGTTTCGCCTGCGCGTACGCGATCCTCTACCTCTACCAGTAATTCGGCGTGAAGGGGCAGGAAGATATCCACGCGTGAGCCAAATTTGATGAAGCCCAGTTCCTGTCCGCAAGTTACGGATTGTCCGGGATGCAGGTAGCATTTGATACGTCGTGCGATGAATCCGGCGATCTGGCGAATGACGATCCACTCGCCGTCTGCCCGTTCAATGGCGACGGTATTGCGCTCGTTGAGCTCCGAGGATTTGGGATGCCAGGCAACGACATATCTGCCTGGATGGTAACGTACGTAGCGTACGGTTCCGGAGACGGGCACACGGTTGACGTGGGGTGTCCATGGCGCCATAAAAATGGAGATTTTCCAGGCTTCTTTCTGGAGGACTTCGGGTTCTTCTATGCGTTCTATTGCTACGATGGTGCCATCGGCGGGTGCCAGAACCAGGTCATCGCCATAGGGTATAGTTCGTCGTGGGTTCCGAAAAAAGAACAGGAGCAAGATGAGGAGTGCTCCGCCGATCAGCCCTACGGTCAGTACGAGCCATCGGGGAATTCCTTCCCATATTGCCAGCATGCCAACAACTCCAGCGTACAGAATCAGGAATGCTAAGAGGAAACGTCGTCCTTCCGGATGGATACGATGAATGATTTTCTGGACACGCTTTGTAATGGGCGGTGTTCGCCGGCTTACGCTCATGGTTTGTTGTATTGGTTAAGTGGGGGGTGGCTTGAGGTCTTTCAGGAATAAGTTAAGGCAGGGTATGCGACTGGTGATTATCCAGCCCGTTCTCTCCCCCGCTATGTATCATCTGCTGTTGTGCGTGAACTGTCTTCGTGTTTTTTTCTTTCATAACGAAATTTCTGTGCAAAGGGTTCGGATTTGGAACTCTTTTTGTGTACTTTGTGTTGTGCATTGCCAGAGCTGGGTTTGTCCGGGCTTGATGAGGCGTAGATAGGGATAGGGCAGGAGGCTTTGCCGGATAGGCAAGGCAGGCACTGCTATCTTATGTTCAGGCAAAACGAAAAAGGAGAGGGGCAATGGCATGGAATTTGTTGTGGGAGAAGACAGCGGTTTTGGCAAAAAGGCGGTTTGCAGGGATGTACAGGACATGGATTTGGTCGGGGCAGTACAGGAATGGGCGTTTTGTTGCGGCGGTTGTGGGTTTGTGGTGTCTGGTTGCGGGCATGGAGGTGTGGGGTCAGGTTCCGGGTGTACGGTTCCAGCCTCCGGAGCATGTGCCCGCTGACTTGCTGGATGACACCTTGGGCTGGGTAGGTGAAGAGCCGATTCTCGTTCGGGATTTTCTGATGGGGTATCAGAAGAGTGCGTTTCGGGACACGCTTCGCTATACGTATCGGAGTTTGAAAGCGTACTGGGAGCTGTACGCGCGTTTTCGTCAGAAGTTGCAGGAGGCGCGTCGTCTGGGCATTGATACGATTCCTCGGATTCGTCAGGAGATTCAGCGGTATACGCGTCAGTTGCTCAATTCGTTTTTAACGAATCATCTGGTGGTGGATTCTGCGCTCAGGGAGGCGTATCGGTACCGGCATAAGGAGGTTCACCTGAGTGTGATTCAGCTGGGTGGGTCAGGTGGTGGGGAGGGTTCGCCGGAGGAGCGTCGGCGGCGAGCCCAGGAGATTTACGAATCCATTCGCAAGGGTGATGTGTCGTTTGAGGAAGCGGTTCGTCGCTGGAGTACGGATGCGGTAAGTCGGGCGCGTGCAGGGAAGCTGGGCTGGTTTACCGCGTTGCAGTTGCCTTATGAGATAGAGCGAAGGGTGATGGTGTCGTCGCCAGGGACGGTACTTCCGCCAGTCGCATTGATGGGCAAGTTCTACATTATTCGGGTGGATTCTGTTCGGGCAGCGCGTGGTGAAGTACTCACTGCTCATGTGTTTTTGCGTGTTCTGGACTGGTCGGATTCCACGGCGGTTCAGCGGGCGCAAACGATGGCTCAGAAGGTGGTGGAAGAATTGCGAAATGAGACGCCTTTTGAGGAGGTAGCGCGGAAGTATTCGGAGGATGTGAGCACGGTTCGGCGTGGTGGCGTGTTTCGCTGGTTTGGTCCTGGCGAGACGGAACCTGCTTATGAGTACTGGGCGTTTCGGCTGGCACCCGGTGAATGGACGCCCTCCCCAGTCAAAACAGCAAAGGGTTACTATGTGATTAAGGTGCTGAAGAAGCGGCCGATTCCGCCGTACGATTCGTTTGTGGTTCGGTATCGCCAGCGGATAGCCAAGGATTTTCAGCGGTTGAATCAGGTGCGTCAGCGTGTGGAGGCGCAGTTGCGTGATCGGTGGGGCATTCGTCCTGTGGAGAAGAATTTGAAGTGGTTTTTGAAGAAGTATGGGGATGTGCTGGCGGGTCAGGACACGGTTCGGCTGGAGTGCCGGCGCGGTGGCAAGAAGGTGATGATTGTACGTGAGGGTGGTTCGCCGTTGCGGCTTGTGGATTTTTGTCGGCGTCTGGCGGGTCGTCGTCGTCCCAAGCATGTGTCTGTGGAGCAATGGGTTCGCCAGCAGTGGCAGGCTTGGTTGCAGGAGCTGACGTTTGCGGCGCTTGCGGAGCATTTGTCGGAGCTTTCTCCGGAGTATGCCCGGCTACTGGATGAGTACCGCAGTGGGATTTTGCTGTTTGAGATCATGAATCAGAAGGTCTGGCTTCGGGCATTGCAGGATACGGTGGGTCTTAAGGCGTTTTTTGAGCGGGAGAAGCGTCGGCAGCGGTGGGACACGGTTGCGGAAGCCCTGATCGTGTATGTGCCGGCGAATCGTGGTGATTTGAAGACGGTTGTGGAAAAACTGTTTGCTTTGCGGGGTGTGCCGACGGATTCGCTGATGCATCGGTTGCGTCAGGAAGGGGGGCAGGCATTGCTGATTCAGCATGGTGCGTTTTTACCGCATGAACATTCGGTGTTGAAGGATTTGGCAAGGCGCCCGGGGACGTATGGTCCGATCAGTTCGGGTCAGTATGTGGTGTATGTTCGGATAGATGGTTTTCGTCCTGCGCAGTTTCGCGATATTCGTGCTCGGGTCATTACGGCATACCAGAATTATTTGCAGCGGCAATGGGAAGAGGAGCTGGCGCCGCGTTATCCGATTCGTTTGAATGAAAATGTTCTGCGTCGTCTTGCCCAAAAACCCGAATAGTGGTGTGCCAATGGATTCACAGGTGGCAAACCTGGAAGGCTTTGGGGTGGGGACGGGTCAAACGTATCGTGGCGGTTATCATTGTTGTTGTGGTTGTTGTGTTTGTTGTTGTGGGAAATTGGAGTTGTCATTCTGATGAGGGCACACCGGCTTGGTGCCGTTTACTGGTTGAGACATTGCCCTGTGAACGGGGTGTGCTGATTCGGTTGTCTGACCGTGTGCTTTGTGTGGAAGAGGTGCCGCCGGTTCCACCAGGTATAGATTCCCTCACGTGGTTACGCCAGTACACGTACAACTGGCTGACCTTGCAGTTCTTGCGGAAGGAAGCGGAGCGGGCATGGGGTGATTCATTACCTGTTGCTCTGGTTCGGCAGATGCAATCGGCGATGGATGCTCTGGTGGCGTCAGCATATCTTGTGGAGTTACATCGGCGGCTGGATGATACTTCTGCGGTGGTGTTGGCTGAGGGCTTACCCTCTTCGTCAATTCATGCGCAGTGGCGGGTGGCAACTACCAGTCAGCAGTGGTTTCGGATTCGGGCGTTGTGGGCAAGTCCAGTGCAATTCACGCCGTTGGTCAGTGAAACACTGGAACATTATTTGTGTGATGCGCGTGTTGTGAGTACGGCAGAGTTTTTACAGTGGTGTGAGCGCCATCGGGTACACTGTTTGCCGGATACACCCTTTACTTTTGCGTTGCTGCAGGAGTGGAATGCGTTTCTTGCTTATCAGGTGTTGAGTGCGATAGAGGATGAGACGTTCCGGCAGTTGCACGTGGTTTCCCGGAACGATTCGGTGGTGGCATTTTGTGGACATGCGCTATTGAAGGCACCGCCATTTCGGTCGGAGACGTATCTTTATCATCTTTATCGGGATTTGCGGCGGTATCAGGAGCGGGAGCAGGAGATTCTGAGGCGGTTACCTGCTTTTCTACGTCGGGAGCAGGCGGAAATCCATATCCCGTTGAATGATGCTGTGCAACAGTAGGTTGTTGGCAATTTTGGAGTGGGGCATTGTTCTGGTTCTGGATTTGTTGTTGTGGAGTTTGCATCCGGGTTATGGACAGGCGGATGGACCGCTGGGAAGCGATTCGGTATGGGATGCGTCGTGGGCGACGGTTGACCAGGTGGTGGCGGTCATTGGCGATGAACCATTGTTTCTGTCGGAGATTCAGACGGCGGTTCAGCAATTTCGGGTGTCGGGTTCGTTGTCCCTGTATTCGCGAGATTCGCTATTTTGCCTTGTTCTGGAGCAGGCAATTTTACAGAAGTTGTTGTATCAGGCGGCGTTGCGCGATAGTTTGACGGTTTCGGAGATTGAGCTGGATGCGGAGTTAAATCGGCGGTTGCAGGCGTTTCTGGGGATTTTTGGTTCGGAGGAGGCACTGGAAGAGTTTTATGGTAAGCCGATGGAGGCGATTCGTCAGGAGTTGCGTCGGTTACTTCGTGAGCAGATGCTTGCCAATCAGAAGAAGCAACAGTTGCTTGCGAACATTTCCATTACTCCGATAGAGGTGCAGGAGTTTTATGATAGGCTGGTGGGGAGTGGGGATTCGGTGCCCTTAGTGGAGGCGCGCTATACGCTTGGGATTATCTGGCGGTATGTAGAGCCGTTTTCTTGGCAGTGGGATCTGGCGTTTCAGGAAGCACAGGATTTGTTGAAGCGGATAGAGGGGGGTGCGTCGTTTGCGGTGCTGGCTACGCTTTACTCGGATGATCCGGAGACGCAGCGTGTGGGTGGTCGGTTAGGTTGGCGCGCGTGGCATGAGCTGCCGGATTATTTGAAGGGTCCGGTGAGTTTGTCGGATTCTGGCAGTGTACTGGGTCCGTTTCGGACGGAGGAAGGGTGGGAGATTTATCTGCTGGAAGCCAAACGCGGTGATCGGTATTTGCTGCGTAAGATTTTGTTACGTCCGGCGTTGACGCGGCAGAACTATGCGCGTACGTACCGGTTGCTGGACAGTGTGCGCCGGGCGATATTGTCGGGTGCGCTTCGTTTTGAGGAAGCGGCGCGCCGGTATTCTCAGCATGTGGATACGCGGTATGCGGGTGGGTATTTTATGGATTTTGAGCAGATGCGTCCGGAGGTACCGGTGTCTGCGCTTCCTTCGTTTTTGTTGCCGGTGCTGGATACGCTTCAGGAGGGGAGGTTGTCGCAGATTGTTTTGTTTCCGGATGAGCGTCAGCCGGCTTACTGGTTTGTCTATTTGGTGAAGGTGGTGCCTGCGCATCGTCTTTCTCTGGAGCTGGATTACGATCAGGTGGCGCAAATGGCTTTGGAGTACAAAAAACAGCAATTTTTGAAAGATTGGATGCGCCGTCAGCGTCAAAAAACGTTTATTCATATTGATGCGTCGTTACGTCATTGTTTTCCGGAGTTCTTTTGATGGGTAAGTTGTAGAAACTGTCGGTTCATGGGTGGTGGTGTTTTGGTGAATGAGTCGGAACTGTCGGAGTTGCAGGCGAAGGCGTACGCCTTAGAGCAGAATATTCAACGGGTGATTGTTGGTCAGCGTCGTGTGATTCGTGAGATGCTGATTCCGTTGTTTTGCAACAGTCATGCGTTGCTGGAGGGCGTACCGGGGCTTGCCAAGACGTTGCTGGTTCGGACCATTGCGCAGTCTGTGGAGTTGACGTTTCGTCGTGTTCAGTTTACGCCGGATTTGATGCCCTCGGATATTACGGGTTCTGAGGTGTTTTTGCCGGATCAGGGGACATTTCATTTACGGAAGGGTCCGATTTTCGCGCATATTTTGCTGGCGGATGAGATCAATCGGGCGCCGCCCAAGACGCAGTCTGCGCTCTTAGAAGCGATGCAGGAGCGTCAGGTGACGATTGGTGAGGCGACGCATCGGTTGCCGGATCCGTTTTTTGTTCTGGCTACACAGAATCCTATTGAGCAGGAAGGGACGTATCCTTTGCCGGAAGCCCAGCTGGACCGGTTCATGTTTTACATTCAGATTGGTTATCTGGAGGAGTCGGAGGAAGTGGAGATGGTACGTCGGACGACGGGCGAGGGCTTGCCGGAGGTGTCTCCGGTGTTGACGCGTGAGGATATCCTGGCGATACAGCGGTTGGTTCGTGCGTTGCCCATTTCGGACTTTTTGTTGCGGCAGATTGTTCGGTTTGTGCAGTGTACGCGTCCGGGTTTTGAACTGTCGCCATCGTTTATTCGTGAGTATGTGCAGTGGGGTGCGGGTCCGCGTGCCAGTCAGTTTTTGGCGCTGGGTGCGCGTGCGCATGCGTTTTTAGAAGGGAAGGCGGCGCCGGATTGGTCGGATGTTCAGCCGTTGTTGGCGCCGGTTTTGCGTCATCGTGTCATTCTCAATTACAAGGCGCATGCTGAGGGCGTAACTGTGGAAAGTTTGCTACGTCGGCTGGAAGAGCATTTGCTGGATGCAGACAAAATGTTCCGGTCATGAATGGAGTAAAGGGAAATGGTGGACTTGCGGAGCTGGTTCGTCAACCCATCGTTCCTGCGCATGAGAAGATGGAGAAGTTGTCGGAGGAGGTGGTTCGTGGGTATTTGTCGGTTTTGGATGGTTGGGAACTTGCCGAGGGTGCATTGACGCGCACATTTCAGTTTAGCGATTTTCTGGAGGCAATGCAGTTTGTGAATATGGTGGGGTATTTGGCGGAGCGTGTTCAGCATCATCCAGATATTGTGATTCAGTACAATCGGGTAACGGTTCGGTTCTGGACGCATGCAGTGGATGGGATTACGATCAACGATGTGCTGGCGGCGGCGCGTGTAGAATGGCTGTATCGGTGTGAGAAGGAGGTTGGTGCGAATCGGTAGGTTCATGGGTGGTGAAGAGGTTGTTGTTCGCAGGGGGGGGCGTGCTGCTTCGTTGCAGGCGTTAGTTGCGCATTGTACGGAGTATGGGTTTGTGTTTCCGTCCAGTGAGATTTATGGGGGATTTGCGGGTGTGTATGATTATGGACCGATGGGTGCGCCTTTAAAGCGCAATGTGAAGGAGTACTGGTGGCGTGCAATGGTTCAGTTGCATGCCAATATTGTGGGTTTAGATAGTGCGATTTTGATGCATCCGAAGGTTTGGGAAGCCAGTGGACACACGGCTCATTTTTTTGACTGGTTTGTAGAGAATCGGAAGAATCGGAAGCGGTATCGTGTGGATCAGGTGGTGGAGGCGTGGGTGGATCGGTTGCGTGCGGAGGGACGTGAGGGGGAGGCGCGTCGTGTGTGGGAGGCGTTTGAGGAGGCTTTGCGCAGTGGACGTTCGGAGGAACTGACAGCGTTTTTTCGGGCGTATCGTGTGGAGGATCCTGAGGAGGGTGCGCCAGGCGATTGGGGTGCGGTTCGTCGGTTGAATTTGATGTTTGTGACGTGGGCGGGGGCGACGGATGAGGATCGTCAGGAGGTGTATTTACGGCCGGAGACGGCACAGGGCATTTATGTGAATTATTTGCATGTTCAGCGGTCTGCGCGGTTGCGTGTGCCGTTTGGGATTGCGCAGGTTGGGAAGGCGTTTCGCAATGAGCTTATTTTCAGGCAGTTTCTCATGCGCATGCGTGAGTTTGAGCAGATGGAGATGCAATTTTTTGTGGCGCCCGAAGAGAGTGAGGAGTGGTTTGACCGGTGGATTGATCGGCGGTTACGCTGGTATCTGGCATTGGGATTTGACCGGAGTCGGTTGCGTGTTCAGCCGCACAAGCATCTTGCGCATTATGCGCAGAAAGCGGTAGATATAGAGTATCGGTTTCCGATGGGTTGGAAAGAGGTTGAGGGCATTCATTTGCGTACGGATTATGATTTGCGTCGGCATCAGGAGTTTTCCCGGAAGAAGCTGACGTATTTTGACCCGTTCAAGCAAGAGCATTATTTGCCGCATATTGTGGAGACGTCTGCGGGTGTGGATCGTGTTTTTCTTGCGATTTTGTCGGAGTTTCTGGTTTGGGAGCAGTTGGATGAGGGTTCGGGAGGTGGTGAGCGTGTGGTGTTTCGTTGTCCGCGGTGGTTGGCGCCGGTTCAGGTTGCGGTGTTTCCGCTGGTTCGTCGGGATGGTTTACCAGAGGTGGCGCGTCGGATTTTTGATGCGCTTTCCTTGCATTTTGTCTGTGCGTATGAAGAGAAGGATTCCATAGGGCGTCGTTATCGGCGGCATGATGCGATTGGCACGCCGTATGCAGTGACGGTGGATTATCAGACGCTGGAGGATGAGACGGTTACGCTTCGTGATCGGGATACATTGCGTCAGGAGCGGATTGCGATTCCGGATTTGATTGTGCGTTTGAAGGAGTTGCTGGACTGGTCGGAGTTACTTCGGCGTGTTCGGGAGTCGTGAAGGGTTTGAGGGTGTTTTGATTGGGTGTAGAGGGGTTTGTGATTGGGTCAGGTGTGCAGGAGGGATGCAACAGTCTGGTACGTTTTTTGCATCGTATAGGTAGGGGGGTGTTGTGGAGGTTGGGAAATGAGAAGGGTTGTTCATGGCGAGGAAAGGATGGTTATGGGGTATTCGTCGGTTTTTTCCAGTGCAGTTGGTGGTGTGGCATTTGACGCGGGATCTGGGTTTTACGTTGTTGTGGTTGTTGCCGTTGATTGTGGTTTTGCTGGGATGGGGTAGTCGGCTGGGTATTCCGTATTTGTTTTTGGAGCCGGAGTATCTGGATCGGGTGTCGTTTTTGAGTTTTTTCTGGTTGGGCTTGTCGTGGGGTTGGGCGACGCTGATATGGAATCTGGTGTTGTTTTTGACGCATTCGCGATATGTTTCGTTTTTGATGTATTCGCGGTATCCGCTGTTGACGTATTTGTTGAATAATGGTTTGTTGCCGTTGTTGGGTTTGGTGGCTTGGTCTGTATTGTTTGTGGTTCGTGGTCCGGTGGGTGTGCTTTCTCCGGTGGAGGCGGTGATGGGTTACTGGCTGGGAGCAGGTTTGTTGTTTGTGGTGGTGCTGTTGTTTTTGCTGCAGCGTGGTGAGGCGGTGTGGTATATGGTTTGGCGAATGGTTCGTGCTGGAGGGGGGGAAGGGCCTCCTCGTGTTCGTCCGCGAATTTTACCGCGGTTGTTTCCGGTTCGTCGTGAGGATGTGGAGGCAGGCAGAGTTAAGGTGGTTTATTATTTGTCGTGGTATGGACGGTGGCGTCGTGCACGTCCTGTTCGTGAGGAGGATATTCCATATTGGCGTGTGATTTTGCGTCGTCATCATGCGACGATTTTCCTGTTGCTGGTGGGGTTGCTGGCGTTTGTGTTGTTGTTGGGCTGGTTGTCGGTGTATCCGTTGTTTCGGTTGCCGGCGGGTGCGGTGGTGTATTTATGGGTGAGTGTGTTGTTGAGTTTGGGTGGGGCGTTTGCGTTTTGGTTAGGGGCTTGGCATCGTTTGTTTTTTTTGGGTTTGTTGGGTTTGTGGTTGGTGGTGGGCGTGCCTGTTCGGTGGTTGCCGATGGGCGGCAGTCCGTATACGGGTTTGTCGTACAGTCGTCGTGTGTCGTTGTCGCGGATAGATAGTTTGTTGTTTGATGGGGCTCGGATTGAGGCTTCGTACGAGCGCATGCGTACTATGCTGGAGCGGTGGCGTATGAAGAATCGTGTTTTGGTGGGTGGTGGTCGTAAGCCGCCGCTGGTGGTGGTGTGTGTCAGTGGTGGGGGCTTGCGTTCTGCGTTGTGGACGTTTTCGGTTCTTCAGCGTGTAGACAGTATGTTGCAGGGTACGTTTTTTCATCGGACGTTTTTGATCACGGGTGCGTCGGGAGGTATGCTGGGTGCGGCGTTTTTTCGGGAGTTGTGGTGGCGGTTTCAGCGTCGTTTACCGTTTAATCCGTACAATCCGCGGTATCGGTTGTTGCTTTCGCGGGATTTGCTGAATTCTGTGGTTACGACGCAGTTGACGCATGACTGGCTGTATGGGTTGCTTGGTATTCGTCGGGTGTATCGGGTTGCGGGCGGGTATGTGTATCCGCTGGATCGGGGTTTGGTGTTTGAGGCGAATTTTCTGGAGAACACGCGGTATTTACTGGGTCATCCGTTGTCGGTGTATTCGGGTGCGGAGTTTCGTCAGGAGATTCCGTTGCTGGTGTTAAGTCCTGTGCTGGTGTCGTCGGGTCGGTTTTTGCTGATCAGTGCGCAGTCTCTGGCGTATGTGCATCCGTTGTTTCGTCAGCCGTTTCCGCATTTGCGGGGTACGTTGCCTCAGGCGATAGATTTTTTGGCGCTGGTGGGTGATTCGGGCAAGGCGCTTCGTTTGGTTTCGGCGTTGCGTGCCAGTGCGTCGTTTCCGGTGATTATGCCGGTGATGGAGTTGCCGACGGATCCGCCGTTGTTCACGACGGATGCGGGGTTGCGTGATAATTTTGGAGTAGAAGTGGCGTTTATGTTGTTGTATCCGTTTCGGGATTGGATACGTCGGAACACGTCGGGTGTGGTGTTTGTGGTGATTCGGGATATGCCGCTGGAGGTGTCGTTTCGTCATCGTGCAATGAATATGCTGTCGGGTCAGTTGCTGACGGGGTTATTCTTTTTGCAGGATCAAAAGATTCGGACGTTGTTGTCGCTGGCGCGAGATGTGTTTGGTGGTGGGACGACGGCGGTGTCGTTTGTGTATAATCGTCCGTGGGAGCGTCGTGCTTCGTTGAGCTGGCATTTGACGGATCGGGAGCGCCGGGATATTTTACAGGCGCTGGATGAGGAGACGGTTCGTCAGGCGATGGCATATCTGGTTGATTTGCTGGTTGGTGCGGAGGGTGGGAGTCGGGGTACGGGTGGTGGGTAGGGTGTGTTTTTTTTTGGTTTTGCTGTTGGAGTGTACATTGTAGGTGTAGGCAGGAGGAAGGGTGTGTGGTGGAAACGGTGTGTTCAATGGGTGTGTGGTGGTTGTGGTGTCGTGGTTGGCTGGTGGCTGGTTTGGCTGGGATTGTAAGTGGTGTTTTGGGGTTTGCGCAGGGTTGGTGGAGTCGTGCGCAGTTGCCGGGCAATTCTATTCAGTATATGACGTGTCGTGAGTACTGGATTCCGGTGGTGCCGGATACGGTTCGGCTTGCCACGACGGTTTGTATGCCGGTTGCGTCTGCGGATTGGGTGTTTTCGGATGTACATGTGGTGGTTCGGGATTCGCAGTTGCAGACGTTGCTGTGGGAGGATACGGTGGTTGCGCTTCGTCTTGTGGAGGCAGGCAAGATGTATTTCCGGTATGAAGGGGTTCTGGTGGGTCGTGCGCCGGCGATTCTGGTTCGTACGCCGTATGACCGGAGGAATTATTTACCGTTGTCGTTTTTTACGGTGTTAGCGGGGTATGCGTCTGTGGTTCAGGATGTTCGTGGTCGGTATGGTTCGGCGGGAGTTTATTTGCCGATGTACAGTGATGGTTGGCAGAAGGTGGGGTATGTGCCCTCGGGGTGGGCACATCCCTTAGATATTACGGGCGGGGAGGCAAATTTCCATATGGATGGGTATGCTACTTTGCTTTATTTGCGGGACTCATTGCGGTGGAGTTATGATGATACGGTGTTGGAGGCGACGGATCCCTTAGCGATTCCGTATCTGTGCATGTATGGGGGGTCTGCATTGGGGAATGTTCAGTTTCAGGCGGTTGCCAGTGGTCCGAATCCGGGGAATGTACGGTGTTTAGTACCGGTTGTGTCGGCGGGTGAGCAGTGGTTATTGGGTCATTTGAATGGTTTGTTTCGGGAGTTGTTGATTACGGGGTGGTTGTACGATCGGTTTGTGAACTATTCCTGGGATAACAGTCCTGTGAGTGATCCGTATGATACGGTTCATACGCTGGCGGATTATCCGGCGCCATATAATGCATCGCCGTATCATTTGTGGGAGGCGGCGGTGGATTTATGGAGTACATGGGTAGAGGCGCATTATCCGTATTCGTGGGCGCGGGCTTTGCTGGATATTAGTCGTGCGCCGTTGCCGAACAATCAATCGCGGTACACGTATCTGGATTTGCCGGTTTATCAGATTAATGGCTGGTGGGATATTTACAATTATGCGCAATTAGAGACGTGGTTGCTTATGCGTCGGTACTGTCAGCAGTCGTGTCCGTATCAGAAGCTGGTGATGGGTCCGTGGGCACATCAGACGATAGGTCAGCGTACGACGGGCGATCGGACATTTCCTGACAATGTATTGCGGATTCTTTCGGTTTTTCCCGAGACGCAAGACCTGAGTGATGTTCCGCGGTGGCTGGGTGAGTCAGAGATGATTCACTGGTTTCGGCGCTGGCTGGGTACTCCGGAGTTCCTGTTAGTGCCTCAGGGCTGGCAGTTTCTGGGTGTGTTCAATGGTGATTCGCTGTGGCTTCAACTGCCTGCCGATACATATACGACCACGTATGCGAATTACATCAACTTTTTGAATGGAACGGAGTCGTTAGAGGGTATTCCGGTTCGGATTCGTTGGCAACCACCGTTTGATTCCACCAAGATATACTTGCTCAGTGTACGGTTGACCAGCTCGTACTTTAACGATGCGTCGGGTTATCGGCTCAAAGACACGGTGTACGTATTTCATGAGGATTCAGCAGGGGGGATTCCGCCGTTGCGCCTGTACATTGCGGGTCCTGAGGATAATGGTGCGGGGAACTGGTGGTTGTCTGCGGATACGTTTCCGCCGAGGGGTGTTCAGCCCTTTACGCTGTATTTGCATCCTGGAGGTGGCTTGGATTGGCGTCGTGTGCCTGCGCAATCGGTGCGTCTTGTGTTTTACTCTGACCCTGAACAGCCTGTGTACACGATTGGGGGTCCTAACATGATTTTGAAGACGCCTGACAATGTGCGGCGGAACCAGGGTCCTATGCAAATGAACAATCCGCTATGGAACGAGTTGACGTATCCGGGTCCGGTGGTGGTGGATGGGAATCCAGTTCCGCAATATCTGGCATTTGTGAGTTCGCCCTTAGAGGATTCCTTAGTGATTGCAGGCTATCCGGTAGTTCGTTTCTGGGGAGGAGGACGTCCTTTAGCCAATATTGTGCGGGATTCTCTGGATCTGGACTTTGTGGTTCGGATCGTAGACGTGTATCCGGACGGTCGGGAATTCTACGTGACGGAGGCGGCGGTGAATGGTCGGGCACGGTTATGGGCGAAGGCGCTGGCGGAAGGTCAGCCCGATGACAGTTTGCCCTGGCGGAACTTAGCGTCGGACTCATTGTACGAATTTGTCTTTCGTGGTTTTCCGATTGGGTATGCGTTTGCGCCGGGTCACCGCATCAAAATCGTCATTACGGGGAGCAACTGGCCATTGTACCAGTCCAATCCGCATGTGCCATTAGAGCCCGGTGAGTTTTTCCGGGTACGTCCATCGGAGATGCCCACGAAATGCTATACATTCTGGGGGCAACAGGTCTGTGCGCGCCCGGCGTTGCAATGGATAGAGATTGGTCCGGATAAGCCTGCCGAGGTGATTTTGCCTGCGCTGTACGTGCCTAAGGGAGATACAGTGGTTAGCGGGCTTGCTCAGGCTGAAATGGGCGAAGGACAAGAAGGGAAGAGGGTTACCCGGCTGGTGGTTGTTGAAGATGGGGAAGTGACGATAGAGGCGGATGGACGGGGAGGGATTTGCCGGATCTACACGATAGAAGGTCAGGAAATATTTGCGAGGAGGATGGTGGGTGGGGAGCGGGTGGTGGTGGAGCA
>JALWYU010000063.1 GCA_026992635.1 Bacteroidota bacterium | reverse complement strand
GCCCAGCCCCAAACCCCAATAACCAAAAAACTCAAACAGAACGAGACACACCAAATCTCCTCCGCAGCGGTTGTTCTTTCAGGTCTGGCGTAAGGGTGAGCATCGCGTCAGCAAATTGTTGCAGGAGTTGGGTGTCGTGCGAAACGATGATCGCCAGTTTCCCCTGGTTGCGCACCCATTCGGCAATGTTCTGGAAGACGTGTCGGGCGGTGTCCGGGTCTAAGTGGGCAGTGGGTTCGTCCAGCAGGAGGACAGGGCGATCGCGATAGAAGACGCGTGCCAGGAGCAGGCGCTGGCGCTCACCTCCCGATAAAGGACTACCGCCATGTGTAATGCGTGTCTCTAAGATTGCAGGGAATTGTCTCAGGGGGAAGCATGCCCGGGCAAGGGCAGTCCGAATGCGGTCTATGGCGTCGTGGGGAAAGTGCGTAGTCAGGGTGATGTTTTGCCAGAGGGGTGCGTCTAAGAGGACGGGTTCCTGTGGCAGGTAGGCAATGTATTCCCACCAGATGGAAGGAGGAAGGGTCAGGAGGTCCCAGTGGTGGTTCACACGGATTGTACCCGAAGCAGCTGGCAGGACCCGCGCAAGAATTAGAAGCAGTGTGGATTTTCCTGAGCCTGTCGGACCGGCAATCCCAAGGATGGTACCGCGAGACACAGAAAAACGCAGGTTATGCAGGAGGGGGCGTTCATCGTAGGAGAAGGAAAGGTCTGTTACTTCCAGATGGGTGGGTTGGGGCAGGATTTCGTGTTGTGGTCGGGTGGTAACCTGGGAGAGTGGTTCAGATGAGGAGGTCCTTTTGCGTGTTACGGTGGTCAGAAATCGTTGGATACCGGGCAGGACAAATGCTGACTCGGCGAGCAACGACCATTGTGTAAGTGCCCGTGCCAGTGCTGGAATCATCCGAAATGAAAAGATTCCATAAAGTGAGGCAAGTAATGTTCCCTGGTGGTGCAGGTACTGGAGAAGCGGACCGCCAGCCGAGTAAGCCACCAGCAACAGACAGAGAAACAGAACAATGACTGCAAATTCCAGGGTACGCCAGGGCAGATGGGTAAGGAATGCCATTTTTTGGTGTAGGCGTTCAATATCCTGGAGGATGGCGGTTGCAATCTGGTAGAGGAGTTCGTCAATGTGGTGGATGCGTGCTTCGGCGGGCGACCGAAAAAACTGTTCTGCAGTTTTGTAATATCGGTGGTAGGTGCGCAGGTTTTGGGCGCGGATCCGTCGGGCTTGCCGCTGAAGTGTCCGAACCAGAACAAAGAAGGGAATACCCAGACTGACCAGTCCCACGATTGTCTCTACAGGTTTCCAGATGATCAATCCCAGCAGGAAAAGGGCAAATACTGTGCTTTCGCTGAGGAAAAGCAGCAGGTGGTGCAATACCCGATCGCAGAATACCCGCGGGAATTCCACCAGATGCCGAAATAATTCGCTTTTTTCCTGGCGAAGCAATTCGGGGAGTGGCATCTGGCGCAAATACTGGAAAGTAAAGGTAGCAAATTCTCTGTACAGTGAAGCGATGAGCCGGCTCTGGTACCAGTGCAATCCAACGAGCACGACGCTTCGTATCGTGAATAAGCCCAGCAGGCACAGAATGTACACGGGGAAGAGCACTTCCCGGGACAGTGGACATATGATTGAACCAATCCAGGCAGCGTTGCACAACATAGAATAGAGGCGCTCCGGATCAAAAATCAGGTAGAGGGCAGGAACCAGTGCTGAGAACGACGCCAGCTCCAGAATGGCAACGCTCAGGGCGGCAAGCCAGCCATAGGTCAGGCGTTGCCGATATCCTGGGGGTAACATCCGGAAGATTCGCCTGATCAATCGCATGGGTTGATTCCCGCTTATTGACTCAGGGGTAGGAATCAGGGTGGGTAGACGCGGGTTCCGCGCAGCCAGAATGCCAGGACACGCCAGGGATTTGTCCGTGTAGGTACAGTGATTGCTATGAACGTGGCTGGCGTGCCAGGCTTGAATACTGGAGGTGGCAACAATGATTGCTTTGCCATGTAGGCATGTTCAGGGATGCAGTGCTGGCGGTTGGACACCGTATATCCTGCAAGGACACGCTTCCATACGTAAAGGAAGGACATATTGGGGGTGGCACGTTCTATTACGCCCTGGAAGTTGCGTGCGGGTGTCAAGGGCTCTACCGGGAAATCCGTGCCAATACACCAGGAAAAGTGCATTAGCAAATGATAGGGATAGAGGAGGGCGGGATAGTCAGGGGGGAGCCGTTCATCCAGCCAGCGCTGGTCTGTGAGCCAGTGGCAGGGTTGTACCGAAGGGATCCAGCCTTTCTGAAACAAAGTCAGTGCATCGTTTGGGACAACCTGCAGGTGCTCAATACGCGCATGGGGCACAGGCGGTGCTCCCCCAGGAAATGCGGCATACAGTGTATCTAGGGGTCGGTCGCCAATCACGTGGATGGCTAAGGACAAGCCGCAGTTCCGGGCAATTTGTGCCCAGTAGCGGAGTTCCTTTTGTGTTAGTCGGCAAACGCCATGTTGCGTGGTGTTTCGGTAGGGTTGGCGCAGGCAGGCGGTTCGTGCGCCTAGGGAGCCATCGGCATAGAGTTTGAACCCGTGAATCGCATAGGTTCTTCCGTAGCGGGGAAAGGCGTCAGAGGAGGATGTGCACAGCGGGTGGAGGGCTTCGCTGGAGGCTTCCACGTAGACGTCCACAAAGGTTTGCCAGGCAGCCACTGTATCCAGCATGGCGAGATAAGGGAGGAGTCGGGCAGGTAAGCCCATTTCCACGACAGCACCAATTCCCAGCTTGCGCAGTGTGTCCTGGAGGGCGAGGAGTCGGGCAAGTGCCTGGGAAAAGGGTGCGGGAGGCAGGTGGGCAAGCACCCATGTCAGTGCTTCCTCCTTCCAGATGCCCTGGTCCTGATCTACCAGAGGACGAAGCGAAGGAGGTGGTGGAAAACGCCGGAGGAATTCGGAGTTGCTCACGGCAAGGTGTCCATCTATGCGAACGGCAAGGACAGGGTGTGTGAGCACCGCCTGATCTAAGCGGGTACGTGTTAAAGGTGTTCCTCCCCAGCGGGATTCATCCCACCCGCGCACGTAGAGCACTTCTCCGCGATTGGGTATCTGGCGTGTCAGCCACGCTAAAAAGCTGTCCTGTGAAGTAAAGGGTGGGACGGTGTGTGCCGGTTCAAAGGCGTAGGTAAGCAGGTGGGCATGTCCATCGGTGAGTGCAGGTGTGATCCAGACCGAATCCAGCTGGAAGTAAGGGACTGACGGGGCTTTCTTCTGGAGTGCGGTAAGCGTTCCCGTATCGGCAATGGTACTGTCCAGGATGAGGAGGCAGGATGGGGAAGAGGATTTTCCGTTAGGCTGGTAAAAAATGCGGTCTGCGCACAAAATGAAAGGAGGATGTTCAGGCAGGGTGGAACTTATGCGCTGTGCCTGTCTGGTGTTGGAGCTGGAATGGGGACATCGTCCCGAACAAACCAGAGTAATGATCAGGCAGGCAAAGATGATGGTTGTGTGTTTGTACTTATGGGGTTGGGCGCACTGCCTGGGCATTTTCTCAGGGCTGGTTCTGCTGTTGTGAATGGGCTAAGACCTGCCGGTAGTATTGCGAAAAGGGTGTTGTTGCGGGACGTGGAGGTTCTTTCTGGTTGTTCCACGCGATGCGTGCAATGAGTTTTAGGGCGAGGCGTTTGAGGGTTTGGGGCAGGTTGTGGCGCCCTCGTGTTTGTTCCAGCCAAGCCCAGAGTTGCCAGAGGAGTTTCTCCCATTGGGAGAGTGTAGTGCTGCGGTGTGCCCGGATCATTTTGTGCAGGGGGATTCCCATAGGGCAGATGTGCGTGCACGCTGTGCATAGTGAGCAGAGCCAGGGCAGGCGGTTGCGCTCAGGCGACGTGCCTATGCGCTGTCCCAGGACAATCCCAATGGGACCACTGTAAGTATGGGGGTAGCCAAATCCGCCAATCTCCTGGTAAACAGGGCAGATGTACAGGCAGGCGCCACACCGGATACACCGGAAGACTTTTCGGAACTGTGGTTTGCGCCACAGGGCACGTCGCCCACCGTCTATGAACAGCACTGTTACTTTCTGGTGGGGGAGCGGACGAAACCACACTGTATTGTATGCTGTGAGGTGTTGACCAGTTCCATACGTAGCCAGTACCGGTAGAAACACAGACAGATGGGCAATGGAAGGAATGCCCTTGTCAATGCCTACCAGGATGATCAGGTGGCGGGGCACAGACAGGCACAATCGGATGTTCCCTTCGTTTTCCACGAAGATCAGTGCACCTTCCTGTGCGGCGTAGAAATTGGCGCTGACGATTGCCAGGTCCGCACGGGCGAATCGTTTGCGCAGCCAGTGGCGGGCAATTTGAACCAGCTGGGGTACGGGCGCTTGGGGCGAAGCACCTGTTTTTTTCTGGAAGAGGTCAGCCACGTCGGCATAGCGCAGGTGCATTGCAGGGGTAACGATGTGGAAAGGTCGTTCGTTGCGCCACTGGACGATCAGTGCGCCCAGGTCGGTTTCCGTCACTTCCACATTGCACTGCTCTAAGGTTTGGCGGACAGCATTTTCTTCTGCCAGCATAGACTTACTCTTGACAGCATACCGGATGTTATGTTTTTTTACATATGTTTTCAGGAACTGATGTAATTCTCGAGTTGTTCGGATATATCGGACGTCAATCTGGCGTGCTTGCAATAAGTGGATTGTCCGTGAGAGCGATTCGTCCAGCCGGTCCACAAAAGCATCCTTATATTGCTGGGCACGTGCTAAAAACGAGGGGGGCAGTCGTTGTTTCCCTTCATTGTGCTTTTTGTAGTATTGCTGGATGTTCCAGAGCAGGCGGTGCCGAACGTGCCTGGTCAAAGGTTGAGCCCGATTCCACAAGATCGGTGAACCCCTCATTCACTCCGGGAAAATTTATAAGTCGTGAAGTCAGGAAAGAATCGGGTCTGGTTCATGCAACTGGTCTTGGTATCTTGCCCGGAGCTCAGGATACAGTCCAGGTGAGCTCACCCTGAATAAGCTGGGCAATAGGCTGGATGTGCTCCCGGGCTTTCTCCAGCTGATGCGCTAAATGTTCCTGATAGGTAGGACGTTCTTCCTGGAAGAAGATTCCGAAGGGTCGGGGCAAAGTGATGGATTCTTCGGTGGGTGTACCGTCGCGCCGGTAGACAGGTACGGAAACAGGGTGGAGGCGCCAGGCGAGTGCCCAGGCCAGATGCCGGTTACGTGTTGTGAATGGTGTGAGGGTGTCGGGTGTGTCGTCTTGCCGAAAGACGATGAAGGGTTCTTCTTGTTGTTGATTGGTTGTCCCGGTCCAGTGGAGAACGTACTGGTTGTTGGGTCCGAAGGTCATGGGCTCGCCTTCTTTAAGAAATAGGGCGTGGACAGGTTGTGTTTTTTTGTCGGTGTAGAGTTCAAAGGCGCCATCGTTGAAAATATTGCAGTTCTGATAGATTTCTACGAAGGCGGCGCCCCGATGATGCATTGCGGCACGCAGTGTTTCTTTGAGGTGGGTGGGATGTCGGTCTAAGGTACGTGCGACGAAGGAGGCGTGGCTGCCGAGGGCGAAGGCAATGGGGTTGACGGGTTCGTCGGGGCTGCCCCAGGGTGAAGATTTGGTGACTTTGCCCAGGGGTGAGGTAGGTGAATATTGTCCTTTAGTGAGCCCATAAATCTCGTTGTTAAACAGCAGGATTTGAACGTTGGGGTTGCGGCGCAGGATGTGGAACAGATGGTTGCCGCCAATGGCGAGTCCATCACCATCGCCCGTAATAATCCAGATGGACAGGTCGGGGCGAACGACGCTTAAGCCAAAGGCAATGGCAGGGGCACGCCCGTGAATACCGTGAATCCCATAGGTACGCATATAGTAGGGGAAGCGCGATGAACAGCCAATGCCTGAGATGAAAACCACCTGTTCAGGCGGGACATTTTCTTCTGCCAGGACGGTCTGGACCTGTTTCAGGATGCTGTAGTCGCCGCAGCCTGGGCACCATCGGGGTTCCTGGTCACTTTGATAGTCGCGGAGTGTTCGTTTTGCTGGAGGCTGTGAAGTGGGTGTTGCGGTAGGGGGTGATGTGGTCATGGAGCCATTGATTTTGCCGGGATTTGGGATTGGCAGTTCAAAAAAGATAACGGATTTATGAAGGGGATTCGTCTGGGTTCTGGAGGAGGCAAGCGATTTGCTGGTGGAGCCAGCGTTCGGGAATTACGGTGGCGCGTGTCCAGTGAATTTCGTGGTGGACGGGCAAGCGGAGCATACGGAGCCAGCCTGCCAGCTGACCCGTGTTGCCTTCCACGACGATGACCTGCTGGGCGCGCTGAATCAGTTCAGAAAAGCCCGGGGGTAAGGGATTGAGGGCGCGCAGGTGGACATGGGCAACGGGGATTCCAGATTGGTTCAGGGAGCGTGTAACGGAACTTAAAACTCCGCAGGTGGAGCCCCATCCTACGAGCAGGAATGGGGCGTCTTCAGGACCGGTTTCTATTGTAGCGGGTTCCAATCGCTTTTGCACTGCCAGGACTTTTTGACGTCGCGCCTGAATCATCCGTTCATGGTTTTCAGGGTCATAGCTGACGGTTCCTTCGGGTGCTTTCTTTTCCAGTCCGCCCAGGACGTGAATGGTGTTGGGTTGCCCGGGAAATGCCAGGTAGCGCGCTCCATCTTCTGTACGCAGGTAGGGTTGATAGGGTGCGTCGTTGTCGTTTGTCCACAGAGGTGGGCGAATTGTCGGATAGGTGTTCAGGTTTTCGGGGATGCGCCATGCCTGTGCGCCGAAGGCAAGGGCTAAGTCGCTGAGCACCACTACGGGCACCGTGTGCTCTAGGGCGATCTGGCATGCCTGGAAGATAATGTGGAAGTTCTCAGCGGGTGTGGCTGGTGCCAGAACCACTAAGGGTGCTTCGCCGTGTCTGCCGAAGAGTGCCTGGAGCAAGTCTGCCTGTTCGGACCGTGTCGGCATGCCGGTGGAAGGACCCGCCCGTTGCAGGTCAATGACTACGAGGGGGAGTTCCAGCATGACGGCAAGTCCTAAGGCTTCAGCCATCAATGAGAAGCCCGGTCCGGAAGTAGCGGTTACTGCCAGTGCCCCACCATAGGCTGCGCCGATACAGGCGCAGATGGCACTGATCTCGTCTTCGGTCTGGATAATGTAGACGTCGGGTCGCCGGTATTGGGCGAGTTCATGGAGGAGGTCAGAAGCCGGTGTAATCGGGTAGGAGGCATAGAACAGTGGGCGTTGTGCCCGTTCCTGTGCGAGGAGCAAGCCCAGTGCTAAAGCGGAGATTCCGGTCAGGGTGCGATATTTGCCTGGGGGGAGGTGTCCGGGTTGAACGGCGATGCGCAATTGGGGAATGCCTTTTTCTAAGGTTTCGCCCAGGGCGTATCCCCGGCGAAGTACCTGCAGGTTTGCCTGGAGAATTGCGGATTGCTTGAAGCGTTGTTGCAGGAGTTTTTCGGCTTCCTGGAGGTTTCGTTCAAAGAGCCAGAGTAAGAAGCCCAGGACGAAGATGTTTCGGGCGCGGTCAATGGTTCGTACGGGCAGTCCGGAGTCTTTGAGCGTTTCCCGGACGAACCGTGTGATGGGCAGGCGGATTACGCGATATCCTTGCTTTTCCAGGGTGTCTAAGGGTGATTGGTCATAACCAGCAAGTTGTAAATTTCTTTTGTTGTTGAAGGTGTCTTCGTCTACGATGAGGATCCCGTCTTTTTTGAGGAGGTGGAGGTTTCGTTTAAGGGCGGCGGGGTTCATAGCGACGAGGACGTCAATTTGGTCGCCGGTTGTGAGGATGGGTGCCTGTCCGAAGCGGACCTGGAATCCGGAGACGCCATAGAGGGTTCCGCGGGGTGCGCGGATTTCTGCGGGGAAGTCCGGGAAGGTTGCCACGTCGTAGCCTTCCAGGGCAGATTCAAATGTAAACTGGATGCCAGCCAGTTGCATGCCATCGCCGGAGTCGCCGGCGAAGCGGACGACCACGGAGGATGGGGAGGTGGCTTCCGCAGATGGAGCGTTTCCCATGGAATTGTCCGTTTGGTTTCCGGGGCACAACCTACTTTCTTAGCAAAATAGAGGGTGTGCTAAAAAGAAAATTCTGGCTGAATCGTGAGGAGTGGGCAGGGTACAGCTGTGGGGAGCCGTATTGTTGGGATTGGAAGGGTTTGTTGCACTGTGATGGGGATTATTGGGGTGTTGGTGGTGCTGGGTGTGGGCTGTCGTTCGCGTGATTCCTACAGGATTGAGGGGGCAGAGCCTGTCCCGATCAATTTCGTGCGCAGTGAGTTGCCTTTTTTGGGTTGGGCGCGTAGGCTGTCGGATTCCCAGTATGTGGATACGATGTGGCGGTGGATTCAGGCGGGCGGTCATCGGACTTTCGCCTATGCATATCTGGTGAAGGATCTGGGCGGTACGTTACTGTCGGAGGAAGAGTGGATGAGGTGGCGTGACTCCATTTTTCGGTTTGCCCCTTCGGCAATGCGTTTGCTCCTCAAGCGCTATTATCATTATTTTGCGCGCGATCCCTATGTGCAGGATCTGTATGATTCGGTGTTGAGTGTGTATCCTGAGGGGGATCCACGTCTGGAAGCGCTTGTTCAGGATGTGGCGTGGGCTTTGGGTAGACTGAAAAAAATCATGCCGGAAGCGGAGTTGCCTGTCCGGTTGTATACATACGTGAATTTTCTGGCGATGCCTGCTGTGTTTGTGGATTCTCAGATTGTGGCGGTGGCACTGGACCTGCACTTGGATCCGAAATTTTCGTTTTATCAGGGTACGCCGCATCCTCTGTATTTGATTCGGACGTTTCGTCCTGATTATTTGAAGCGGAATGTGTTGCTGGCGGTCTTGCAGGATGTGTTTCCGCCGCCGGAGGATGCCCCTCATTTGCTTGCCTGGATGGTTTACTGGGGTAAGGTGTTGTTTACGGCGCGGGTATTGATGCCGGAGGTGCCGGATTCGGTGTGGCTCGCGTGGACTGACAGGCAGTATGCATGGGCGCGGCGCTATGAGCCGGATATCTGGGGTTATTTGCTGGATCGCAAATGGCTATTTGAAACCGAATATGTCCGCTATCGGAAGTTTATTGTTCGGGGTCCGACTACGCCGGGCTTAGCGCGGGAATCTCCGGGGAATCTGGGTTGGTGGATTGGGTTGCGCATTGTGGAAGCGTTTATGGAAGAGCAACGGGTGCGCAATCCGGAGTGGGGTGTCCGGGACCTGTGGCTTTTTCCCGATAGTACGGGTGAGCGGATTTTGCAGATTTCTGGTTATCGTCCGGTTTATGGATGGCAGGAGCGTGTTCGCCGGTTCTTTTCGCGGTTTTTGCCCTGAGGGATGGGGAACTTTCCCTGTGGGAAATTTGCTTTATTGTTAGCGGGAGCGGGTTGGAGAGGCGGCATAGAAGATGGGGACATGGGTGGTGCAGTAGTGTTGACGGGTGCAATTGCTGTGTTGGTGGTTGTGGTTGCGCTGGTTGGGATGGGTTTGAGGGTTTGGCTGGGGAAGGGTTCGTTTCGTGGTGGGTGTTGTTCGGGTTCGGGGGTGTGTTCTGCATGTGGCACTTGCTCAGCGACGTTGTCGTCGTCTTCGTCTTCGGCAGGTGATGGTTCCTGTAGCGGTACTGCCTCGGCGGTTGTTGTGTCGGCTATAGTGGGTGGTTCTGGCGATGCGAACAGTGAGGGTGTGCGAAGTGGGCAGGCAATGCAGTCAGGGAGTGCATCTACTGGTGATGACGTTACAGCCCAGACGATGCGTTCTTCAGGGGAAGGATAGTTCGCATGTTGACGCTTCTTCTTACGGTATTGATTGGTTTGACGTCGGGGTATTGTTTGCTGGGTCGTCGTGATTGGTTATGGCGTGGGAGTTTGCAGCCCTATCGGGTTGTGCACCAGGGTGAGTATTATCGTGTGTTCAGTCATGTGTTTTTGCATGTGGACTGGTTGCATTTGCTGGTGAATGTGCTGGTGTTGTATTCGTTTGGAGTGGTGGTGGAGGGTGTGTTTCGTGGGTGGGGTGCGTTGCAGGGTTCGCTGGGGTATTTGGGTTTACTGGTGGTGGGTACGGTGGTTTCGTCGTTGCCGACGTTGTGGCGGTATCATCGTGATCCGGCGTATCATTCGGTGGGTGCGTCGGGCGTGGCGTCGGCTGTACTCTTCACGTTTATTGTGCTGAATCCGTGGGGGAAAATCGCACTGTTTTTTCTGATAGAGATGCCTGCGATTGTGTTTGGCGTGCTGTATTTTTTGTATTCGTGGTGGATGAGTCGGATGCGTGCCGATTGGATTAATCATGATGCGCATTTGTGGGGGGCGATTGCGGGATTTGTGTATCCCATTGTGTTGCATCCGCCTGTGCTGGTTCGGTTTGTGGAGAAAGTGGTGGGAGTGTGATGCCGTGGGTTCCGGGGTTTAGTCGGCGTCATGAGCGGTTGAATCGGTTGATTCAGGAGTTTCTTGCTGAGATTTTTGAGAAGGAGTTGCGTAAGTTTATTCCTCCGCGGTATGTGGTGACGGTTTCGGAGGTTCGGCTCAATGCGAAGAAGACGGTTGCGACGGTGTTTGTGGCGGTGCATGGTGGGGATCCGCAGCCGGTGATGGATTATCTGGCGAAGACGGTGGGTTACTGGTCGCATCAGCTGGCGAAGCGCTTGCGTCATCATATGCGTCGGATGCCGGAGTTGCGGTTCAAGCTGGATACTTCGTATGATCATGCGGATAAGATTCGTGCTTTACTGGAGCAGATCAATCGGGGTTCGGGGCAGTGGGGAGGTTCAGGAGGGTGATGAGGGTTGAGCGTGTGGTGTTGTGGTTAACGTGGCGTAGTTTGTTTTCGCGGCGTTTTCCGGGGATTATTCATGGGTTGAGCTGGTTGACGATGCTGGCATTGGTTGTGGGGGTATGTACGATTTTTCTGGTGGTGAATGTGTTTAATGGGTTTGATCGGTTGATTCGTGAGTTGTATCGGTCGTTTTATCCGGATTTTGTGATTCGTCCGGTGCGTGGTGTTCTGTTTTCGGATACGGTGGCTCAGCGAGTGCATCGTGTTTTGCATGGGTTACCTGTTCGGTATTGTACGGCGTTTGAACAGCAAGCTGTGTTTCAATATGGGAATGAACGGCATGTAGGTCGTCTGTTGGCGATAGACACGGCATGCTGGTCGCTCCTGTATGTAGACAGTATGCTTGTTGCCTGGAATGAAGGTGAGCGGTTTCAGGGAGGTGTAGCGCTGTTAGGTGCGGGGGTCGCGTATTTGCTGCGTATTCATCTGGAGGCGTTGCTTCATACGTTTCGTGTTTATGTTTTGAATCCTCGGGGCGTTTTGCTTGGTCCGGGCGTGGGGTCGCAGGAGGTGTTTCGGGTGTACACATTACGGCCAGTGGGAATTTTTCAGGTTTTGCAGGAGATAGATACGCGGTATGTAATCGTTCCACTGGAGGGGTGGTGGCAGTTGATGGGCAGGCGAAATGCCATCACCACGTTTTTTGTCCGTGTTTCTGGGGAGGGGATAGTGGGTGATGTGGTTGATCAGGTGGAGGCAGTTTGTCGGGAGTGTGAAGTGCTGACGCGTCAGGAGTTGCATCGGACGTTGTTCTGGGTGTTGCGTGCGGAGAAATGGGTTTCGCTGGCTGTGCTGGGTATTATTGTGGTGTTTGCCAGTGCGACGCTTTTGAGCATGCTGGTTATGCTGATTTTATATAAGCGTCGGGATATTCAGATTCTTCAGGCGATGGGTATGGATCGGAAGGCTGTTCAGCGGGTCTTCTGGTGGCATGGGATGTTGATTATGGGTTTGGGGTGGCTGGTTGGAATGGTTCTTTCTCTGGTGCTGACCTGGATTCAGCAGGAATATGGACTTGTCAAGATTCAGGGTGAGACGTTTTTGATTCAGGCGTATCCGGTAGCGATTGAATGGCAGGATTACGTACTGATTTCTGTGTTTATTTTTGTTGTGGGCTGGTTGTTTTCCTGGTTGCCTTCTCGGCTGGTCCGTCGGATTCATCCGGTATTTCGTGGTGAGTAGGCTGGATGTATCGGTGGAGGCAGTACTTTCGGCACTGGTTACGGGCGCGTACGCGCTATGGGGTGCATGCGGAATGTGTTTATCGGGTGATGGAATATGTTCGTACTGTACGTGGTTGTGTACGGGGTTTGGGTGGAGGAAGGGGTTTGCGTCGTGGTCTGGAAGTCGTGTGTGCACTTGTGGCGATGGAGAGGCGTAGACTGAGTGGCATTGTGCAGATTGGAGGGTTGTTTTGGGATCTGGAAACTTTGCATCGGTTAAGTGGTTTGCCGGTGTATGGGGTTGGCGGGCATGGTCGGTTGGGGTTGCGTCCGTTGGATTCTATGTCGGGTTGGGTTTGCAGGTTGCCTTATGATTTGCGTGAGTTTGTAGGGGGCTGGAGTTTTGGAGGTCGGTGGTTGTATGTGGTGGATGGTCCGGGTGTCGTGCGTTCTGATTTGGAGGGGTTTGTTGGGTTATGTGGGCGTGTTGGGATGGGTTCGTGGTTGCTGGTGTTGCGTCCTTACTGGGTTCGTGAGGTGGGTCTCTGGGTCGAGAGGTTGTTTCATCGGGAAAAACATTTTGTTCCGGTTCTGGATTTTTTTGATGTGGTGGTGGGCGGTGTGGGTTGGGTGGTTCGTCCACGTGTGTGGTATTTACGTGTGTAGGTGTGGCATTTGGCTCAGGAGGGTTTTGAGTTTTTTGATGGCGTGGGTGTAGTGGGCGCGTGCGCCGCTGGGTGAGATGCCCAGGATTTGGGCGATTTCCTCGTAGGACTTTTGCTGGAAGTAGCGCAGTACGAATACGGCGTATTGTCGGGGTGGCAGTTGGAGCTGGTGGTGGATGAGCTGGCGGAGTGCTTCGGAGAAGTCCACGTAGGGGTCGGATTGGATGTGCTGGAGCCACCAGTCTTCAAATTGCGAGAAGGGTCGGAACAGGGCGTGTTGCCATCGTTTTTTTCGGAGGAAGCGGAGGGTTTCGCGCCAGGCGATTCGGTAAAGATATGCCTGGTGGTTGTGGATGTGGTGGTGGGCTTTCCACCATTTGAGGAAGACTTCCTGGAGGATATCCTGGGTGTCTTCGTGGGTGTGGACGATTCGCCGGATAAACCAATAGAGGGATTTCTGGTATTGGCGGACAATTGTGCGTGGGTCTGGTGTGGAGGGCATGGGGTTTGCCTTTGGAGTATTGAGAGGGGTTCAGTGGGCAGATGCTTAAAAACTCGGTGGGAAAAATTTGGGGAACTTTCCTGGGTCGGTTGGTTTTTTGTTGAAAAAAGTAGTTTTGGGGGTTGTGGGGTTGGGTGGATTGACGTGGAGTCTGGTTTGAGAAAAGCTGTGGTTGTAGTGATGGCGGTGCATGGTCGGGGTGAGTCTGAAGTGCGTGTGCGGAGGTGTTCTGGGGATTGGGCTCAGGAAGCGTGGGGTGCAGGTCGGTTTCTGGAGTGGCTGGGTGTGGTCAACTGGTGGCTGGATGTGTGGCGGTTGCGTGAGCGTGAATTTTTAAAGCGTTTTGGATTGACGCCGGTTCAATTTCGGTTGATGCTGTACATTCATATGGGCTGGGTTCGGACGATTACGGAAGCCAGTATGTATTTTGCGGTGGGTCGGAGTACGTTGTCGGAATTGATTCAGCAGTTGCGGGGTCGTGGGTATTTGCGTGTGGTTCGTTCGGAGGAGGATGGTCGGAAGCGGTTACTGGAGTTGTTGCCTGCGGGGAGGCGGGTTGTTCAGGCTTATTTGAAGGGTTTTTTGCCGGAAGATCGGGTGTTATTGCATCGTGCGTCGGAGGTGTTTCAGGACTGGTTGTCCTGGTTGGTTCGTGGAGGTCAGATGCCTCCACCGTTGCGCACCTGTCGTTTTTGTCGGCATGCGGGTGAGCTGGCATCGGATCGGATATACTGTCAGTTGCAGGGGGTTTGGCTGGGCATGGAAGGTTTACCGGTGAATTGTCCGAATTTTGAGGTGCTTTGAGGGGGAGGGTGGTACGCTGGGTGGTGGTTCCGTGTTGTTTGTTGTTGTTGGGCTGGTGTCGTGGGGGGAGTGGTGGTGATCGTCTGTGGTGGATGGAGCGTTCGCCACTGGAGTCGCGGTGGACGGCGTTTTTGAAAGAAGCGCGTTATGTCGGTCGTGAGGCTTGTCGTCCGTGTCATGCGGCGATTTACGATTCGTTTTTACAGAGTGAGATGGGACGTTCCTGGCGCCGTGTACGTCCTGGGGTTTCAGTGGTTGAGGTGGATACGCCATGTGTGGTGGATCCTGTTCTTCAGCAGGAATATTGTATGTTTTGGCGGGATACGGTGCTGGTGGTCGTGGTTCGGTGGGGTGAGCGAATTACGCGTATAGAGACGGTTCGGTATTTTGTGGGTTCGGGTCATCACACGCAGTCGCATTTGTGGATGAGTGGGGATTATTTGTTTCAGGTGCCGATGACGTATTATGCTCAGGCGGACACGTGGGGTTTACCACCGGGTTTTTTGGGTACGGCGACGGGTTTTGACCGGGCGATCGGTGTAGAGTGCATTGCCTGTCACAGTGATTATCCGGAGTGGGTGGTGGGTTCTTTCAATAAGTATCGGGTGGTTCGGGAGGGCATTGGTTGTGAGCGCTGTCATGGTCCGGGCAGTGTACACATTGCGGAGGCGCGTTCGGGTCGGTTAAAACGGGATTCGTTGACGGGGATGTTGACGTCTATTATTCATCCGGGCAAGTTGCCGCCTGCTTATCAGTTGCAGATCTGTATGCGCTGTCATTTGCAGGGTGTATCGGTGGTGGTGAAGGGGAAGTCGTTTATGGATTTTCATGCGGGGATGTGGTTGCCGGAGGTGCTCAATACGTATTTGCCTCGTTTTGAGAAGGATACTTTTTTGATGGCGTCGCATGTAGAGCGGTTGATGCGGAGTGCGTGTTTTCGTGAGGGTCGTGTTACGTGCATTACCTGTCATAATCCTCACAAGAGCATTAGGGAATTTACTCCGGAGCATTATAATCGGCGATGTATGGGTTGTCATGCGGGGAATCGGGGTTGTACTTTGCCGGTGGAAGTGCGTCGTCATGACCGGGGTTGTATTGGTTGTCATATGGTTCGGTCGGCGCCAGTGGATATTCCCCATGTGTGGATTACGGATCACTGGATTCGTGTGCCTGGTGGGCGTGGTGGTGGTGGTGGTGGTCATGAGGGTGGCGTTAGCGGGTTTCGGGGTTTGTGGACGCCATTTCCTGACAGTGTCCGGTGGCGGTTGCAGGCGTTTTTGAAGTTGTATGAACGGTTTTGGCGTCGGGAGGTGGCACTGGATTCGGCACGGGCGTTGCTGAGTCAATATTCAGGTTTGGATGAACGTATCTTTTATCATTTTTTGAAGGAAGAGTGGGATTCTGTGATTTGGTGGGCGCCAGGAGTGGATCAGGTACGTTCGGCGTGGACGGCATATCGGATTGGTGAGGCGTATTTTCAGCGTCGTCGGTGGGAGGAGGCGCGTCGCTGGTTTGCGCATGCTTTGTCTTTGGCGCCGTATCTTGTGGAGGTTCGTATGAAATATGCGGTTACGCTGGGTGTGCTGGGTATGGGTGATTTGGCGGAGGAGGAGTTTCGTCGGATTTTGCGTGAGCATCCGCGTCACTGGCGGACATGGTATAATCTTGGGGTGTTGTACATGCGGAGGGGTTGGTTGGAACGGGCACTGGCTTGTTTTCGTCGTGCGCATGCGTTGAATCCTTCGTATGAGTCGGCGCGTCGGATGATGGAATATCTCTCTGGTAGGGAGTCAGGTTAGGATGGGCTATTGAATTCTGCAGGTTTTCAATCTGTGCATGTCAAAAATATGTCGGTTTTTATCTTGTATTGATGAAGGGTCAGTGGTGTTCTTGGTTAAATCCTGTGGGGCATGTCTCGGGTTTGGGACGGGCTTTTGAGGTTGGGACTTGCAGGTGTGTGGTTGCTGGCAGGCGCTCTGCTGTTTGGTCAAAATGTGGGGATTGGCACCACGAATCCCCAATATCGGTTGCACGTAGCGGGGGATGCCTACATTCGGGATAGTCTGCGTGTGGATGGGGATTTTCGTCCGGGTGGCGTGTCCGGTTTGCCAGGACAGGTTCTGGTGAGTCAGGGTGCGGGCGCTCCTCCGCAGTGGCGTACGTTTCCCTCGCTGTCCAGCTGGTATTTGTGGCATGTGGATTTCTGGGGGATGGGCGCCAATGATCCGGGTACACAGGGATGGACAGGTGCGAACACGACCAATTGTGGTGGGCAATGGTTGTTAGGGGGATACGGCGAATGCGGGAACGGTTGTGTACTGAGCAAGACCTTTACGGGGTTGCCACCGCATTCAGCGGTGCTGGTGGAGATTGATTGGTGGAGTTTGGATTCATGGGATCACGAGAGTGGGTCCGACGGGATTGATCACGTAGTTCTTGCGCTGGATGGGGTGCAGGTTGCGAAGGCGCTACCGACGGCGCCGTATGGAGGGTCGTGGGGCAATGATAATCGTCTAACAAATGCTTCGCTGTGTGGGGTATCCCAGTGGATTGATCAGGGTCCACAGACGATCCGGGGTGTGTTAAGCCATAGTTCGGACACGTTGACGGTGTCGTTTCATTGCAATGTGAGTCAGGGGAGTACGAATGAGTCGTGTGGGGTTGTGATGGTACGGGTGTGGTTGCGTCCGTGAGGT
>JALWYU010000062.1 GCA_026992635.1 Bacteroidota bacterium | reverse complement strand
CCCAAAAACCAAACAAAAAACCTCAAACCCTAACCCAATACCAGATCCATCTGAACCATTGCGCGGGCTACCCGGTCGTAGCCCGCAATGTTTGCCCCGCGCACGTAGTTAATCCGACCGTCTTCCATTTGTCCGTATTTGATGCATTGTTCGTGGATGCGCCGCATAATCTCCTGTAAGTGGCGATCTATATCCTGGCGAGACCACCACCAGCGCATCGCGTTTTGTGTCATTTCCAGTCCGGAAACCGCTACTCCGCCAGCATTGGCGGCTTTGCCCGGTGCAACCAGTACACCTTTCTCCTGGAAGTATTCAATGGCTTCGGGCACTGTGGGCATGTTCGCCCCTTCTGCCAGAACCCGACAGCCCTGATCCACTAAGAGGCGGGCGTCATCCAGCGTAATCTCGTTTTGTGTTGCACAGGGCAGGGCAATGTCGCAGGGTACGGACCATGGACGTTTCCCCGAATAGAATTGGATTGTCCGATAGCGTGTGCATACTTCGCGGAGTGAAACGCCTCGTCGGCTTTTCAATTTTTGAATGTATGCCAGTTTTTCCTCGTCCAGTCCGTCGGGATCATAAATGAAGCCCGTGGAATCGGATAGCGTCAGGATGCGAGCACCTTTCTCCAGTGCTTTTTCTGCGGCGTACAGGGCTACGTTACCCGCTCCAGAAATCACTATGCGTTTGCCTTCCAAGGTACCTTCACCGTGGTATCGGAGCATTTCCTCCACGAAGTAAATCAGTCCATATCCAGTGGCTTCTAGTCGGAGCAGGCTCCCGCCGATTTCCGGGCTTTTTCCGGTCAGGGCACCAGGTTCATAACCACGTAGTTGTAAGAGCATCCCGTAGAGATAGCCGATTTCTTTGCTGCCCACGCCAATATCACCCGCAGGTACATCTATGTATCGTCCAATGTGTTTGTGCAGTTCCATCATGAATGCCTGGCAGAAACGACGGATCTCCGCATCGGATTTCCCGCGAGGGTCAAAGTCCGCACCGCCTTTGCCTGCCCCCAGCGGTAACGTCGTCAGACTGTTTTTGAAGATTTGTTCAAAAGCCAGGAACTTAATAATGCTCAGGTTGACTGAAGGATGGAAGCGCAATCCTCCTTTGTAGGGACCCAATACATTGGTCATTTGTACGCGGTAGCCACGATTGACGCGAATCCTGCCCTGGTCATCGCGCCAGGTAACCCGAAAAATCACAATCCGATCTGCTTCTGTAAGGCGATGGAGAATACGTGCTTCCCGGTATTCAGGCACGGACAATTCATACGGATAGACGTCTCGGGCGACCTCCGCTACCGCTTGTAAAAATTCCGGTTCGTGCGGATGAACACGACGAACCTCTTCAATGAACTCCATGATCGCACGTTGCTCACGCTCACTCAGCGATGTCATCACTGCCATTGCTCGCTCATTTTCGCTTCTCTTTTTAGATTTAAGGTAAGCCTGTCCTACACAACGAACTCGCTGGAACTTGACACCTTCATTCGTTACTGTACCTTTACTTGTAAAGAGAGCGAAAGCATCATCTCCTGATGCCCCGGCAACTAACCCTGTTGTTTTTGCTTCTCGGATGGCTTATGGACGCACCTGCCCTTACTGGCGGGGCAGGCAGCAGGATAGATCACGCTCAATCCTCATCACGATACCTCCCTGTTGCTGCCTGTCATCATGCTACTTTTTCTTCGGGCTGTGCAGTAGGTGTCCTGATCCAAATGGAATTCCCACCGGTGCCCGACGATTCACTAATGCAACCCCTAACAATACCCAACACGTTCAAAGGATATCATCACAGGATTGTGGACTGGGTTCGGGGATTGACCCTTGCCTGGCACGACTCTGCCCACCATTGCCCTTCACCACTTTATATCTATCATCTGAATACACCCCAATTACCCGAAGCATTTTTTCGTTCGTTCTTGTGGAAACGGGTGGACATCTGGGTGATCTATGCCAGCACAGATATCCTGGCATCTATGATTCAGGCAGATTCGCTCTGGCAAAGGCAGTTTATCGTTCTGCGACCTTTTGCCCAAGTGCCTGATTTGCGTCATCCAGGGTGGTTTCAATTGCTGCCCTCGCCGGAAATCCAGTGGCTCGCGCTGCTTTCAGACTTTTATCCACAAGACACCATTTACTTTCTGCACTTTACTCCAGCAACGGCATATACCCGATTCTTTGCCCGGGCACTGCACCGAATTGTCCCGTGCTATCCGGAACGCGTCCGGCAACTCCAATTTCCGGCAGATCCTGTTTTTCAATTCCAGCAGATAGAACCTTACCTGTCCCGGGATACATTTCGGATTTTCCTGCCGGAAGTGCACCCTGCTCGCCTCTTTAATATCCTGGAGCAGATCGGTCCACAAACCGAAGATTATCCCATTCAGATTACGGGCTTGGCGGTGTGGCGCCGCCTGATTACCGTTCCTGGGCGTCTCCAGCAAGTGCATGCCACGATGCTCGCACCATTCCGACCACTTTCTGATTCACTCATGGCTGTTCTCCTTGACATGTACGCTCGGCATTTTTATTCCTTACCCGCAGATCCCTATTATTTTGCGTTAGGCATTGACCTGGCAATGTGGCTTCGCCAGTGGTTCACGGATACCACCAACAGTATCCCTCTGGACTTTTCCGGGTTGACGCTTACTCTTTCGTTTACTTCCTCCCCGTTCTTGCGTTCAACCGATACAACGCAGGGTTGGACACTACAACCTATTGATAATCAACACGACACGATTGCTGCCAATATCAGTACCGATACCCCTGAATCCGTGCTGAATCATCGGACGGAATGGATTCCAACTCGCTGGGAAAATACCACACTTTTCCTCTGGCAATATCAGGAAGGCAAATTCTACGTCCGGGATACCTTCCAGCTGAAAGCCACTTACTACGACAACCGCAACAAATCCAGCCAGGCATGGCGACCACGGCGACCGTGTCCACACTAAAATTATCAACGCTGTTTGCAGAAATCCCTGAGGATTGGAAACAGAAAGTGCTTCCCCAGACGCCTGTCCAGCTTTACAATACACGTACACGGCGGCAGGAACCCTTTACACCACTGCATCCACCTCACGTGGGTATCTACGTGTGCGGCCCCACAGTGTACAGCGATCCACATCTGGGACATGCCCGGGCAGCCGTGGTCTTTGACGTGTTGCGCCGCTATTTGACGTTCTGTGGGTATCGCGTACGCTACGTGAGCAATATCACCGATGTGGGGCATCTGGAAGGCGATGCCGACGAAGGTGAGGATAAGATTCAGCGTGCCGCACGTCTGCTCCGATTAGAGCCCCTCCAGATCGCACAATACTACACGCGTGTGTACATGCATGCAATGGAAGCCCTGGCGGTTTTCCCTCCAGACATTCAACCCCATGCGACCTGTCACATTCCCGAACAAATTGCGTTTATTGAGGAGATTCTTCAGCACAGGATGGCGTACGTCCGCGAAGGCTCCGTCTATTTTGATACGCAGGAGTACATTAAGCAATTTTCCTTTGGTTTACTCTCTAATCGGAAGCTGGAAGAGTTGGCGGCAGGCACACGCCAGTTGCGTGGCATCCACGAAAAGAAACATCCCGCAGACTTTGCTCTGTGGAAAAAGGCACCGCCCCAGCATATTATGCGCTGGAAAGCGCCATGGAGTGTGGGCTTCCCCGGATGGCACATAGAGTGCACGGTCATGAGCCTGAAGTATCTGGGGATGCCATTTGATATTCATGGTGGCGGGCTGGACCTGATCTTCCCACACCATGAGTGCGAAATCATGCAGGCACAGGCGGTGTATCAGGAGGAGCCTGTCCGATACTGGATTCACAACAACCTGATTACGATTGATGGGCAAAAAATGAGTAAATCCCTCGGCAATTTCATTACGCTGGAGCAGGTGTTTACTGGCGATCATCCCCGTCTCTCTAAGGGGTATCCACCGGCGGCAGTTCGCCTCCTGATATTGCAAACCCACTATCGGAGTGTCATTGATTTTTCTGACAAAGCGTTGGACGACGCCCTGCGCGCCTGGCACCGACTCCAGCAAGCATATGCTTTGCTGACAGAATGGACATTACACGAGGAGCATGCCGATCCGGACCCTACAGTCGTCCAGGAAATCCACCACCATATGCAAAGTGCCTTTCAGGCAATGCACGAAGACTTGCACACTGCCCGCGCGCTTGCACATATCTTCTCGCTTGTACCTGTTGTTCATCGGTTGCACGAGCGCGAGGGCACGACCATCCGTTCCTTGGACGAAGAAACCTTTTCGTTGCTGCAACGTGGTTTTGAGGTGCTGGTAGACAAGATTCTGGGCATTCCCCTGCAGGAAAGTCTTGGAGTTGGTTCCCATCTAGACCTGAGCAGGTCTGTATTGCGGGAAGAACGCGATGCACTTCTTCATCTCCTGATAGAAGTGCGTAACCATCTTCGCAAGAAAAAGGAATATGCGCTTGCCGACTGGATTCGTGATCAACTGAACCAGATAGGCTATATGCTTCAGGATACACCTGAGGGCACACGGTATGTCCGGCGACTTGCGGGAGAAACACCATCTCACCAGTCCGGACAACCCTGATTTTTCTTTGCAGGTGCGTGATTCTCCAGGGTGTGCTGAAAAAAATTTTCCATTTTGAGTTGGGCAGTTTGTAAATCGCCCCTACCTTATCGTGGTGAAGGTGGGGAACTATTCCTGACTCCCCAAATGTTGTTCAAGCCATAAGAAGTAAGCAGGCAAAAAATAGGAAGCATGACTGCAAGAATGAGGGTGTTGGCGCAGAAAAGCAGGGTTCACATGCGGGTGGGTGCAATTGCAGTTGGGGCGTTGGTTTTGTCTGGCTTGCATACATCGGTTTGGGCGCAGTCGGCTTTGCGAACGCAGGTTCGTCCCATGACTTACTCGCACAAGGTGGTGAGTCCGTGGGCGGAGCCCCAGGGTCCTTATGTGGGTGCTGTGCGTCATCATCCGGCGAATTTGGTGTTTGACTCGGTGGTGGGCTCAACTACATATGATCTGCAGACGAACAGTGCGATTCGCCGGGCGATTACCGTGACTTCTACTGGGGAAGTGGCGACGGTCTGGATCTTTTCCAGCCAGCAAAGTCCGTGGCCCGATCGGGGAACAGGTTATGCTTATTTTGATGGGACAGCCTGGGTGGTGAAGAATCCGACGGCACGTGTGGAAACTGTTCGGACAGGCTGGCCTTCAATCATCATTTCGGAAGCGGGGGGCACCACTACGGAAGTATTCATTTCTCATACGGGTTCGGCAATTACTTCGCATGTTCGGTCGCCGGCAGGTGCCGGGAACTGGACACCGCGCATAGGCGTGTTTTCTGATATTGTTTTGTGGCCGAGGCTGGCGGCAGATCGGGATTCTTCGGTGGTTCATGCGATTGGCTTGACGTTACCCGGGGCATTTGGTGGGAGTCCCTACCAGGGTGTAGATGGACACGTTCTTTATAGTCGGGGCAGGATTCAGGGCGATACAGTGGCATGGATGCCGAATCAGGTCATCCCCGGTCTGGACAGCTCTGCGTATGCATTTATGGGTGGGGACGCTTACGCGATTGCGGTTCGCGACTCTATTGTGGCAGTTGTGTACTTTGGCGATCTGGGAGATATTCGGCTGGCAAAGTCTACAGATAATGGCAACACGTGGACGGTCACGCCAATTGTGGATTTTCCGCAGGACAAATACCATCCAGATGGAAACATCACCGATTTGAATGGGGACAATCAGCCGGACACTTTCTGTACGTCCGATGGGTCAGGGGCAGTGTACATTGATCCGAATGGGACTGTGCACGTCGTGTACGGATACATGTGCTATCTTGACGATAATCCGGCGCAGGGCGATGACGGATGGTTTTACTATCCGGCAATTGAGGGTCTGGTCTACTGGAATGAAACAATGCCTATTGATACACCAGATCCGATTGCGCCCAGACAGGGCTTCATTTATGATCCCGACCGATACTACATTGCTTTCACGCCAGATATGAATGGGAATGATACAATAGACATTCCCTCAGGTGACAGTGTGCCGGTCTATTACCTGGGCTGGGTATCTATGCCGACGATTGCAGGCGATGAAAATGGCAATTTGTACATCTTCTTTTCGGGCGTTCACGAAAATCATGCGAATGCGGCAGGATTGCGTTACCGGCATGTGTTTGCGATGCGGACTTGCCCGCCTGCCGATACGATTTCCTCGCGCATCGTCTGGGTAACAGCGCCTTATGAGTATCTGGATCTGGAATGTGTCTTTCCTGCAGTGGCGGAAGAACCTGTCGGCGGCAAACTATACGTGACTTACCAGTGTGATCCGGAGCCGGGGAATAACCTGAAGCAAAGTCAGCCCATTATTACGGACAATGATATTGTTGTGCTTGCACTGGACACGACACTTGTGGGGATGGCGCATATGGCGGACTATGTGAATGTCCACCTGTGGGCAATTGCGCCCATTGATGAGTCGTACATTGAATGGGATCTGGGTGATGGAACGATGGCTACGGGCAGGCACGTGCTTCACCAGTATGCTGTTACGCAGGATACCACAGTTACCGTTACGTTGCGTACGGTTGGTCCTTGTGGTGATACGGTTACGATTTCGCGTCAGGTCAATGTACGCTGTGGGAATGTCCAGGCTGACTTCATTTACAGTGCGAATGGGTTGACGGTTACGTTTGTCAATCAATCGGTGGATGCCAGTGCGTACTTCTGGGACTTTGGCGATGGCAATACGAGCACACAAGCCAACCCTGTGCACACCTACCAGGCTGCGCAAACCTATACAGTATGCTTGATTGCCTATGGTTATTGTGGCAATGCCCGGGATACGATTTGCAAGGATGTTACGGTGCAGCCCCTGGGCTTGGAGGCAGGAGCGTTGGCAGAGGCGATGCGTGTTTATCCGAATCCGGTTCAGGCGATGCATCGGTTGCGTGTTCATTATACGCCGGGGATTGCCTCGGTGCGGCTTCTCACTTTAGAAGGCAAGGTCTTGCAGGTGGTACAGGGTTGCGCCTGTCCTGTACAGGATATTCGGCTGGAGGGCTTGATTCGTGGGATTTACATTCTGGAGGTAGAGGCGCTGAATGGTGATCGCGTGCGAATGCCTATTCAGGTACGGTAAAGGCGGGGGAGAAGAGCAGAGGATCTGAAAGGGGTATTGTATTGGGTTTAAGTGTCGGGCGAGCGCGTGTGTGGTGAAGCTGGCTACGGTCAGGGGGTGAGTGAGTGCGTGTACGAGGCGGGGGTCCCCTGAACAGGGGGATCCCCGCATTTTTGTATCACCCATACAGATGGGTTCGGTTTAGGACGTTCTGATATAGTGTGCACGTTGTTGTTCTGGCAAAGAGATGGTGTGCAGTGGGGAAAACCAGAATGGGAAAAAGGAGGTGGATGGGGGAGATGGTGAAGGGCAGGACGGGAACTTTTTGAGTGGCATAGTGGTTAGGTTCCTGTTAGAAAAGAGGCGTAAAGCGGTTGTTGCCATGAAGAAAGGCATTCATCCGGAATACAGGCTGGTAGTGTTTAAAGATGTCGCGACGGGCAAAACTTTTCTGACACGTTCTGCAGTTCAAACAAAAGAGACGATACGCTGGGTAGATGGGAAGGAATACCCGCTTTACAAGATGGAGGTTTCAAGGTATTCGCATCCGTTCTTTACGGGTCAGATGCGGTATGTGGATACGGCGGGTCGTGTGGAGAAGTTTATGCGTCGTTACAAGCGGTTTTATGAAGGACAGGAAGCGAACGCGCAGAAGGCGGAGAAGGAAGTGGAGGCGCAAAAGTGACTTGTCTGGAGGGTTGGGACAGGGAGGCTGGATGGTGCCGGGCGCAAAGTTTGCAAAGGGGTGGTGGGGTTTCAGTGCAGGTGAAGGGCGGTTTCATGGTGGTTTGTGGAGGGTGTGTACAGGTATTTCGTAGCGAGAAAAAGAGGTTGTGCGTTAGATGGGATGCAGGGGAGTGCGTTGATTTTGTTGATTCGTGAGGCGTATCAGGCGTTTTTACCGTTTACGTGGTTGGAGCCCTGGAGTATGCGCTATGTGGGGTCGGTTCGGGTCTACGAGTTGTGGGAGTATGTGGTTGGGAGACGTCCCCGAGGAACGTATATTCAGACGGCGGAGTGGCTGGTGACAAAGAGCGAGGAGCAAGGAAGCATTCATGTGGTGAGCCGCTTACCGGAAGTTGCGGTGGGTCGTGGTCAGGTAGTAGAAATTGATGGTGGGTGGCTACCCAGAAAGTCTGCAACGCTGGAGGGATTGCGTACTGATCCGGATGCCCATGTGATTCGTACAGAGGCTTTTTGGGAGTGGATTGTTCATCTGGATGATTTGCTGGATTTTTTGTTTGGTCGCGTGTTGCCTGCGCTGGGTGCGCGTCGTGTAGAGCCGGACGATGCCTGGCTGGTAGGGAATCGTCTGTGGGTGCGTGGTTCGGTGACCATTCGCCATGCTTTTTTGAATACGGAGGCGGGTCCGATTTTTCTGGATGACGGTGTGGAAGTGATGGAGGGTGCGATGATCCGTGGTCCTGTATGGGTTGGTCCCAACACTCAGATTAAGATGGGCGCCAAGATTTATGGTCCAGTGCTCATTGGTCCTGTTTGTAAGGTTGCGGGAGAGCTGCACCATGTCTGGATAGATGGATTTACGAATAAGGCGCATGATGGGTTTTTGGGGCATGCGATCGTTGGCAAGTGGTGCAACTTGGGTGCGGACACCAACAATTCTAACCTGAAGAACAACTATGCACCGGTGAAGATCTGGAGTTATGTGCACAATCGGTTTGTAGAAACGGGCGAACAGTTTTTGGGTTTGTTTCTTGCGGATCATTCGCGGTCCGGGATCAATACCATGTTCAATACGGGGACGGTTGCAGGACCGTTTGCCAATGTATTTGGTGGGGGGTTTCCGCGGACGTTTATTCCGCCGTTTGCCTGGGGAGGTGCTTCGGGTTTTCAGACGTTTCGTGTGGATAAGGCGATAGAGATGGCAGAGCGTATGATGCGCAGGCGTGGGCGTACGCTGACCAGTGAAGAAAAAGTGCGAATAGAAGAGGTTTTTCAGCGGAGTGCGAGTTATCGCTGGTGGGAAACTGCCAGATCATGAGTCGGAAACCATTGATTGCGGCAAACTGGAAAATGAACTTGCGCCTTGGGGAAGCGGAACGTGTGGTGCGTGGTGTTGCACAGGGTGTTCGGGCTTTGGATGGGTCGTTACCTGTAGAGGTTGTGCTTTGTGTGCCGTTTCCGTACATAGGATGGGTGAGGCAATGGTTACGTGAAGAGGGTGCAGAGGATTTAATTCAAATTGGTGCGCAGAATTGTCACTGGGCGGCGTGGGGTGCCTGGACCGGAGAAGTAAGTCCTTATATGTTGCGGGATACAGGTGTGACCTGGGTGATTCTGGGGCATTCGGAGCGACGAGCAGTTCCATTTGAGGAGACGGATGAGTTGCTGGCGCGCAAAGTGGCGAATGCCTTATCCGCGGGCTTAAAAGTCATTTTCTGTGTGGGCGAAACGGCGGATGAATACCAGCGTCAGCACAGTGCGCATATTGTTCGGCGTCAGTTGATCACGGGCTTGTTTACAAGGGATTCTTCGGATTGGCAGCGGATTGTGGTGGCGTATGAGCCGGTCTGGGCAATTGGTACTGGCAAGACGGCTTCGCCAGAGTATGCGCAGAAGATGCATGCGCTGATTCGTGGTGAGCTTGCCCGGCGATATGGTGATGCGGTTGCGCAGGATGTTCGGATTCTTTATGGGGGAAGTATTCAGCCGGGGAATGCCCGTGCCCTGTTTGAAGAGCCGGATGTAGATGGGGGGTTAGTGGGGGGCGCCTCGCTGGATGCCCGGTCTTTCTTAGAGATTATTCGGTCGGCGGTGCATGTTGCTGTGCAGGGTTGATGGGTGATGAAGTTTCGCTGTGGCTTTTTGTGGTGTCGGCGTTTACGTCGGCTACGTTTTTTCCGGGCACTGCAGATTTGCTCTTTTTGCATTTGCTGGATCGGGGTCATTCCCCGTGGTTGCTGATCGTGAGTGGTACGCTGAGCAGTACGGTGGGTGCCTTCGTGATGTATGCGATAGGGTGGATGGGCACGCGTTGGGCACATCGTCAGTGGGAGAAGTGGCGGATGCGTTATCCAGTGTTTTTTCAGCGTGTGCGGCGGTGGGGTTCTGTGGCGGGGTTGTTGTCGCCGTTGCCGATAGTGGGTGATGGGATTCCGTTAGTGTTGGGTTTGTTTCGGGTTTCACCTGTGTGGAGTGTTTTGTTTTTGGCTGCGGGTAAGTGTTTGCGTTTTTTGGTGTTGTGGGTTGTGGGCGAGCCATTGTTGATGTGGTTTCGGTTGGCGTAGGGTGTGCATGTCCTGAAAAAATTTGTGCAACCGTTGTGTGGAGATTGTCGTCTATGTGGTTATGACGGTGTTTGAAAAAAAGGGTCATGGTTCAGGAAATGGTACGTGTGTTGAGTGAACCTGTTGGTGTTTCCCGTCGGTGGCAACTGGTGGAGCGTCGTGATTTAGATGGGATGCGTTTTCCTGGCGAGGATGTCTTGCCGGTCTCGTTGCGGATTGGCAGGTTGCGTTTGCTGGAGCAAGCCTGTCAGCTGGGCAACCTTTACAAAACCAAAGTGAGAATTTATTTTGTGGATCGGGAAGGGAATCGCTATCAGTTGTACACGACGGTGTGGGGCATTACTGAGCGGTACATTCTGTTGAAGGAGGGGCGGATGTTGCCGATTCATGCAATTGTGCATGTAGAGTTGGGTGGGTGAAGGAGTGTGTGCGTGCTTGTTTGCGGACGTGTGTGGGGCTTTGTGTATTAAAATTGGAAGAGGGTATGTACATTGTCCTCAAAAAGGATGGGTGAGGAAGGCGTGAGTGGTTGGATGGATGAGGGGGACCAGCCCGTTCCTGTTATAGACACTCATGCGCATTTGTTTCTGGATGTGTTTTCCGGGGATTTGCCTGAAGTACTGGCGCGTGCGCATGCAGAAGGTGTGCGTTATTGTTTGATGCCCAATATTGACATGGGGACATTGAAAGCTTTGCTTGCGGTTAGTGAAAGGTATGCGGATCAGGGCTGTTTGCCGATGGTGGGGTTACATCCATTAAGTGTTCCGGATAGCGAGGATCGTTTGCGTGAAGTGTTGTCTGTGCTGGAGAAAGAGGTAGATCGGTTTTTGGATCGGTGGATAGCGATTGGCGAAGTAGGTATGGATCTGTATCGGGTAGACCGGGAAGTACTGCCTTTGCAACAGGAAGCCTTAGATGTGCAATGTCAGTGGGCGATTCGGTATGATTTGCCGGTGAGTGTGCATACACGTGGGGCGTTCAGGGAGGCAATGGATATTCTTGAGCGGTGGGCACGTCAGGGGTTGCGTGGAGTATTGCATTGTTTTACGGGTGGTCGTGAGGAAGCGCGCCGAGCCTGTACAGCAGGGTTTTACTTAGGGATCGGTGGAATTGTTACGTTTCGGAATGCGGGGGCGTTGCGTGAAGCGATTCGGTACGTGGGTTTGGACAGGCTGGTTCTGGAGACGGATGCCCCGTTCTTAGCGCCGGTTCCCCATCGGGGTAAGCGCAATGAGCCTGCTTATTTGAAGTATGTGATTCGGTATCTGGCGGATCTTCTGGGTTGTTCAACGTGGGAGGTTCGTGCTCAGACAACACGGAATGCCTTAGGGGTGTTTACGCGTCTGCAGCAGTATATAGATGCAAGTGTGTTACCGGAGGATTGGTCGGGATCAGCAGGGTAAGTTGGCGCAGGGGTAAAGGACAAAAGCAATGGATGATGTGGTGGTCGCGTGAAAATTTGTTGTTTCTTGTTTTGGCGTCGTTTATGATTGCGGATGCGCTGGTGGCGGAGTTTGTGGGCACGAAGATTTTTTCGCTGGAGCGCACGCTGGGTATAGATCCGGTTGCCATAACGATTCTGGGTTATACGTTTTCGCTGGACTTTACTGCGGGTGTGTTGTACTGGCCGGTGGTGTTTATTTTCACGGATTTGCTGAATGAGTATTATGGTCGGCGGGCTGTGCGATTTGTGTCGTTTTTGGCGGCGGCGTTGATTGGGTATGCGTATCTGGTGATTGTCAGTGCGATGCAATTGGCGCCGGCATCTTTTTGGGTGGTTCGGGAGACGGATCAGGGTCCCATAAATATGGAATTGGCGTTTCAGGTGATTTTTGGTCAGAGTGCCTGGATCATTGTGGGGTCTATTACGGCGTTTTTGGTGGCGCAGCTGGTGGATGCATTGACTTTTTGGTGGATCAAGCGGTGGACAGGTGAGCGGTTGTTGTGGTTGCGTGCGACGGGTTCTACTTTTGTTTCGCAGCTGGTGGACAGTTACATTGTTTTGGGGATTGCGTTTGGTTTGGGAGCGGGTTGGGAATGGGAGCGAGTCCTTGCGGTGGGTACGTTGAATTACCTGTACAAGGCGGTGGCGGCAATTGCGGTGACGCCTGTTATTTATCTGGTTCACTGGCTGATTGAGCTTTATCTGGGTGCGGAACGGGCGTCGGCACTGAAAGCGGCAGCGCTTCGCTGAGTGGGGAACTTTTTGTGGAGGTACTGGCATTTTATTTGGTCAGCATGTCTTAAGTTACCCTGTGAAGAGTGGTTACACAAAGATTGCGACGGTAAAATCAGGGAGCCATGCGTAAGCTGGTTGCAATGGGTGTTGCGCTGGTTATTTCGGGAGGCGTCATGTGGGCGTATACTCCTGCGAGTTTTTCGTACAATGAGGGTCAGGTTGATCAGTTGATTGCTCAGGCGGTGGATATTACGGTTGACGTTCATCAGATGCTTGAATCCTCGCCGGAGAAGGGTATGAACCTGCTGGGAGGAACTTCTTCGCTGGCTTTTGCGTCGGATCAGGGCTCTATCATTGGTGCGTTCTTGCTTTGTACGTTTTTGGGTGGCCTGGGCATTCACCGGTTGTACCTGGCTTCGGGTCCGGCTGTGTTCATCTTTTACTTGCTGACTGGTGGGGGTTGTGGGCTTTTGGTGATGATAGACTGGTGGGTATTGTTGTTTGAGCTGGTTCAGGCGGAGTCGGGTTCAATGACCAGCCGGTATTATGGCTGTACGAAGCTTATCCTTCCAGCCTGTGATTGATGGTGTGAGGGGTTGAGTGCAGGTGTGTGTGTGTGTGTGTGTGGTGCGGTGTGGGGGCGCTGTGGTGTGTAGAAAGGGTGCATACTGCAGCGCCCCTTTTTCTTTTTTGTCTTTCTTGTGGGGGCTGTGCTGTGGCTCTGGCGGTTATCGCCTGGATTGAAAAGGGAGGTGTGCTTGTTTCTTTTTCCGGGTGAGGAGACGGAGCAGTGTGAATCCAAGGAGGGCGAACAGTGCGAGAGTTCCAAATGTGAGGAGCAGGATTTGTGTCCAGGCACTGAGTTTGAGCAGTTTGTTCAGGATGCGGTCGTGGGTGGAGGCATCTACCTGGATGCGTGCGATCTGCCTGAGGTGAACCATCAGGTTGATGGCAACATTGCCATCGGGAATCGCATCATGGCAGGATAGGCATACGCCTTCACGGTAGATGTGCTGAATCTCTTCGGGGGTAAAGGCACGGGAACCGGATAGGTGGTGTCCTACTGTGTGGATCTGGCGGAGTTGCTCATCCAGGAAGCGGCTCCAATCATAGGGAAGATTGGGGATCGCGGGGACCTGCACCTGATGATGTTCAGGCAGGACCGTTCCGTTGGCTGTAGTCAGGTCTACGATATAGGGGCTATCGGGTTGCCAGTAGAGTTTTCCATGGGCGATACCCATACCCAGTGCTTTGGGATTGTTGTGGCAGCTTTCGCAGGTGCGTGCTTCTTTTTGGACGGTATGGGGATGGAGGGGGACCATATCCAGGGCAAGGACAGTGTCAGAAGCTTCAAAGCCATGAACTCCAGTGATTTTGAAGATGTGGTTGAGGAGGAGTGTTTTACCGGAATCGTCAATGATGGTTACGGTAGTCTGGCAACCAGTGGTTAATGGAGAGACGCGATGTTCACCGTTGATGCCTAAGGGTGGGTCTTCCCAGCGTAGATAAGAGCGTTCTTCGTGGACTTCCCCCCAGATGTAGAATGAGGAGTCAATGAGGTGGCGTGCGTCGGGGGTAAGTCCTTGTTGATCAGGGGCATGACCGATTGCGACCCAGTCTATCAGTTGTCGTCCTTTGCTGTAGTCAATTCGGATGTGGCAACCGTAGCACTGAGGTGCCCAGGTAGCATGGCATGCGTAGCATTCCATTTTGTCAATATGATGCTTGGCGTGTGCCATTGCCGTTAGGGCGGCGCGGTTGAGCTGGTTTTCCTGGGTAAGGAGTTTTAAAGGTTTGAGGAGCAGGTCTTTTCCGCCAGCAGTATGGACGATGACAAGGTTGCCGCGTCGGACGACATTGCCCAGAGGATTGCCACGGGCAGTGAGCAAATAACCATCTTCGGGTGGATAAACTGTGCCTTTTTTGAGCCAGTTGGGTAAGGTGTCCGTGGTTCCGCGGGGAGGACCGGTAGCGGGTACGGGTCCAGCGATTTCATCGCCATAGCCAAGGGGGAGTTCCCATGGGTAATAGTCGGGTGTACCATGACAGTCTGTGCATTCAATTTCTACGGCGGCTTGTGTGGTTCCCACAAGTGTTCCATCAGAGTGGACGTCAAGGGATGTGTGGCAGTCCTGGCAAAGCATGCCTTTACGCAGGTGGACGTCCGGCATCAAATGGAGATAGTGCTTGGTGTGCAGGGGAGGTGGTTCGGGCTTGTGGGGCACACCCATAAATGGGCTTTGGAAACAGGTTTCCATGAGTCCCTGGTAGCTGACACCGATCCGTCTACCGCGGTTATGGCAGGTCGTGCAGGTTTCTATGGGGATTCCGGAATACTGCTTGTTGTGGACACGTACCTGGGCTTCTCGGGTTGCCTGGATGGAATGGACTAAGGGATGTCCGGGTTCATTGCGAGGGATTGTGGGGTCGTTGCCTTCGTAATAGCCTTCGTTAGAATAGGGGATATGGCAGGCGGAGCAACCCATACCGCGGAAGTCGCCTCTCACATGTCTGCCCTGGACAGCCAGATGGCAACGCTGGCATTCTCCACGAATGTATGTGAAGGCAGCCAGTTGGGGGTTGTGTCGGATCTGGTTGGGGTGTGGTGCTGGCGGTACGGCGGACATGCTGTCTTTAAATACCTGGGGTTCGGCATGCGCTAATCGCTGCATATACGTTTTGTAGATTGGGGTACCCAGTTTGAGGCTGTCGGGCAGGGTATGGACAGCATAGTTGGCGTATTGATGGTCATAGCCTGAGAGTGCGCCGAATCCCCAGAGGACACCCTGGATTTTCCCGGCTTCGGTCATCATGAGGCTTGTCCACTGGGTACGAACCAGTTCACGATGGCAGGGACCACAGGTATGTACGTTAATCCAGGGGCTACCTGGATCGGGATAAAAATCTTTGGGTCCAGGATGCGTGCGGAAATAGTCTACGGTTCCTGAGTGGATTGCTGCGAAGTTTTTTCCGTTGGGTTGTCCGCCGTGGCAGACAATGCAATCGTTACCGGGATAACCGGCTAAGGCGGCGACTTTCAAAATCTCTTTCATCATTTTGGATTGGTAATCCCGGATGGGCTCAATGCCCTGATGACAGGTGCGACATTGGTTGGCGGGGGGATTGGGATCGGGCGATAATTGTGCTAATAGGGGTTGTGCGGTTTGGTTCCAGAACTGGACGAGAAGCAGCCAGGAGAATAAGAATCCCAGGATCAGGATAAGGCGGAAATACACGGTGCATTGTATGCATCGTCCCGAACAAAACAGCATGCTAAGCAGTTCGTGAATTTGTTTGTTTTCTCTTAAGTAGGAAACGTATCTTGTTGACAAAGTGTTTCGGGTAGATAACTGGAGTGATGCAAAATCGGTTGTATTGGGCGGGTGTGATTGCGTTTGGTGTGCTTTGGTTGGGAGGTGGCTGTGGCAATGCGTATCGTGCTGGAGTTCGTTGTCCGCACTTTAAGCGATCTGCGAAAGAAAAGGAAGCGTGGCGAGTTCAGAAGTCTGTCGTAAGGACAAGGTCTACGTTTGCGACAACACTCCAGCATTTTGCACTTGCTGATACGACGCTCACCGATCTTGTGCCTTTTTCGTTGCGGGTGCGACGTATGCCTGGGTTTCGGGATTCGGCAGGGCTACGTATGTTTCCTTTGCAATGGTATTTTCGCCGACCAATCATTGACGGGCAACAGGAAGCGCATCATAATCTTCCCAGGCTTCTTGGCTTGCGTGCGCTTGCTGAGAATTTCAGCGAAGCAGACACGCTATATGCGATCCACACTGTTCACCATGTGCCCATTTACGAAGAAACCATGGGGTTGCGCAAGTTGCGCATGTTCGCTTATATGAGTGCACTGGTTCTTCCTGGGTTGGGTTTGGGGATTGCGTTGGTGCTGTGGGTCATCTACGTGATTCACTACCGGAAAGAATATGGTCGGAGGGTGCCTGTTGCGGGAAGCATGTGGTTATGGATATACCTGTTGATGGGTGCAGGGATATGGGGAACGGTTGTGGTGATGGGTTGGGGGTTGTATAAGGTGGTGATGTGGTTGGTGGGTTGGGTGTGAGGGGGCGGGCGCTGGTTTTCAGGGAGTTAGGGCAGACTACAG
>JALWYU010000061.1 GCA_026992635.1 Bacteroidota bacterium | reverse complement strand
GGGTAAGCGAATGGCTTAGAACCAGAGCAGGAGGTATAGGGGAACTTTGGGGTAAACAAAAGTTGTTTGTGTTAGATTGGATAGAAGCGAGTGTGCTGGGCAGGAGGCAGGGGTCAAGGCGTGGGGGGCACCAAGACGAGTTTTGCATTGTGCAAAGGAATTCGGAATAAGAATGGCAAGCAGGCTGGTGGAGATATTTGAGGATGAGAGGCTTGTGAAAAGGATTCAAAGTAAACTGCCATATTTGTTTCAAATTGCTGAGCTGGAGAGTTCAAGAGCGGGAAAAGTTGGTATGGAAGTTGGATCGCTTCGTGAAAAAATCATCATTGCCTTACTTCTTTACAAATTTGGTGAAGCGAATGTAGAGACTGAAATTCCCATTACGGAACCCGAAGTGGATGTGAAGGTATCTGGAGTTCCAGTATCCATTAAGACGATTACGGGAAGGAGTTTCAGTGGCGTAAAATTGATCTGGACCGTTGACGCGAAAAAAGCAACAGAATTCAGGGAAGGGTATTATCCTCGTTGTGATATGTTATTGGTTCAGGTGAACTGGGGAGGCACAGGCGGATTTTACTATATTCCGGTGGAAGCCCAGCAAGCGCTTTTTGACAGAATAGGTAGAGATGCGTACATTAAGCTTCCCAAGCCTGGAACGAATCCACGAGGCGTAGAGATCAGTGGACGCGCACTAAGGGATCTGGTCAGGCATACTTTGTCCCGGCACATTGAAATTGAGTGGCATAGAACACAAGTTGAATACAATCCCTATAAAAGGTGGATAGACTACTGGAAAGGGGAATAAGCATGAGAAAGGGAAGAAAGGGAACGACAACCAGTGCGTTTGGTTCGCCAGGCAGAGTCAATCATGATTCCTCCCCGTTTTATTCAAGTAAACTGTACGAAGGTCTTCCCAAAGAGCAAAAGGTGAAGTATGTGGAAAATCCTGTTCCTGAAAAATTCCTGAACAAAATTTTTTGCAAGTCTTCTGAAAAGATGGAAGAATTGCCTGATAATAGCATTCACTTAGTGGTTACTTCGCCGCCATATAATGTGGGGAAAGAATATGACCAGGACTTTACCCTTCAGGAGTACCTTGAATTTTTGAGGCGGGTGTGGGAAGAGGTGTACAGGGTGCTGGTGCCGGGTGGCAGGGTTTGTGTCAACATTGCCAATCTTGGAAGGAAGCCGTACATACCATTGCACGCCTTTATCATAAGGGACATGCTTGAGATTGGCTTCCTGATGCGAGGCGAAATCATCTGGAATAAAGCGTCGTCGGCAAGTCCATCTACTGCCTGGGGTAGCTGGTGTTCCGCGGCGAATCCAACACTGAGGGACATTCATGAGTACATTCTGGTCTTTTCAAAAGAGACGTTTCAACGGAGGAGCCTCGGAAAAAAAAGCACGATTTCAAAAGAGGAGTTTCTGGAATTTACGAAGAGTGTGTGGACGTTTCCAGCGGTTTCTGCGAAGGAAATCGGGCATCCTGCTCCCTTTCCTGTTGAACTGCCCTATCGGTGCATTCAACTTTATACTTATGAGGGAGATGTGGTTCTGGATCCGTTCATAGGTAGCGGGCAAACCGCAATTGCCGCAATCAAGACAGGCAGGTTTTTTGTTGGCTATGACATAGAGGAGAAGTATGTCCGGTTAGCCGAGCGGAGGATAAGGGAGTTTCTGGTGAAGGTCAAGTCGCCGCCGCTGTTTGAGGTTTCGGTGCGGACTCAATGAGTGGTACAGGGCGGAGTGTGTGTTCAATGAACCAATCCTGCTTCGCAAAATGTTTTTTTCTGTAGAAGGCAAGAGCAAATTTCTGCACGTATGATTGCCTTGATGTTTTTGCGTGATGACCATGAAGCCCGGAACATCGTCGTGAGCCTTGCTTTAGAGAATGATTTGCTGGAAGTGGTGCCCAAAGGTGAGTTTCGCCGGTGGCAAGAGGTAGCGCGTATCCTGGACCGGGCGGACGCAGGTGTCCTCATCATTTTTAACCCCTATGCCCGGATGGACCGGGCAACCCTTCGGGATCTCAAACATATGAACGAGCAGGGCAAACCGGTTTTTTTTCTCTATCCGGATAAGTTTTCAGGGAAGTTGCCCGACCTGCCCAACATAGAAAAACTATCCTATCAGTACGGCGATATTTCTTCCATTGCTTCGCTGGTTCGTCGTATTCAACGGTTGAGCCAGACAGGGATATCGGAAAAGAAGGTGTCTACCAGGAAGAGGCGGGATCCAGCCTTGTGGGAAGCCGTTCTGCTTATCCTTCTTGGGATTCTGGCGATCTATGGGATTGCCTATTTGCTGGGCAGTCATCGGAGCAAGCCACACCGATGAAAGAAAAAGAACCCATTCTCATCATTGTGGATACGACAGTGCTTATAGACCTGGAACGATGGAAACGACAGGCAGGGAGAAATAGCGTGCGTGAGGTTCTGAAGGCGCTGGTGAAACGCTTTCGGGGACTTCGTCTGGTCTGGATTCCCAGGACTGTGGAGGAAGAGTTTGTGATTAAGGACAAGGCGAGGCGTCACCATGCTTTTCTTTACGAGGACTTACAGAGGTTGTTTGGGCGGCTTGCCATCAGGGTAAGTCCATGTCCGGTTCGGACGAAGCGTCTTCAGGAAGTATCAGGATTGAACCGTTTCGGAAAAATAAAAATCCTTGTGAAAGTATTGGGGGTTGCGTTGTGGCACATACACCATGACTTCTATGCCTTTTTTGGTGAGGGGTTGCAGGGTCTGGACCATCAGGGGTCCTACGGTTTCCCAGGGGAGTTTTCCCAGTCCGCAGCCCAGTGCAGGGAGTGCGATGGATCGGAATTGCCACTTGCCTTCCTGTACATTGCGGATAAGGTACTGGAGGCCATGACGAATGTATTCGGTTCGTGCGCGGGCACGCCAGTGTTTTTTGGTTGGGAACAGTAGAAATTTTTTGTATTTGAGTTCGCCATTGACAGTAGATAGTTCCAGGAGGTAGGGCTTACCGACCTGGAGTTCTCCACTTCGGCAGAGTTCCTCGTATCGGAGGTAGGCTTCGGGAAACATGTACTTAAATCGGCTTGCCAGCCCTTTTCCCATTACGCCCACGACGTTGACGCTGATAGTCAGGACTTCGGTACCGGCAAAGAACATATCGCCATAGGCAAGCCACAATCCCGGGATGAGTTCTACTTTCTTTTCTGGTTCGAAAAATAGGGAAGGGGCAACTGCTATTTCAATATGGGTTGCATCTTTACACTTTTTCAGTAAATTCTCCACCTGTTCTTTAATTTCTTCCGAGGGAACATACACACTCCGAAGATATTTTTTTGGTACGCGCTGCGGAACCAGCACCTCTGACATGATTAGAAGTCGGGATGTAAGAGAGGCTTTTACTTGCTGGTTTTCTTGATTTCTGGCCTTAATGTACTTGTTGATTGGATAGCGAGGTACCTGATCCCAGTATATAATATTTCGCACGTCTTGAAGTAACCTGTCAATGTTTAGTGCTTCGGAAGGGAATAGCTTTGCCTCGTCACTGGCAGCATTTCCTATGGAAACTTGCACTCCGCTTCGCTGAAGTAAGGAGGCATCAATTCCAATGACGACTATCTTTCGTTTTAGACCTTTATATATCTGATACAGCATAGGATTTCGCGGGTTGATGTAAAGATTAGCATAATGAGATAATCCTTTTTGTTTCCTTCTAGCATATACTCTCTTGTTTTCTATTCGTTTCCTGTGTGGAAAGCGTTTCTCAGCCTCTTCATGACAAAAGATTCCATTTTGCAGAATGCTGCACAAATTGTCAGTAGGAGCAATATAATAGAGCTCCTGTTTGGTTGTAAATGAATAGTTCATTTTGCTGATGGTTGGTTTCCCTTATTGTGTATATGATTAGTGGCAGAAATTGGTGAAAGAAGGTTCCCGTAATTGTCGCTGCGTGGAGCCATTTTCTTATTGCTGGTTCGCAAGCATGACCAGGGGTGCGAGCATTGTGGTCGCGGTAGTGTCGGGCGTTTGGGTTGCTGTGTTCCAGGTGAGGGAACCGTAGATTTCGCCCCGTCCATCGGAAACCAGAATGAAGAGTGTGGCACCCTCTCTAGGTACTGAGAAGGTGATTTCGTGGTCTGTTGGCTGGTTCGCCCGAATCGTCAGGGTGTCCATTACCAGGAACTGGGTGGGCGGATACGTGTGGGCAGAGGCAATTGCCAGAGTTGCGTTTCCGGATCGGTCGCTGGTGACGCGAATCGTGAGGCGCATTGAATCAGGCTGGAGTTCTGAGGCGGAAATCACTGAGATGTGTGTTTTGCCTGGACGTACCTCCTGGAGCACTTCCGCACTTAATCCGCATTGCTGGCAACCGTGTGCATCACAGTAGCATATACGTCCGACGAGGGGAATCCACCGGCAGGTACAGGTGCCTGTGCATCCTGAACCTTCCTGGCAGCTACACTGGCAATTCTGGTTGTTCCCACCATTGCCAACCGCCAGGAATGGGGTGTTGAGTGCACCGACGGGTATCGTAACCACTGCCCATTTTCCCAGGAGGTTGACCACTGCCTGTGTCCAGAACAAGCCCGGATCCTGTTGAATCCATTGGTTGCGCAGGGAGTCGGGTAGCCAGGTAAGCGCACGAAAGACGGGCAACGCCCGTAAGGCAGCCTGAACCGTGTCTAAATGGAGCATAGCGGGTGTTACGGGTTGTCGGGCAATTGCGTCGGTCCTGTCCGGGAACTGGGTGGTTCCCCCAAGATGGAAAATGGTTGCATTGGTCAGTGTCAGTGTGCCGGTGTCCGTATGCACAATAATCTGCTTTTCGCATTGCGTGCAGTCTGTCATGACACACCCTTCGGAGATACCCTGCTTATCCTGGACAACAAAAGGATGGCAATTGGAGCCTTCCCGGCAAATACAGGTTACTTCGGCGTGGACAGGTCCGCCAATCAGGATGGGCTGTTGATTGTGGGGCTGGTCGTGCCGGTAACCGACAATCGCATAGCCTTCAGGTAAGTTCAGAGATTCTTTTTTGGTGGAAGGGCGTTGACATGCGGAAAAGCCTGAGTACAGGAGGGCAAGAGTAAGGATGAGCAGGATTGGGCGGACAGGCGGTGTAGTGGAGCGGGCAGGCATGGGTGCGGGATTTAGGGG
>JALWYU010000060.1 GCA_026992635.1 Bacteroidota bacterium | reverse complement strand
GCTTATCCAGTACCACACAGCACACCGCCTCCCCTTCCACCTCAACCCCCTCCCACAAACCTCTGAAACGCCTCCTCATCCCATTCCGCCAAAAACACCCGAATCGGACCCATTCCCTCTCCTCCCCCACGCGTAGAGGAAAACAACAGCCACCGACCATCTCCGCTGAACATCGGAAAGGCGTTGAAGGTCCCCTGGCTCGTAACCCGTATCACGCGCCCATCCTCTATGGACACCATATACAGGTGGAACGGAAAGTACTTCCCCTCGCGTACCGCTTCCCAGTTGGATGAAAAGATAATCCACTCCTCCGAGGGATGAAAATACGGCGCCCAGTTCGCCCCTCCTAAATGAGTAATTTGCCGGAGGTTCTGTCCGTTCGTGTCCATAATGAAGATCTCCATCTTTGCCGGAGCAACCAGATTCTGGCGCAGCAACTCCCGATAGCGACGCCTCTCCTCCTCGCTTTCAAACACGGAAGACCGAAACACAATCCACCGACCCGAAGGCGAAAAAAACGCGCCGCCATCATAGCCCTCCCGATACGTCAGGCGCTTCACACCGCTCCCATCTAAGTTCATCAAATAGAGTTCCAGATCGCCATCCCGCATAGACGTGAACAGCAGACGGCGACCCGACGGAGAAACCACCACCTCCGCATCATACACCCGGTTACGCGTCAGCTGGCGCAGAATCCTGCCATCGCGCGTAGCCAGAAAAATCTCAAACTCAGGGTACAGCGCCCATACATATTGTCCGATTTTCCGGCGATCCGGCTTCGGCGGACAACTGTCCATATACGCATGCGTGGATGCAAACACAATCAGTGAGTCCCCAGGCACAAAAAACGAACACGTCGTCTTCCCCTTTCCCGGACTTACCGGATGCAGCACCTCCGGCGAATCCAGCGCAAACCAGAAAATCTGATCGCACGCAATGCCCAACCGCTTGCATTTCCGTTGAAACACCACGTATTTCCCGTTCCAGCTGAAGTAGGCTTCCGCATCTATACATCCTTCTGTCAGAGGACGGACCGACCGAAAAAAGCCTTCTTCCTGAGCAGCACGTGCCTCCTGGTGACGCCACCCACCTCCCACAACCAGCATCAACAAACACAAAATCCCTGCGCCCAAAACCACACTGCACCTGCGCATTTCCATTTGACTGAGCCCATCCACCTCCGTTGTTCCGCATACCCGTGTGCTGGCGCTCAACACCCCTTACTCCCCATGCAAGCGCCGCTTCTTCGCCAGAAGCTCTTCTTCGGTCTCGCGAATGTCCGGATTGGGTACACAGCAATCCACTGGACAGACTGATGCACATTGCGGCTCGTCATAAAACCCCTTGCATTCCGTACATTTGTCAGGAACGATGTAATAATGGTCTTCCGACAGTGGAGGTTGCCGCTCTTCCGCATCTACGACGCGCCCATCCATCAACTGGTACTCGCCACGGACACTCGTCCCATCCGCAATTGCCCATTCCACACCCCCTTCGTAAATGGCATTGTTCGGGCATTCCGGCTCACACGCACCACAGTTTATGCAATCGTCTGTGATCATGATTGCCATGGCTCGCCGGTTTTTTGCACTTTGTCCGGATAAACGAAATTTTCACCGGGAATCGTTCCCCAATTCCGCACGGAAACGCCCCTCTAACCCAACACACCGCGGTAGCCAGTAAGCCACAAGCCATTCCACCTGAACAACCAGCGAACGCCCCTCATCATTGACAATCACAATATGCGTCTGATCGTATTTGTCCCGATCTGGCATCTGAACCGACTGCCGAGCCCTAAACGCCGAGCCCACACGACGTGCACGAACCCCCTCCGGCGCCACCACAAGAATCAACCAGTCAAAATACGAGTGATAACCCCGATCCACAAGCAACGCCGATTCCATCGCCACTATCGGCGACACCTGACCAGCACACCACCGGTCAAAATCCCGCCACACCTGCGGGTGAATCAACTCCTCTATGAAGCGTAACGCCTCCGAATCCCCAAACACCACAGATGCCAGCTTCTGAAAATCCAGGTGCGAACCCCGGAACACCTCAGCGCCAAACCGTGCACGTAACCGCGCCAGATTCTCCGGACGCATCAGCAAGTCCCGCGCCTCCTCATCTGCGTAATACACCGGAACACCCGCAGATTCTAACAGGCGACTGACCATCGTCTTGCCACTCCCAATATTCCCGGTAATGCCAACCCGAACCTGTCGCTTCATTCCTTTAAGGCGCTTTCCGGATCCGAAGCTCAGTCCGGCGATTCCGGGCACGCGCCCATTCCGTCGTATCCCTGACCAACGGCTGCGTCTCCCCATAACCTTTATACGTCAACCGCGAAGGGTCAACCCCCTTAGCAACCAGGTAATCATACACTGCTTTGGCACGAGCTTCCGACAACCGCTGATTGTAATCCGACGGACCCACATCATCCGTATGACCCGCAATCTCCACCTCCAGCCCCGGATTCATCCGTAACAACTCCACCACCTTATCCAGTTCATACCGCGACGACGAACTCAACGATGCCGAACCCGTCTCAAAAAAGATATTCCGCAAAATGATGCGCTCACCAGGCTTCAACCGCGCCAGCAACACCTCTACACGAAAAATCGGTAAGGTATCTTCTACCTCTATCTCCGGAACAAAATAGTGCTCTGAATAGAACAGGTAACCGGGCGCCTGAACATAAAACCCATAATGGCGACCCGCCGGTAACGGCAACAAAAAACGACCTGTCTCCCCATCCGTAAATACATGCGCCGCCGTATCCCCATCCTCCACATCCACAATAAACACCGATGCCGCCACCGGCTGACGCGTCTCCTTATCTCTGACCAAACCCTCCACACACGTCACCGGACGCGCACGCACCCCTTCCGGCAACGTAAACCGATACAAATCCAGCCCGCCAAACCCACCAGGACGATCCGATGCAAAATACGCATCTTTCCCAGATGGACCCACAATCAATCCACTCTCCTCATTGATGGTGTTGATCGGATAGCCCAGATTCTTTGGACGCGTCCAGCCACCATCCGCACGCCGCCAAGACACAAACAAATCCGCCTTCCCCATACCGGGATGACCCCGCGAAGCAAAGTACAACGTCCGACCATCCGGATGCAAAAAGGGCGAAAACTCATCATCCACCGTATTAATCGGCGTATCCAGATTGCGTGGTTCTATCCAGCCCGTATCCGTCAGCATCGTCCACCACAAATCCAGACCACCATACCCCCCGGGGCGATCACTGCTGAAAATCACTGTGCGCGAATCCGGACCAATCGTGGGTTGCGACTCCCAGTACGCCGTATTCACCGGGGCACCCAAATTCACTGGCGCCTGCCACCGACCACCACGAACCTCCGACCAGTACAAATCACACCTTCCTAACCCATCCTCCCGATTACAAGCTGTAAAAATCAGAAAACGACCATCGGGCGACAACGCCTGCGCCCCTTCATTGTACGGAGTATTGATCGGCGGACCCACCGGACGTGCACGACCCCACGGTAACCACCGACCCGCACGAACCGACACATAAAAATCTTCCTGACCCCGAACACGACGCGTGAACAACAATACACGCTCATCCACCGTTATTGCAGGGAAATACTCATGATACGATGTATTAATTGCCGGACCCAAATTCTCAAACTGGACAGACACCGGATGCGCCGCCAGCCGACGCGCCACCCGTGCATTCTCCAGCAACCGCTCAACACGCCCATACATCTCTTCGGAAACCTCTTCCCGGGAAATCTCCTCCAGAAACCGCGCCAGATACTCCACGGCTAAGCCATACTCCCCTGACTGATAGGCAGTCTTCCCCGCAAGATAAAAAATGGTTGGATCTAAGCGATCGCCGCCCCGCTCAATCGCAAGCCGATAATACCGCAACGCACTATCCATCCGCTCCAAACTCTGAAAAATATCCCCCATCACCGCATACGCCTCTACAAAGTCCGGACACTTCTGCAATAACCGACGTAACGAAACAAGTGCCTCCCGCCACGCACCACGCTGAATCGCACGACGCGCCTCCTCATACGCCTTCCGACCCTTCTTGCAAGGTCCGCCACCCGACGACGACGACGAAAACAACAGCGAAAAAGAGCCCAGCTTTTCTCCAGACGCAAGCAATGACATCGCAGAATAAGGCAATCCTTCATCGGCACGGCCAATGACCAAAAAGCCCACACCACCGAGAAACAAAACGCTCAAAATCATATGAACAGCACGTCCCGAACAAAGTCTACTACGAACCCAATACCAAACTCCCCTCATGGCAAACCCAGATATTTATGCGTCTGCAAAGAAAGTAACCACTCCGGATGAGACCGAACAAACGCTACCAAATACGGCAACACACGATGACGAACACGCCACTCCGGCTGAACAAACTTCAAACAGGACGCCGAAACCCTCGCACCCTCCCGCAACGCAAACGCCAGATCCCGACGAACAGCCACCACCACCTTCAACTCATCCGCACACTCATACACCGAAGGATGAACTTCCGACCAGGGCTTCGGCGAAAGCGTCACCCAGTCAAACGAACCCCGAACAGGAAAAACTCCCGCCGTCTCCAAATGAACACGCCACCCTGACCCCTTCAACGCCTCTACCAGCGGCGAAAGATCATACTGTGTGGGCTCACCACCCGTCACCACTACAATCCCCACACGCCCATTTGCCCCACCACGCGCACGTTCCTCCACCGCCGATACGATTTCCCCAACCGAATAGCGCGGATACCGATCTGCCACCCACGAATCCTTCGTATCACACCATGGACAGCCCACATCACAGCCCGCCAGCCGAACAAACACTGCGGGATGACCTGTCCACAACCCCTCTCCCTGAACCGATAGAAAAATTTCCATTACCGGATAGGAAACTTCTCCCCGACTCCGCATGTTTTGCCAGATGATAGACACGATTTTTCGTACGACATTTTCTCGCCAGCCAAACACCCCACCGATGATTCCAACAACGGAAATACAACAAAACATGTTCCACCAATTACAGAGCAACACCCGCTACCCATACCTGACACTGCTGGGTTTTATGCTTTTCTTCGCCACCAGCAGCTATGGACAGTTCACCTGGTACCACCCTGCACTCCCGACCAATGATCCCACCCTCTCCTTTTCGTGGCACCGGGCACAAGGGCGAACCC
>JALWYU010000059.1 GCA_026992635.1 Bacteroidota bacterium | reverse complement strand
GGCGACACGGGGCACCAACTTGCCGGCCAGGCGTGGCAGGACAAACGGCTCGTAGGCCGCAGACTTCCGATGCGGTCGTGCGTCGCAGAAGCCAATCCGCGCCTCGGACCCTAGCGCCCCCCTACCCCACACCCCACACCCCCTCAATCCACAGCACCAGACGCTCCAGCTGGTGCACACGCGACCCCTTAATAAAAACGGATAACTCCGGATATTTCACCTGCAAATCCCGCCATAACCCCTCCGGCAAATCCTCTATCCGACCCACCCGACACAATACACGAGAAGACAAACCCTTTGGAACCCACGAAAACAACTCACCCACCAAAACCAGCAAAACTTCCTCCCGGGAAAACCATTCCTCCACAAGCCGCAACAACGACCGATGCGCCTCATCTGCATAACCCCCCAGCTCCTGCATGTCCCCCAGAACCAGCAAGTACGGCGGCGGAAAATGCCGAACAAAAAACAACAACGAGGCACGCATGCTCTCCGGACTCGCATTATACGCATCCAGCCACAACCGCCAGCCACCCACCTCCAAATACCGAAGACGAGGACCCGGCGGCACCCACCGCTCCAACCCCCGACGAATCACTCCAACCGGAACACCCAGACGATACGCCACACCCACCGCCAACAACACATTGCGCAACAAAAAATCACCACCAACACGCATCTGAACCAAATCCAGATCTTTCAAAACCCCTTGAAATTCAATTGCTAATGGCAAAGCCGAGACAACCCGCGCACGCAACCCACCTGAACCCACTATGCACCGCGGAACACCCCGCGTAAGCCAATCCAGCAACGCATCCATACCGGGCACCACAACCAGCGAGCCCCTTTCACGAATCCATCCCACCAGACGACACTCCTCACGAACCATTCCCCACCACGTACCATAACCCTCTAAATGCGTAGGCGACAAAGAAACCAGAACACCCCACTGAGGCTGAGCAACCGCCAGCAACGGAATCAGATCACCAGTACGATTCCCACCCAGCTCCTGAACACATACACAATGTTTGGGGTGCGTGTTCAAAATCGTCCACGGCACTCCAGTATGATTGTTAAAACTCCGGGGTGAACCCCACGCCGGCAACCACCCGCCCAAAATCTCCTGCAACAACGACGAAGTTGACGTCTTACCCACCGAACCCCCAACCCCAATCACCAGCACACCTGCCAAACGCGTACGACGCCACCACCACGCCACCGCCTGAAAAAAACGCAGCGCATCCCGAACAACCACCACACGATCATGACCCCGCCAAACCCCATCATCCGTAACCACTAAACCCACACCCCTGTCCAGCACCTCCCCAATAAACCGCGAACCATGCGTCCGCGTCCCCGGCAAAGCAAAAAAAATATCACCCTCTCCACACAACCGACTGTCAAACTGAACACGACCCAAACCCTCACGAACCCGACAAAACCACTCCAGATCACCTCGCCGAAAACCCCACAACACACGACCTCTTTTTACCCAAACCTTTCCACACTCCAACGCACAACCCCACAAAAAACTTCAGCAAAATCCCGGAAAATTGTTCAGGAAATTTGTGCACAACCCCTACCTTACCTGAAAAAAAGTACACGGAAACACGCAACAACCCACAAGCAACCAAACCCAGCAAAAAAACCTTCCCATGCCGAATACAGACCAATCCCCGCAACAAACACATCGCCTGGTACACGCCATCCTTATCACAGGCACCTGCCTGCTCCTCGCCCTCCAAACCTCAGCCCAAACCACAACCTCCGCAACCATATCCCCAAAACCTGAGGAATGGTGCGGATTCCAGGACATACACCAGCGCGCACAACAGGATTCACTCGCCTGGCTACAAGCCCAGGAAATCCTTCAAGAAATCCGCCAGCGCACCGCCTACTACGAACAACAATTGCTGACACGCGATGCCCTCCCCATCATTGAAATCCCTGTCGTCGTCCACGTCGTCTACGAAAACTCCGCCGAAAACCTGCCCGACAACGTCATCCAGGCAATGATTGACACACTCAACAAAGACTTCCGCGCACAACGCCCCGAAATCCTCAACGACATCCTCCCCATGTTCCGACACCTCGTCCAGGACGCCTACATCCAGTTTTGCTTGGCAACCGTAGATCCCAACGGCAACCCTACCACCGGCATCACACGTACACAAACCACCAAAACCTGCTTCAGCACCGATGACGCCATCAAACAATCCGCACAGGGCGGACAGGACCCCTGGCCCACCAACCGCTACCTCAACATCTGGATCGGCGACCTCTGCGGCGGACTCCTCGGATACGCAACCCCCCCTTCCTACACCAATATGATTCAAGGTGCCGTAGTTGACTATGTCTTAATGAACAATGCGCTGGGCTTTATGGGCAGAACTCTCACGCACGAGATCGGACACTGGCTTAACCTCTGGCACATCTGGGGTAACCAACCCAACAGCTGCGCCGCCGACGACGAAGTCAGCGATACACCACCCTGTGCCGACCCCAACTACAACTGCCAGAACTCACCTATGCCAGAATGCGGATATCCTTCACGCATGTTCCAAAACTACATGGACTACTCTCGCGACGAATGCCTCTTCCTGTTCACGCGCGGACAGGTCGCACGAATGCGTGCCGCCTTAGAAACCTACTCCAACCGACGAATCCTCCAGCTCTCCCAGGGATGCTCCACACCCGCCGGAACCGACCTGGCAATCGTAGACATCAACATTGAACGGCAAATGTGCAGTAACGCCCTCTTTATCGCTTTCCTCGTCCAGAACAAAGGCACACAAACCGTCTCTTCCTTTGACGCAGAAGTTCTGGTGGATGGCTCAGTGCAAATCAGCAGCACCATCAACTATACCTTAGCACCCGGCGACACCGTCACCATCGTCAGTACCAGCCCACTCATCCTCCAGGAAGGAACGCACCTCGTGGAATTCCGTGTACGCGTCAATGGAGACGCCGTCTCCGCCAACAACACAATGAGCCAAACAGTCCTCACACCCATCTCCTGCAACTACTCCGAAGACTTTGAAACACACGGCGTCCCCTCCCTCTACATCCACATAGAAAATCCCGACAATATGGGCACCTGGTCCTACTTCTACGACCAGACCATCACCGGCGCCAACGGTACACTCACCCGAGCCGCCGTCTTCCCCGGATACGACTATGACCAAACTGGCGAACTGGACTACCTCTACCTGCCCTACATCCACCTGTACGGCGCCACCAGCGCCACCCTCTCCTTTGACGTCGCCTACGCCCCCTACCAGAACAACTCCACACACGAAGAACTCGCCGTAGAAGTCACCACAGACTGCGGCAACACCTGGACAGAAGTCTACCGCAAAAGCGGAACTACCTTAGCCACCGCCAACGCCACCACCAACCTCTTTATCCCCAGCTCCGCCAGCCAATGGCGACGCGAAACCGTTGACCTCTCCGCCTTCGTAGGACAAACCATCCGAATCCGATTCCGGGCACGCAACGCCTATGGCAACCACATCTACCTGGACAACATCTCCGTGACAGCTCAGGGTAACTGCCAGCCCACCGTCGTGGGCATCTCTGACCAACCCGGATCACTCACAACCGTCAATGAACATATACCCGTATCCGCCCACTGGGACCCACTCCGCCACCAGCTCCTCCTCTGGAACCGTTCCAATCAACCCGTCTCTGTCGCCATCATTGATCTATGGGGCAGGCAAATTGGCAGACAGGTACTGAACCCACACGCCTCCCGCTGGCTACCCATGACCACCATGCCCGTCGGAATCCAGGTACACACTCCTGCAGCAAGCCACTTCTACCGGGTCCAGATCCAGAGCCGTTAAACCGTGAAAACAACCGCCTTACCAACTACGCCTGAATTATACGCTGAACGACAGCCATCACCTATCCACACCCCCCTGACAATAAACAGCCACCAATTTGTTTATCCACCCTAACTTGATGGATGAGTTTCCACCGCTGGGATAAGCACCCCGAGCCAACCCGGAGAATACAGCCTCCATGGGAATCTCAGCAATTGTGGATTCCGGCGCCACCACCACACGCTGGCTATTCTACGACAAAGAACAGAACCAGTTCACCCGACAGGACGGACCCGGACTGAACTTCAACTACATCCCTCCCGACGAATGGAAATCACGCATCCAGGAACACATCCTCTCACCCGCACAAATTGAACCCTGGCAGGTAGAAGAAATCTTCTTCTACTGCGCAGGGTGCAGCTACCCTGAACACCTCCAAAACGTCGTGCGTACCCTCCAGGAAATCTTCCCCCGCGCAAAAGCCGTTGCCCACCACGACCTACTCGGCGCCGCACGCGCACTCGCCCAAAACCAGCCCTCCTACATCGTCATCTTAGGCACAGGGTCCAACGCCGGCTACTACGACGGCAGACAAATGATTGACCGACACGGCGGAACCGGCTACATCCTCAACGACGAAGGCAGCGCCGCCCACATCGGTAAACACCTGCTCAACGCCTGGCTTAACAACGACCTGCCACCCAAACTCCACGAAGCCTTTGAAGACTTCCTCAAAATGACCCGCCAGGAAGTCATGTACAAAATCTACCAGGATACACGAGGCTGCGCCGTCTTCCTCGGTCAAATCGCACGGTTCGCCATAGACCGGTACCCCAACTGGGACTTCCTCCACTCACTCATTGAAAACGCACTCAACCAGTTTATCCACACACATCTGAAACCCCTGTACGCACGCATCAACCAGCAACAACCCGTCCATGCCGTGGGCGGCGTCGTCGCACGCGTCTCACACCTGTGGAAACAATGCCTGGAAAATGCCGGCTTCCAGCCAGGAGCCATCGCACGCGACAGCCTCTACGGACTCGCCCAGTACCACTGGAACAAAACCCCTGCACCTCACCAGGAACAGCCCTGACGCCCCCCAGAAAACCATGACCCACCCCCACACACACACTGACCACGACCTCACACAGTACCTCGCACAAGCCCACACCGAACAACCCTCACCCTACCGAAACCTCCACAAACTCTCTATTCCCCAAATTTTAGAAATCATCAACTGCGAAGACCTGCGCGTACCACTCGCCGTCGCACACGCCCTGCCACAAATCATCCAGCTCGCCCACGCCATAGAAAACGCACTGCGCACAGGCGGCAGACTCTTCTACATCGGAACAGGAACCAGTGGACGACTCGGAATACTGGACGCCGCCGAATGCCCACCCACCTTCGGCATACCCCCCGGTTTAGTCATCGGCATCATCGCCGGCGGACACCAGGCACTCCTCGGACCCGTAGAATTCGCTGAAGACAACTACGACGCCGGTTGGCAAGACCTCCAACACTACCAGCCCGAACCACCCGACATCATTATCGGCATCTCCGCATCCGGCAGAACACCCTACACCGTCGGAGCAATCCGCCACGCACGTCAGGCAGGCTTAACCACAGGGTGCATCACCTGTAGCCCTGGCTCACCCCTGGCTCAACTCGCCCACTACCCCGTAGAAGTCAACGTGGGACCCGAAGTCATCTCCGGCAGCACACGCATGAAAGCCGGGACCGCACAAAAACTCATCCTCAACATGCTCAGCACAACCGTCATGATCCGACTCGGACACATTGACCAGGCAGAAATGATTGACCTGAAACCCCTGAACCAGAAACTCATCTGGCGCGGCGCCCGAATCATCGCATGGCGTACCGGAATCCCCATCCACCAGGCACGACAAATCTTCCTGCAGCAGGGATCCGTACGCAAAGCCATCTCCTACATCCAGCAACAAAAACAAAAGCAAAAACACCCACAACCAACCAGACCCCACAACCCAGCACCACCACCCCGGGAACTTTCCCCCACGAAATTTGTTCCAGACAATGAGTGAACACAACGCCCAAAAGCATAAACCCCAACCCCACCCATGAAAACCATCCACCAGAACACAACCGAAAAGGAAATCCAGCACGTCATCTCCCTCCACCAGATCGACCCCATAGAAGTATTAGGCGTACACAATGCACGCCTCTCTCTCATCCAGAACTACTTTCCCGCCGTCCGAATCACCTCCCGCGGGAACAAACTGAAACTGCGCGGCACAGAATCCGAAGTGCGCGCACTCCGACTGCGCTTAGAAAAAATCATTGACCACATCCGACGCTACGGCTACATCACGGAAAACCTCATGATGGGTATCCTCACCCGAGACGACCAGATGGACGCACTCATAGAAGAAGAAACACAAGAAGACGTCCTGGTCGTCGGACCCGGTGGCTACACCATCACACCACGCACCGAAAACCAGCGAAAAATCGTAGAAGCCCTCAACCAGAACGACATCGTCTTCGTCGTCGGACCCGCCGGAACCGGGAAAACCTACATCGCCGTAGCACTGGCTGTGCGCAGCCTCCAGCAAAAGAAAGTACGACGAATCATCCTGACACGACCCGCCGTAGAAGCCGGCGAAAAACTGGGCTTCCTTCCCGGCACCGTAGAAGAAAAAGTAGAACCCTACCTCCGACCACTCTACGACGCACTCAGCGATATGCTCCCCCCTGAACGCATACAGACCTACCTCCAGCAACGAATCATTGAAATCGCACCCTTAGCATTCATGCGCGGACGAACCTTGGACAAAGCCTTTATCATCCTGGACGAAGCACAAAACGCCACCTACACCCAGCTCAAAATGTTCCTGACACGACTCGGACCCTCCGCACAGTGCATCATTACTGGCGACCTGACACAAATTGACCTGCCCGCCTACGCACAATCCGGACTCAAACAGGTCATTGACCTCCTCAAAGACGTAGAAGGGATCGGCGTCGTCCGCCTGACACGCGCCGACGTCATCCGACACCCACTCGTCCGACAAATGGTGGAAATCTTTGACCGGTGGGAACAAACCCAACGCCAACCACAAACCCAGCAACCACAACCCCAAACACCAAACCCTGACTCTCCCGAATAAGAACCCGAACTTGTTGTTGGATATTTTGTGCACATCCCCTACCTTACCCTAAAAACAACCTTCAATCACGGCAACCCACAAAGCACATCCCAAAACACGACGATACATGCACAAAACACAACACACCTGCAGAAGAAAAAGAGCAGGCTGGTTCACGACAATCGCACTCACCTCCGCATTCAGCGCATACACCCTGCTCAACATGGTCAGCATAACCTTCGCAACCAGCAACCCGGGATGCCCCGTCATCGTCACCAGCAAAAAACAAAAGCAAACCCAGCAACCAACAACAACAACCAGTCCAACCCAGCAAATCCGATCTGTCCGCTACTATATGCTCAAAGACGGTAAACTCACCTTCGTAAAGGAAGTCCCCTATCAACCAGGCATGCCAATCTACCAGCCCACCTTACCCACACTGCGCCAGCCCCAAACCATCTATGTAGACTACCTGGACGCCGACCTGTATCAAAACCGCCAGACCTTCGTAGGATACCTGCTCAACGAAAAACTCGGCTGCTTTGACACGCTAATCCATGGAGAAGCCTCATATATCCGAACCGCATTCTACGAAGTGCGCTTTCAGCGATACTACGACGCCAACGCCAACCAGGAAGTCACCTTCCCATCCAACGCCTGCGTCAATATCTGGGTAGATACCATCTACGTTGCCTTTTCGCATGTACGCGCTGCTTCACCTGCCTCCCCACCCGACACCATCCTGTTCCTCCTCTATAAAGGCAATGCCTCTACACCCTTCCAGGTAGACACCCTCGTCCTGGATACCTCCCTGACCGGAGACAAATCCCTGGGACAACAACAATTTGGCGTGGCAACCCTGATGCTCATGCCCGAAACAGGCGATACTTTTTCACCACCTGACTATCTCCGTGTTCGCGTACGAATCCGCGGAATCGGTGCACCCAGCGATAGCGTATCCTTCCTCTTCCCACTGTATGCAGTGGACGACCCATGCAACAACCAGTGCTTTAACTATCCAATCCCCTATCCCAATTCCTGGTTCAGACTTATCTACCCCGACCCCCAACTCTGCAACGGTGTGTACGGACAATGCAACCTCTTCGTAGACTGCAACAACAACAACAGTCTGGACTCCGCCGGATGCGAATGCGTGGCACCCAACTTCGGAATTGCCGCCGTCTTCTCCTACGAAATCCTTGCCCAACTGGATGCCGACCTCACCTCCGACAACGTCTACTACGTATGCGTGGGCGATACCATCCACTTGGTCGCAACACCCGGCTACAGCAACTACCTGTGGTCCGGATCCGGACTGATCAGTATGGATAGCAATACCGCTACTGTCCTTTACTCCTCTATTGCCCAGCCCTCCGATACCTTTGAAATCACCCTGCAGGCTTCCACCGGACAGTGCAACCTGACCGACAAAGTTACGATCTACGTCTGGCGCGACCCACCCATCGCCAACTTCACCTACAACGTGGACATCAACACCAACACCGTAACCGTCAACAACACCTCTGCCTTTGAACAGGAATGCCTCTGGTTCTGGGGCGATGGCAACATCAGTACACAATGCGATCCCCTGCCCCACGTCTATAGCGTACCGGGCAACTACGAAATCACGCTGATCGTCCGAAACCCCTGCGGCGCCGACACCATTACACAACCCATCAACCTGACAGGACTTGCTGAAGCGAAGAACCTGCTTAAGGATGTCCGCTACTCCGTACGAGACGGACAACTTTACCTGGACAACATCCCAGCCAATATTCAATACGTCCAGGTGATTAATCGGACCGGGCAGGTGATCCGTTTCGTCGCCATAGATGGAAAGCCATCGGCAACCATCACCTTGAAAGAAAGCGCGCAGGAAGACCTCTACTTCCTCCAGTTCATCACAGAGGAAGGAGAAGTGGCAGGGCGCCTGCCTATCCACTGGACCCAATACTGAAAAACACGTTGAAACAGGCTGGAAATCAGGCAGATATCAAAAGCCACGCAAAAATTCCCCCCAAAATCCAAAACCCGGGAACTTTTCTCTGCACAAACCCGTTTTAAGAACCAGAGCACGTCAAAAGACCCCCTCCCCAACCCCGGCGGGGTGTTCCTCCCTCGGGAGGACCCCCGCTTTTTCTTTTTATACCCCAACCACTACACGATCTCCCCACACCAGACGAAACCTGTAAAGATTCATCCCACTTTTCCGTTTCTTCTATACGAGCAGATCTCACCCTACTCTTGAACCCAAACAGGTAATGCCAACCACGATCACAACAACCTCCACGAAATCCCCCGACAAATCCGATTGAACCATGCCCGTACGAATCGCCATCAATGGATTGGGCAGAATCGGACGAACCGTCCTGCGCATCATCGCCACACGCAACCTCCAGGACATTGAAGTAGTCGCCGTCAACGACCTGACCGACACACATACCTTAGCCCACCTCCTCCGATACGACTCCATCCACGGGAAATTCCCCACCCCCATCACCGTAGAGAACAATGCCCTGATTGTTGGAGGACGCAAAATCCAGGTCTTCCAGAACGCCAATCCCGCAGAACTACCCTGGAAAGACCTGAACGTAGACATCGTTCTGGAAGCCACCGGCAAATTCCGAACCTACGAAAAAGCCTACCAGCATATCCAAGCTGGCGCCAGAAAAGTCGTCGTCTCCGCACCCTGTAAAGGCGCAGTCAAAACCATCGTGCTCGGTATCAATGAAAACATCCTTACCGCCGAAGATCAGGTCATCTCCAACGCCTCCTGTACCACCAACTGCTTAGCACCCATGGTCTACGTCCTGGACCAGGAATTCGGCATAGAATACGGATTGATGAATACCGTGCACGCCTACACTGCCGACCAGCGCCTCCAGGACGCACCCCACAAAGACCTGCGCCGCGCACGCGCCGCCGCCCACAACATCGTACCCACAACGACAGGCGCCGCCGAAGCCGTGGCAAAAGTCCTGCCCCACCTGGAAGGACGTCTCACCGGAATGGCAATGCGCGTCCCCGTCATCAATGGCTCTATTACCGACTTCGTCTGCACCCTCCAGAAAGACGTAGACGTGCAAACCATTAACGAAACCTTCCAGCACTATGCACAGAATACCTTAGCAGGCATCCTCCGATACTGCGACGAACCCATCGTCTCCTCCGACATCATTGGCGACCCCCACTCCTGCATCTTTGACGCACTGAGCACAACCGTCATTGGCAAGCGAATGGTACGCGTCGTCGGATGGTACGACAACGAATACGGCTACTCAGCACGACTCGTAGACCTGATCCTGCTGATCTACAGGAAGTTCATGGCATGAGAGACCAGCAAATCCTCTGGCGCCATGCCCAACCACAACCTGAGCCAGCACCTCCACTCCTGGCAAGAACTGCCCCAATCCACCCATCCCTATAGCCAGCACGTACTCGTCCGCGTGGACTTCAACGTACCCATCAAAGACGGACAAATCCTGGACGACCGACGTATCCAACAAGCCACACCCACCATCCACGGACTACTCAAAAAAGGCTATCGCGTCGTGCTCCTCTCACACTGGGGACGACCCAAAAACGGATTTGAACCCGCCTACTCCCTCAAACAAATCCTGCCCACCGTCCAGAACATCCTCCAGGAACAGGTCGGATGGATACCCCACGAACACAGCCTGCACATCCCCGAAATCCTTCAGCAAACACCCCATTATCGGGTCTACCTGGTGGAAAACGTCCGGTTCCACCCCGGCGAAACCCAGGGCAACCCCCACTTAGCACAACACTGGGCACAACATGCCTTCGCCTACGTGAACGAAGCATTCAGTGCCTCCCACCGAAAACACACCTCCGTCTACCACCTCGCACAATGCTTCCCCGAAGAACGCCGATTCATGGGCTCACTCTTCCACCAGGAAGTCCAGGCAGGTATGCAAATCCGAAACGCACAAAAACTGGTCGTCATCCAGGGCGGCGCCAAAATCGGCGACAAACTTAACCTGCTCAAAACCTTATTCCAAAAAGCAGAATGGATACTCATCGGCGGCGCAATGGCAAACACATTCCTGTACGCAAAAGGCATCCCCGTCGGACGATCCTTCGTAGAACACACCCGACTCACCGAAGCACGCCAGCTCATCCACTTGGCAGGCAACCGACTTATCCTGCCCATTGACGCCATCGTCGCCCTGCCCAACGGACAGGTCCAGGCACTCCCACTCCAGGATATCCCCAGCGACGGCGAAATCATTGACGTCGGACCAGGAACACTCAACCGATGGACACAGTACTTAGAACAAGCCCGAGAAATCTTCTGGAACGGACCCACCGGTAAATACGAAGACGAACGCGCACGAACCAGTACACAAACCTTAGCACGAATCCTTACCCTGATCCGCGCAAAAGGCGTATTCACCATGGCAGGCGGGGGCGATACCGCCGCCGCCCTCCGACTCGTTAACGGCGAAGGCGCAATGACCTACATCTCCACGGCAGGCGGGGCTATGCTGGAATTCCTCGCCACAGGAACCCTGCCCGGTATCCAGGCACTGAAAAAAGAACCCTACACAGTCCATGCCACCACTTAACAGCCCAGCACACACAGGACAACAACCCACACAAACCCCTCCCCATACACCCCCCCCGTTCCTGCTCCTGCTATCGCTAATATTGACACTGCCCAACCTCCACTATGCCCAGCGCTGGCACACTGCAATCCATATCGGAGCTGGCAACTACTCAGGCGATATCGTCCGAATCCCACAAACCATACTCCCTGCCTCAGGCGTAACCGTCCTCTACTGGTGGCGACCCTGGACATACGTCTTCTGGGGCATCTATCAGGTCGCCTGGCAAGCCCAAGACTACGGAATCGGCTGGCATACCACGCGAAATTTAGCATTCACAGGATTTGGCATGGGATTCCGTACTGGTTTGCTGGTCACTTTCTTCCGATTTGACGAGCTGGAATGGCGGCGATGGCGACAATGGAGCGCGCCCTTCCTCACTACAGGACTGTACATCTTCGCATTCCAGACATGGCGCGAGTACCGCGGACAATCCCTCATCCTCCGACAGTACGGCACCGAAGGACAACTCGCCGCACGCGCCGACTACCCACCCCCCTACAGCCCTATCCAGGGTAGCTTCTTCCTGGGCGCCGGCTACTGGTACCGACTCTCCGAACGATGGTCATTCCAGATTGCCCTAACCCACTACTGGGCATGGACCGACTACCTGGACGACGTCAGCAACCAGTACCCCGACCCCGGCATATTCGCCAGATACTCAACACGAGAAGAAGAAGCCTACTTCCTGAGCTACGGCGGACGTACAGCAGAAATGTACACACTCTGGGGACGACAACGCGGATTCACCAGTAACCAGGACTACTTCTTCACACTATCCCTCAGCCTGATATACACATTCTGGACACCCCAGTGCCCCTTCGAAATGCCCACCTATGGACAGGAACAATAACAACCCCAACCACCAGAAAAAATGGCGTACCTGGCTATGGATACTCTGGTTCATGACAATTGGTGCCGTCGCCTTAGGCGGAATCACACGACTCACCAACGCCGGACTCGCCATCACCGAATGGGCTCCCCTGCACGGCGTCATCCCACCCCTCACACACGACGACTGGCAACGCGCCTTCCAAGCCTACGCACAAACGCCCCAAAAAAAGTACCTCTTCCCAAATATGACCCTCGCACAGTTCAAAACCCTCTTCTGGATTGAATACATCCACCGATTGTGGGCACGCCTCCTGGGACTCGTCGCCCTCCTCGGACCAATCCTCATCGGCATCCACCATCTCTCCAGAAAACAAATCTTTGTCTGGCTGTGCACAATCTTGCTCCTGGGGATCCAGGCTTGGCTCGGCTGGAAAATGGTCCAGAGCGGACTCAAAGGACCCTACCTCTGGGTTGACCCACGATTCCTCCTGATCCACCACCTCTTCGCACTCGGCGTCTTCTCATGGATCGGTTGGCTACTCGCTCACTGGACAAACATCACCGAACATGTTGGAAAAACCCAGCACACAGCTTGGCTAATCCTCTGGCTCTTACTCCTCATCCAATTTGCTCTGGGTACACTCCTGGCAGGATGGCGCGGCGCCTACGTAGCACCCACCTACCCACTCATGAACGGCGCCTGGATCCCACAAGGAATCTGGCGCACAGACCTGAACCTGTGGGAAAACCTCCTCCAGAACGTAACCCTGATCCATTTCCTGCACCGACATCTACCCATCGCAATCCTGCCAGTAGTGATCTGGCTCACACTCCGGGAACAAACCCGAGCCCGTACAATCCTCCTTCTGCTCTTCCTGCTGCAATTTGCACTGGGTGTAAGCATACTCCTTCTCACAGGAAAACTGGGACGAATTCCAATCTCTACCGCTTTATCCCATCAACTCTTAGGCTGGCTCCTGTACAGCCTTGCCTGGTGGGGATTCCTCGGTAGCACCTCCTTCCAGACCATGAAACCAAAACCCTCCTGATCATACAGAACAGAAAAGAAACCGAACTGCCCATGCAACTCGCTGTGATCGGTACCGGATACGTCGGACTAGTAACCGGCGCTGGTCTGGCTGAACTCAACCACACCGTCACCTGTATGGATATAGATGAACAAAAAATCCAGGCACTCCAGCAGGGAAAAGTACCGATCCACGAACCCGGACTCCCCCAACTCGTCGCCAAACACCTCGGAAAACGACTCTTCTTCACCACCTCCTTGGAAGACGCCGTCAAATCAGCACAGGCAGTTTTCCTCGCCCTGCCCACACCACCCGATCCCACAGGACGCGCCAACACCCGAGCAATCTTCCAGGTAGCCGAACAACTCACCAGATACCTCAAACCCGGGACACTCGTCATCACCAAAAGCACCGTACCCGTCGGAACCACTGAACGCATCGCCGAACTCTTCCAGGAAAAAAACGCCAACCTCCACGTCGTCGCCAACCCCGAATTCCTCCGCGAAGGCAAAGCCGTCCACGACTTCCTCCATCCGGACCGAATCGTCATCGGCGTCCAATCCGAAACCGCACGCAACCAAATGCAACAAATCTACGCAGAGTTCGCACGACAGGGCGTACCCATCCTCTTCATGGACTGGCGAAGCGCCGAACTGACCAAATACGCCGCCAACGCCTACCTCGCTACACGCATCTCCTTCATCAATGAGATCGCACGCATCGCCGAAGCCTGGTCCGCAGACATTGAAGCCATCCGACAGGGCATCGGACTCGACCCACGAATCGGTACACACTACCTGTACCCCAGCCTCGGATACGGCGGCAGCTGCCTGCCCAAAGACGTCAAAGCACTCATCTGGACCGCTCGCGACGCCAACGTAACCCCCCACCTCCTCCAGGCAGTCGACACCGTCAACCACACTCAACGCCAGCACTTCCTGGAAAAAATCCTCCGCTGGTGGCACAACCACCCCTCCATCCCGCGCATCCTCGCAATCTGGGGCGCCGCCTTCAAAGCCAACACCGACGACATCCGCGAAGCACCCATCTTAGAACTCATCCCCCGACTCCTGGAAGAAGGTTTTACACTCCGCATCCACGACCCCGTCGCACTGCCCAACCTCCAGAAAGTCTTCGGTAACCACCAGCCCAACCTCCACTACATCAAAGACATGTACGAAGCCCTCAACAACGCATGCGCACTCCTCATCCACACAGAATGGCAAATCTACCGGGAAGCCAACCTCACAGAAATCCGGAAACGACTCCGCTACCCCGTCATCTTTGACGGACGTAACCTATTCCCCTTAGACCAGATCCAGAAACTCCAGTTCACATATTTTGGCGTGGGAAGACAATGGGTGCCCGCAACCCACTGAACTCCCCTCACCACCCTCACGGAACACCCGGCCACTGATCCACACACTCCGACCACAACACAGGATGCTCCAGCAAAAAGCATAAACTCCACTGACGCATACGAGCACGAATCACACGACCCATCCCACCCCCCGGACCATGCCGAACATTCGGATACACAAACCAGTAAAAATGCTGCGGACCACCTAAGAAAGGCAACACCACCGACCACAGCAACACCGAATACGTATGCTCAACATGCACATTCTCGTCAGCATCCCCATGAACCACAATCAAATACGTGGGAAAATCCAGCGGCAACCGCGCCGTAAAATTCACCAGCTCCGCATGCCAGGAACTCCTCTCATAACCCTCCGGATTCTCCTCCGGTAAATCCATGTACCGCTCCGTATAAATGTTGTCATACAGGCGCCAGTCCGTAACCGGCGCCCCCGCAATCGCTACCGGAAACAACTCCGGATACCGCAAATGCGATAAACCCGCTAAGTACCCGCCAAAACTCCACCCCTCAATCACACGACGAAACCGATCTATCTTCTCATGCGCCTCCAGCCAAAGAACCAGCGCACGCACACCCTCCACAGGCAACGTACCCAGATCCCGATAAATCGCCTGACGAAACGCCTTCGTCCGACCCGGCGTACCATGCCCATCTACACGCGCAACCAGCACACCACGACTGTAATACGGCAAATACAACAACGGCAAATAATGCCAGGCATTCCGTACCGTCTGAACACCCGGACCACCATACACAGGCAAATACACCGGTAAATGCCGACGACGAACAGCTCGCTGTGGCGGACGAACCACCATCGCCCACAACGTATCCCCAAGCACAGACAATGGCAAACCCTGAACCACGTCACTTGCCACCAGCGGAACCCTGACAAACTCCACCCGCGGCAAATAATCCTCATACTCCGACAACTGAAAACGAATCCACTGATTATCCGCCATCATCCATAAATACGCCAGACCACTCGTATCCCCCTGATACATCGCCACCGACGGCGGAACCATCACACTGCTCTCATACACCAGTAGATACGAACCACCCGGCGAAACCTTCCAGTCCACCGACGCACCACGACGACGCAAAACATACCGACGCACAACCGAATCACCCCGCCCAACCCATAAAACCCCTTGCGTAACAATCGGATATGACGGATCCGTCACCACCGTGTACAACAACCACCTCCCTCCCCCCACAACCCGAAACTCCGCACGCCGAACATTATACCCCGACGTCGTCAACGCACGACAACCCCACTCCCTACATAAGTACCCCTGCCAAACCCCAGACCGATCACTCAACCAGAACAACCGCTCCCCATCTATAAATCCCCACGACCCCGGCAACTCCAAAAACAACGAATCCTCCTCCTGAAGAAACAAATGCGCACGATCATGCGCCAGATCATACACCCAAACCTGCATCACCCGCTGACGACGATCCAACCGCAAAACCGCAACCAATGACCCCTCACCCGCCACCCGACCAATATCCGGAATATACCACTCAGCATTGCCTTCCAGCGACAACCGACGACGTACACCATCCGCCAAACGATACGCATGCAACGTTACACGCGCAGGCGGATACCCCGCACGCGGATAATACACAAACCGACGACGCGGATACACACTCAATCCACTATCCCTGTACACAAACTCACGAAACCACCACCGCCCTACTCCCCCCTCATGAAACGTATACCACACCAGCCATTCCCCACCATCCGTAAACATCAACGCATCCTCCACCAAACCCAGCTCCTCTTCATACACCCAATCCGCACGACCCGAAAACACCGTATCACCACAATGATCCGTCAACTGCAACCGAACACCCCGATCACGCCACCACAAATACACATTCCCTCCCTTCACATACGCAATCCGACCACTCCGACCCCCAGCAAACCGCACATTCTGAACCTTCTCCGAATCCACCAGAACCAGCGAATCTCCCCGCGGAAAATACAACCAGAACTGACCTCGCCAAGAATACCGAAAAATCCGCTCACGTCCCCTTACCAAAACCACCACCGTATCCAGCAAAACACGAACAGGACGCCAACCGCTACGCCACAACTGCGAATCACGACGAACCAGCCAGCCCCGACACAACAACGTATCCACCACGCCACCCCACCGCGCATGCATCACCACCAAACACGTATCATTCCAGTACCAGTACAGCGAATCCGTCCACCAATCCGTAAACCGCGGATACACCACATCCCGATACAACGCACGTACCTTCGCCGCTATCCGACGCGCACGACGCTCCACACGACGACCACCACCCAGCGCCCAAACCCAATCACCAGACAACCAGACCAAACCCATCAACCCCATCAACCACACCTGCCACCGAACACAATACCTCAACCCCATAACAAGCACAATTTTTCAGAAAATGTTTAAGAATTGGGGGT
>JALWYU010000058.1 GCA_026992635.1 Bacteroidota bacterium | reverse complement strand
CCACTACACCAACCACCTCCTGCAACAACCCACGCCAGTATGCCCGGTCCAGCCGCGGCGTCAACAACGCATTCAACACCTGAAAGAGCTTCTTTCTGACCTCCACCCGATTCAACGGAATACTCATATGCACCTGCCAGATACGTGGATGACCCGTCTTACCACGCACCTCATAAGGATAAGCCAGCTCCTCATGCAACTTCTCACCAGGACGCAAACCCGTAAACTGAATCGGAACATCCCTGGTCGTCAAACCCGCTAAAGCCAGCATCTTCCGAGCAAGATCCACAACCCGAACAGGCTTACCCATATCCAGCAGGTAAATCCCATGGTGCCGACCACGAACCGCCGACTCCAAAACCAGCAAACAGGCTTCCCGTATAGACATAAAGTAACGCGTAGCTTCCGGATGCGTAACCGGCAACGGCTCACGACGCTGTATCTTCTTCCAGAAGATCTGGACCACCGACCCTGCCGACCCTAAAACATTGCCAAACCGAACAATGATCAGGCGCTGGTCAGTCCGTGGCGGATCCGTCGTCAACAACAGCAATTCACCCGCTCGCTTGCTCAAACCCATAATGCCCACGGGATTCACCGCCTTATCCGTGGAAATGTACACAAAGCGCTGGCAACCCGCCTCCAACGCATATCGCATTACCACATACGTGCCATAAAGGTTCGTGCGCACCACTTCATAGGGATTTTCTTCCGCCACAGGTACATGCTTGTATGCCGCCGCATGCAAAATGATATCTGGCTTCACCGCCTGGACAATCCATTTCATATGCTCTTCATGCGTTACATCCGCCAGAATGTATTCAACAGAAAGTGCTGGGTTCCGCCACCGCTCTAAGGCATCGCGCAATTGTGCCAGGGGGGTTTCTGCCTGATCCAGCAGGAAAAGATGACCGGTCTGAAAACGAGCGAGCAACCGCGCCAGTTCCCGACCGATAGAACCCGCCGCACCCGTAATCAGTATGCGCCGACCGCGCAACACCTTGCGCAACAACGGTGTAGGGCTTAACGCCAGTGGACGAGACAACAACCGCGCTGGATCCAGCGCCTGAACCTCCCCACGCTGCAAAAACTCCTCCAGAGGCGGCAACCGATAAAAACGAACCTGATAACGAACCGCCCACCGCAAAAATCGTTCTTGCTGCTCCTGATTCCGAAAAGGACGCAACAACACCAATCCTTCAATGCGACGATTCCGAAACAGCGTAGCCAGCGTACGACGCTCCCCATAAACCGTTAACCCAAACAGCCGACGATGTTCCAGCTCTCCACCAGGATCAATAATCGCCACCGGACGAAACCCACCACTGGCATGCAACGCTTCTATCACTTCACGCAACCGCGGCGTAATGCCAAACAAGGCAACACGCAATGTCCGCGATTGACGGCGGCGCGCACGCACCGAACGCCACATCCGAACCGCAAAGCGCCAGCCACCCACCACCACTAAGGTCACAAAAAAGTAAATGCCCAAAACCGAAAAAGGAATCAAAAACGTACCCGCCTGCAAATATAGCCACATATTCGCCAGAACACCAAACAGAAATGCCGAACCCAGCGCACCGACCAACCGCGCCAGATCCGAAAACATCACATAGCGAACAATCGTCTGAGGTACACCCCAAAGCCACAACGCCAAACCCTGAACAACCAGAATCAACGGAAACGCCCTGACCAGCGCCTCCATCTCATGATCCGGAATCGCAAAACTGAACCGAAGCAAATAACTGAAATACAACGCACTGGAGCACAAAACCATATCCACAACAAAAATCCCAAGCACCTCTATCCACCGACGAGACATCCCAAATCCTCCTTTCATTGCCCACCACCACGCCTGAAGACAAGATATACCACCGCACGAATCAAAAACAACCACCGCCGCCACGAACAATACAAATCAATATGCTCCAGGGCAACCGCCAGCTTCCGAGGCAAAACCCGCGCCACATACGCTTCATGAACCGACAAACCTCGCCGCACTTCTTCCGCCAAAACTCCCTCCTCATCCAGAAATTGCAAAGTCGCCGGATCCACTAAACCCGGAGGACTATACCGCAACAACCGCGAAAACTCCACAGGAAACAACGCCACATACTCCGGAACCTCCGGACGCGGACCCACAAACACCATCTCACCACGAACAATGTTCCACAACTGAGGCAACTCATCCAGCTTCCATCGGCGCAAAAACCTGCCCACACGCGTGATCCGTACATCCTGACGGGCAGTCACAGAACTCCCACCCACCACACCCGTACGCATCGTCCGAAACTTCCACAGGAGAAAAGGCTTGCCATACCGACCGACACGAACCTGCCGAAAGAACACCGGCGGACCATCCACCAGCAAAATCAACACTCCCACCACCACCAGAATCGGAATGAACACAATTAACAGGAAAACAGCCAGTAACCGATCAACCCATCTGGCGCACATGATGAATCAAACGTTCTAAAACATAGTCCTGTTCTTCCTTCGTCAGTCCCGGATACACCGGCAATGAAATCTCCTCCTCAAAAAAACGCCACGCCACAGGAAAATCCTCAGGACGAAAACCCATACGCCGAAATGCCGTCAACCCCGACAACGGCACAAAATGAACATTTGCCTGAATACCATCTTCCGCCAACCGGGCAATCAAAGCATCACGCTGACCAGACCGCCACCCCACAAGACGCAACGCATACACATGATAAGCGCTCTCCCGCAACGGATTCACATCCTGTACCAACGGAACACACACACGTCCACCCAGCTCTTCCTGAAGCACACGACTGTAATACGTAAACTGCCGCTTGCGCTCAGACAAAATCTCCTTCTCATACACACGTAAAGACTCATACGCTAATGCCGCCAGCAAATCCGGCATGTTCATCTTCCAGCCATGCGCAACCACATCGTACCGCCATTTACCCTCCACCCATTTCTTCCTTGCGTCCGTGGTTTGCCCATGCAACGCAAGAATCTTTAGCTCCTGCCGGATCGCACTGTTGTCAAAAGGCGACGGCAAATGAATGCAAAGCGCACCGCCTTCTCCACTGGTTACATTCTTGACCGCATGAAACGAAAATGCCGTAAAATCCGCCCATTGCCCCACGGGCTTACCCGCTAACCACCCACCCAAACTATGTGCAGCATCCGCAATCACTAAGGGACGACCTAACCGCTCTTGCCGTTCAGTACGCGGAACAAACTTCTGACGACCCCATTCCTGCAACCGCTCCATCAGCTCAGGATAAAGCGCAGGCATGCCAAAGACATCCACACAAAGAATAGCACGCGTACGCGGAGTCAGCGCCTCCATCAGCCGATCCAGATCTATCGTTGCATCCGCTGAACGCACATCCACCAAGCGAAGACGACCTCCACAATGCACCACCACATTGGCTGTCGCACAATAGGTGTAGACGGGGACAATCACTTCATCCTCCGGACCAATGCCCCACCAGTTCAACGCCAGGAACAGTGCCGCCGTACAGGAACTGGTGCACAGCACAGCGCGTGCACCCGTCTTCTCCTGAAGCAATTGCTCTAAGGCTTCGGTAACAGGGCCCGTCGTCAGCCAGCCCGAATCCAACACCTGGCGAATCCGATCATACGCACCCAACGGAATATAAGGGCGGACAAAAGGAATCCGAAAACGCGTCATCGCGTGTAGTTTGGCGCCTCCCGAATAATCTCCACATCGTGAACATGACTTTCACGCATTCCAGCCCAGGTCTGCCGAATAATTCGCGCCCGACGCAAGTCCACCAGCCGACGTGCACCACAATAACCCATACTCACACGCAAGCCCCCCACCAGCTGCGTAACCACTTCACTGACTCGTCCCCGATAGGGAACACGACCTACAACCCCTTCTGGCACCAGCTTCTTCATTGCTTCCTGCCGGTAACGATGCTTACCCCCTGCATGCATGGCTTCCAGCGAACCCATCCCCCGGTATACCTTGAACTTTCGCCCCTCATAGATGATCAGGTCGCCCGGCGCTTCTTCCGTGCCCGCCAGTAAATTACCCAGCATCACAGCATCAGCACCCACGGCAATCGCTTTGGCAATATCGCCCGAGTACCGGATCCCCCCATCCGCTATAATCGGTACACCCATTCCATGTAAAGCCTCGTAGACACGCGCAATCGCCGTAACCTGCGGAACGCCCACACCGGCAATCACCCGCGTCGTACATATAGAGCCGGGGCCCACACCCACTTTCACTGCATCCACGCCTGCCTCTACAAGCGCTTTCGCCCCTTCCGGCGTCGCTACATTCCCGCCAATTACGTCAACCTGCGGAAAGGTCCGCTTCAGCCAGCGAACCATTTCCAGAACCGCTCGCGAATGACCATGCGCCGAATCCACACACAGAATATCCACACCTGCCTCTACTAAGAGCTCAGCACGGCGTTGCTCCGCCGAACCCGTACCCACCGCCGCCCCCACCAACAGCCTGCCCTCACGATCTTTACTTGCCTGCGGAAACGCCTGCAACTGCCGAAGATCGCGATAGGTGATCAATCCCACCAGCCGATCCTCCTCATCCACTAAGGGTAACTTCTCAATCCGATGTTTATGCAAAAGATGCCGTGCCTCCTCTAAGGATATGCCTTCTTTGCCAGTAATGAGCTTTTCGCGGGGCGTCATCACCGTTGCAATCGGCGCGTGCTGATCATGCGCAAACCGTAAATCGCGCTGCGTGACAATCCCAACCAGTTTGCCCGACTCGTCCGTAACAGGTATCCCGCTGATTTTGTGTTTCTTCATCAGAAGACGGACCTGCTCAATCGTTGCATCGGGCTGGACGCGAACCGGATCCCGAATGATCACACTGCTGGCACGTTTAACACGACGAACCTCCTCCGCCTGCTGCTCAGGCGTGAGATTCCGGTGGATAATTCCCAATCCTCCCATCTTGGCTAAGGCAATCGCCATCTCCGACTCCGTAACCGTATCCATCGCCGCCGATAAAATCGGAATATTCAATCGGTGATTGCGCGTAACCTGTGTGGCAATATCCGTCTCAGAAGGTAAAACCTCCGAATAAGCAGGTTCCAGAAGAATATCGTCAAACGTCAGCGCCTCATACGCAATGACGACACGCTGAGTCGCGGAGCGCCCGGTCATGGACTCTGGATTTTCCTCTCAACTTACAGCATCTACCCTAAACAACCAGCGCCATACCAATTCCCCACTACACTTCCCCCATAGTCACAATTCCCAAGACAACAGAACAATTTAAGCTGACCGGACGTATCTCTACACCTCTACTC
>JALWYU010000057.1 GCA_026992635.1 Bacteroidota bacterium | reverse complement strand
GTCTTGCCCTTGCCCATACCGCCAGCTGGACATGGACGGTGGCAATGCTTTTTCGGGGGTGGCGCGTATGTGCCGTCCCCTGTTCGCCAGAAAATGCTGTGCCTTATTGTTGTGGTAAGCCCTGTGGCGAGCGTGTAGTTGGTGCAGGGCAGGGGGGGGCTTCGCGTTTTGTACCGGTTTGTTTACCCTTGGAGGATTGTCAGGTGTTGGCGGAGCGGCTGGTTGCTTCGGGGGCGACGCATCTGGTGGTGGCGCAGAACGTGTATCGGCGTTGTTATTCGGTGCGTCGCTGGGCGGAGGAAACAGGGGTTCGGGTGTTTGTGGTTCCGGACTATTCGGTGGCGACGTTTCGGGCGTTACGGCATTTGATAGATTCGTTTGCCCGATGGTTAAATGGCGCACCGGCTGATTCTTCGTGGTATCGGTGTTTGACAGCCTTGCGTATGCGGAGAATGGCTCAGCGGTCTGCCGCCTTTTTTGCGCTGTATGGTGAGTGCCTGTATACGTCTGCGGGTGTGGAGACGGAGCTGTTGCGCATAGTGGGGTTGGATAATGTCCTGGTGCCAGTCCTGCGGCAGGCACGGGTTCCCTGCTTATCGGGGGAAGCCGTCGCGCATGTCCTGGTTACGCGTCGGGCGACAGTCTGGCTGGTTCCGCACACTCAGCGCCATCTTGTATTGCGCAATATGTACTTGCGTCAGGCGTACGATTGGCTTGTCCAACAGGGAGATACACCCACAATTCTTGGTATTCCTTTTGCCTGGTTGAATGCCCCGGCAATTTGTCACGCAGCGGTGGAGCTGGCTCGGCACATAGAATCAGACCTTGTTCTTCCTGGCGAATGCAAGCCCTGCCAGAGGCTCCCCCAAACCTGTGACAGTGCGTTCATGCGTTCTTCTTTTTGAGCGCAAGCACTACGGTGGTGTGTGTTTTCCGGTCAAGCCGTGAACTTTTCCGGGATTCCCGGAGTTTTTCTATCCAGCGGGAAAGTTACGAGCGATGGCTGGGGGACGTCCAGAGGTGTATGCGGTTTGGCTGGGACCGATTCCTTTTCGTGAAGCGTATCGGATTCAGCGGCTCGTGTTTGATACACTGGTTCAGTGGAAGAAATTCCGGCTGGAAGAGATTGTGCCTTCTCCACCGCAGGTGCTTTTTCTTTGTGAACATGTGCCGCCGGTCATTACGCTGGGCAAGAATGCCCAAGCCAGTCATGTGTGTTTACCCGAGCGGTTGTTACGTCGGAAGGGATTTGAAGTGATCCAGACCGATCGGGGAGGAGATGTCACATATCATGGACCGGGTCAGCTCGTGGGCTATCCCATTTTAGACCTGAGCCAGTTCCGTGAGGATCTTCACTGGTATTTGCGTTCGCTGGAAGAAGTCATTATTCGTGTGGTGGGGGAGTATGGCATTCGTGCGGAGCGCTTAGCCGGGGCAACGGGCGTGTGGATCAATCCCCATCAGCCCAGGTACGCACGCAAGATCTGTGCGATGGGCATTCGGATGAGTCGCTGGGTATGCATGCACGGGTTTGCCCTGAACGTGAACACTGCCCTTCACCATTTTTCGTACATTATTCCCTGTGGGATTGCCGATAAGGGTGTGACGTCTCTGGCGTGGGAAACCGGCAGGCATATTCCCTTAGCGGAGGTTCGCCACCATGTCCTTCGGCATTTTGCGACAGTCCTGGATTGTACGCTTACAGAGCGAACTTATGAGGAGGTTCTGCCACAGATTGAACGGGCGCGCACCCGGATTACTGAAGCAGCGCTCCTCCAGCAAGAAGGATAGAGAGATTGGAGAACCGCGGATGTCCATCTCGTACGTAGATAGGGACAATGTCCAGAAGAGGAGACACCAGGTTCTGGCAGGTACCTCGCTGGCTGGCGTGGTTGTCCTGGCTGGTGGAAATCCCCTTAGACCACTTTGGGATTGACGGTTTACCTTTTCGGATTGTGCTGGTGCGTGGTCAGCCCCATCTTTTGGGGCCAAAGATTGTTCACTCAGCAGGGACGGACTACCAGGTCTTGCGTATGGGGTTTGCCCACTATGGGGTGTATACTTGGGCGCGTACGCATCAACCTTTTCGTGTTTTGTTAATTGGTGCGGGGTTGGGTAGTGCCTTAGCCTTGCTCTGGCAAGCGGGTGTTCTCCCTGACACAGTGGGCTTTGTAGAAGTCAATGAGCGGGTTGTGGATTGGGCGAAACGGTTGCTTCCTCCTGTAATCGTACAGCGAACACACTTTATCATTCAGGATGGCTGGCAATTTCTTGGGGGTACGCCTTCTCGCCTGTACCATCTTGTGGTGGTGGATGTGTGTACAGACGAGCGTGTACCGGAGTGGGTTTATAACCCTGAGATTTACTGGCGACTCATAGACAGGTGGGTGGTGCTTTCCGGCTGGGTGCTCACCAACCTGTTCGTGCATACGGTTGCTTTTCGGCAAAAAGCTCAGCAACTCATTGCTCAGCTGAAGAATACAAAGCGCACGGATATTCAGCTGGATGTTTTTGAATTGCCGACACGGTCAAACTGGCTCGTGCGTATCACCACAAAACCACAGTGCATCCATGAGTGAGTGGATCGCCACGCCTGGTGTACTGCTTGTGGTTGTGACCGCGATTGCCCTGGCTGGCGGACAGGTCTTGACCTTAGGTGCCAGCGCCCGATGGACACTACCCATATTGGGTGGATACCTGATGGGTGTTGCGCTTATGGAGGTTCAGGAGGTTGTTCCCCTGGCGTTTATGGCGGGCTTTTTCCTGCAAATCATTTTAGAGCATTTTTCCGGGGGTATAGAGCATGCGCACCCCTTTCGTGATCGGCATGTCCAGCCAGAAGCACATCAGCATACAACTCTGTATGTTCCGGTGTCTATTGTACTTGCTGTGGGCTTTCACATGCTTGTAGAGGGGATGCCCGTGGGTATGCTCGCCCCTGGCGAGTTACCGCCCTGGCTATGGGGAGTTTTTGCGCATCGTGCACTGGAAGCGTTCTTGGTGATGCAGGTATTGCATTTCGCTGGACGAAAAACGTTGCTGGGTACAGGAGGATTTTTACTGATTGTCAGTGTGATCAGTGTGCTGGGCGGTGCATGGATGCTAGACAATGGCTGGTTACCAGATGATGACATTGTCCGCCTCGGAAAAAGCATAGTGCTGGGTGCACTCCTCTATATCGGGAGTATGCTGATGCGGGAAACGGCAACGCCCGCCCACCAGTACACACTCTGGCAACTCTTAGCAATAGCTGGGGGGGCACTCCTTGCTGTCCTCATCCACCATTGTTCTGTCTGAAAGGAGTAAGTTGAATAAGGAGGAAGGATTTTGGCGATGGGCTGGCTTACAACTGTGCTTACCCTGGCATTTCTGCTTTATTTGAGTGGAGTAGGGCTGATGGGCAGTCTCTCTGCCTATCGGTTGGGCATCCTGCTACGTGAGCAAATTCCTGTCTTGATTTTTTTAGAGCCCGAAATGGACAGTACCCAGGTTGCACAGCGCATTGCGCAATGGTGGACTTCAATTCGCGTGCGACATGTGGAGTGGATTCCTCCTCGGGAAGGATTGCACCAGTTACAGGCAGAGTCCCCCGATATTGACCCTTTTCTCGTGGACTACAATCCTTTGCCGCATGTGGTGGTCCTCTATCTGGAAGCAGGGGTTGTGCATCCCGATACGCTTCGTGCCTTTCGTCAAATGCTGGAAAGCGACCCTGCCATCATAGACGTAACCTACGAAGAGTGGATGGTGCGCTGGTTGTCTACACGGTTTCAGGTTTTGCTTATGCTGATTGGTGGGGCAGTGCTTCTATTGCTGGTGGCGACACTGCTAACGATTCGGAATTTCGTTCGGCTCACCTTAGAAGAGCAGCGGTTTTTGATCAAGAACATGCAGGCGGTGGGTGCGTCCTGGTGGTGGATCCTTCGTCCTTATGTGTGGATGGCGATACGCCAGGGAATCGTAGCGCTCATTTTAGCGGGACTTGGCTTGGCAGGCACTGCTTACCTGCTGGATCAGATTCAGCTGGTTCCCGTTCATTTCTGGGTAGGGCGCCCCATTATGCTTGGTTTGACCAGCGCAATTCTGGTGCTCCTCGCTTTGATTTTGCCAGTCATGACTACCTTACTGACAACCCTTCGTTATCTGCGTGTCCGGACAGAAGAACTCTACGAGCGATAAATAGCAGGGTCAATGGCGAGAACACCGGACAACTCCAAAAAGAACCGAAACACCAGGAGGGGACGCCGTTCACGTCGTGCCCCTCTGTTTGAACTGGGCTTTACGAAAGCGACATGGTACATAGGTGCCTTAGCCATTTTGCTGATTGTCGTGGGGTACGTTTTGATGCTGGGTGGTGCCAGCGACAACCCGGCTGAGTTTCATCCCGAGGAAGTTTACCATTGGCGGCGCATTACACTTGCGCCGATCATTGTCCTTACAGGCTATTTGCTGGTGATCGTGGCAATTCTCATCCGGAAAAGGGAGCAAGCACAGGACGTACAGGAAGAGTCCGGTTGAGCCACATCCCTCATTTACAGGAATTTGCCATGCACGGTCAGGATTGGCTCTATGCCATTGTGTATGGCTGTGTTCAGGGTATTACCGAATTTCTTCCGGTGAGCAGCTCTGCCCACCTGGAAATTGTAGACACGTTACTGGGCAGGCAGTCTTTCACAGAGGATGCATTGCTTTTGCCGGTGATTGCCCATGCCGGGACTCTGACCAGTCTCCTGATGCTTTACTGGCGCGAGTGGTGGGGGTTGGCAACCGGGATCTGGCGCCGTGACAGGCGGGCGTGGCAAACCACGGGGTTGCTCCTGCTGTCGGCAATCCCTGCCGCTGTAGCGTATGTCCTGTGGGGTGACCTCATAGAAGCCGCTTTTCAGGGGAGGCTGACCTGGATTGGCGTCTGTCTCCTGTTGACGGGAGTTATTCTGGTGGGCGGGGAATCTCTTGCGCGGTGGCGCCTCCGCCAGCTGCGCGTTAGCGATACGGTTAGTGGGGTTGCCGCCCTGGGTGCAGGACTTGGACAGGCACTGGCGCTATTTCCTGGTATTTCCCGGGCGGGCACTACGATTGCCATCCTCTTGGGAATGGGCGTTGCACGCAGACAGGCGGTACAATTTGCGCTGATGATGGCGGTCATTCCTATTGGTGGGGCGCTTCTTCTGGAAGGTGTTCAGCTTATTCGTCAGCCGCCCGACTCAGGAGCCGCCACCCTCTACTTTACAGTGTATGTCGTGTCGGCAGCGACTGGCTGGCTCGCAGCACGGCTACTCCAGTATGTTGTTGTCCACCGCTTCTGGCACTATTTTGCCCTGTACTGTGCGGTTTTGGGGGGCATATTGATTGGCTGGTCCCTCCTCACAACCTGAACACCAACCAGAAGGAGGGTGAAATTGTGTCTGGCGCTTTGCTTTTCCCTCACGTACTGGACACCATTGTGTTTCCGCCCTCACTCTTCTTTCCAGAATGGATAGTTTTCCTGAACGTATACGTCGCGCCAGAGCTCTTCGGGCGGTGGATACGGCGAACTCTCTGCAAATTCCAGCGCATCATCAATTTCAGCTTCAATCTTTTTTTCCAGATTATCCAGTTCTTCGGGGGTGGCATACCCTAAGCGGAGCATGCGCTGGCGTAGTCGTTCAATGGGGTCGCGCGCCCGGAAGTCATCCAGCTCTTCGCGGGGACGGTATTTTCCGGGGTCCGACATGGAGTGCCCCCGATACCGATAGGTGCGCATCTCCAGGAAGTAAGGTCCGTAGCCAGACCGTGCATGGGCGGCGGCCCGGCTCACCGCCCTGTGTACTTCTTCTACGTCCATTCCGTAGATGGCTTCTGTGGGTATGCCAAAGGGCTCAGCGATTCGGTACAGCCCACCAGCATGGTGCAATGCTGAGGAGCGCCACACCGCCGTACCCATTGCATACTGGTTGTTCTCGCAGATGAACACTACCGGTAAACTCCATAACTTTGCCATGTTCAGCGTCTCCAAGAGAATGCCCTGGTTGATCGCGCCATCCCCAAAAAACGTAATGCACACGCGGTCGCTCTTCCGGTACTTTTCAGCGAAGGCAATGCCTGCCCCAATCGCAATTTGCGAGCCCACAATGGCGAATCCACCAAACATATTGTGCTCGCGGTCAAAAAAATGCATAGAACCTCCCTTTCCTTTGGAGCAGCCGGTCACTTTTCCGAACAGTTCTGCCATGGCGGCCCGTGTGGACATCCCCCGTGCTAAGGCAATGCCATGGTCCCGATATGCCGAAATGATGGGATCGTCTTCACGGACCGCCGTCACCGTCCCTGCCGCCACTGCTTCTTCTCCATTGTATAGATGGAGGAATCCGCGAATCTTACCCTGCAGATAAGCCTGATAGCTGGCATCTTCAAACAGCCGAATCCGTAACATGATTTCCAGCCAGCGCCAGTAGAGTTCCCGCGGGAAAGTCTCCGTATCCTTAGTGAGCGCCTCTTCTGCAATGGGCTCAGCACGCATCGTACTGGTTTTGAGCCAGCGGCGGGGATCGAACCCGCGACCTCACCCTTACCAAGGGTGCGCTCTCACCACTGAGCTACGCTGGCGTATTTTCCGCTACCCAGAACACTTCTGTAGCCCCCAAAAGTTCCCTCTTCTCTTAATGTTTAGGGGCAAGGACATTGTTGAACCAGCTTTTCTATCAGCTGGACGACGGCGTCCGCCCGTTGCGGCGGTAAATCTCCCCAGCCCCAGTAGCGCAGCTTTCCCTCCCAATCAAAAACCAGAATGTTGTAATTGTCGTCTTTCAAGCCCCATTTTTTGACGAACACCCGATTGTAGTCTTTGACGTAGATTGTGCGCGGGTACTTCTTTTGCTTTTCTGCCAGCATTCGGCTCAAAACAAAATTCGGAATCCATGTAGCTTCCATATTAATCACGGCAACAGATCCAAATTTCTCGTCGGGAAAGCGCCTGGCTTTGAGTTTCTCATTGAGTGCTTCGTTGTAATCGCGTACATCAGGATCCACATACACGAAATACCAGACTTTGCCCCGGAGAATATCGGTAGAGAAAGGTTTGCCATTGACCTGTCCGCCATCTTCCCCTTGAAGGACAATGCGGGGTGGTACCTGCCCAATGCGCAAAGGCGAATCGCCAGAACGCAATGCCATCACGCCACTTAGCGAGAAAAACAGTAACGTACTTTGGACTCTTAAGCTGGGCCAGCCCGCCATTGCTCTCAGATAGTTTTGTTGACGTCAAAGTTTTCCAGCAATGAGACATAATGCCGGAGAAAGGCACCTGCCAGCGCCCCATCTATGATACGATGATCGTACGAAAGCGAGAGGTACATAATGTGGCGAATGCCAATCGTATCGCCATCGGGTCCTTCAATGACGACGACGCGTTTCTTAATTGCGCCCGTTGCCAGGATCGCGACTTGCGGCATGGGTATTATGGGCGTACCCATCAAACTGCCAAAACTGCCAATGTTGGTCAAGGTGAAGGTGCCACCTTCAATTTCGTCGGGCTTAAGCGCTTTTTTCCGGGCACGTTCTGCCAGATCGTAAATGACGCGTGCCAACCCCACCAGGTTATATTGATCGGCGTTTTTCACGACGGGGACAATCAGGTTGCCATCGGGCAGTGCCACGGCAATCCCTATGTTGTAGTACTTTTTCAGGATGATGCGATTGCCATCCACAGATGCGTTCAATCGCGGAAAGGCTTTCAGTGCCTGAACCAGTAACTCCACAAAGATTGGCGTGTAGGTGAGGGGGAAGCCCTCACGCTGGCGGAAGGGTTCTTTCCAGCGTTCGCGCCATTGAACCAACCGCGTGACATCGGCTTCGGCAAACGAGGTGACGTGCGCTGCGGTTCGTTTGGCTTCAATCATATGCTGGGCGATCAGCTGGCGCACGCGATCCATTTCAATGATCTCTTCCAGACCGGTGGATATTGCCGGTGCAGGTGGTTCTGTTTCTGGAGGTGTGTGTTTTTGGGGTGTTGTTGTTGCGGGGGAGGCAGGCTCAGGTGGTGGGGCAACGGCTTGGACTTGGGGTTGTGGCTGGGGTTGTTGCGGTGGTGTCTGGGCTGGCGGGGTTGCCGTTGTGGTTGTCGCCTGCACCTGTGTCTGGCGCTGGGCAAGATAGCGTAAAATGTCTTTTTTGGTTACGCGTCCACCGATACCCGTACCCGGAATGCGTGCGAGTTCTTCCATGGATATGCCGTGCTCCTGGGCAATTCGCAGGACGACGGGCGAGTAAAAGCGTGCTCCTCCAGAGGTTTGTCCATCTGTAGCGGGATGGGGTGTTGTGGCGGGTGTTGAGCCCTCTGCTTGTGCTGAGGCGTTTTGACCATCCGATGGAGGGGTAGGTGCAGTGGATTGAATCGCAGGGCTTTGCCCATTATCGGTGGTGGCAGCAGCAGGGGTGGGGGCAGGGCTTTCTGCCTGCTGAACCGCGCTTTCTACTTCTATGATGGCAAAGGGTTTGCCCACTTCTACGGAGGCACCTTCGTCAAACAGGCGCTTTTTGAGGATGCCGCTGACGGGTGCGGGCACTTCCGAGTCCACTTTGTCCGTAGCGATTTCCACGAGTGGTTCATCGGCTTCCACGCGCTCGCCTTCTTGCTTAAGCCAGCGTGTGATTGTGGCTTCGGTTACGCTTTCGCCTAAGCGTGGCATGCGGACTTCCACCTCTTGCTTCGTCGCCACTGCCATGACTGGTTAGATTTGGGGTTGGGCACGGGCTGTCCCAGGCTCTGCGCGCTCTGGTTTTTGCGGGTAGGTAATGACTTTTGCGTGGGGCAAGCCCATTTGTTGCAGGCGTTGTGCGTGTTTCTGGGCTTCTGCTTCCGAAGTAAATATGCCCGAATAGTAAATGGTGGTGTTGCCCTGTTTTTCATAGAAGACGGGCGCCAGTCCATGGAAGAAGTCGGCAGGTAAGCGCTTTTGTGTTTCTAAGAAGCGAACGGTGTGGAATTGTGCAGGTGCCCTTTGCAGGATCTGGCTTGCGGGGACGGGTTGTACGCGTGCCAGTGGCGAAAGATTCGCAAACTGTGTATCAGATCGGTAGATGCGGAAGAAGGTGCGTCGGTTGAGTGCGCGTCCCGTGGGGTTGTCTTCGCCCTCTAAGGTGAAGTTCAGGTGGGCAGGCAGTACTTCGCCGGCACTGATTGGACGCAGTCGCTGGCGGGCAATTCCTTTCTTGATCAGGAGGCGCGTCACGCCTTGTGCGCGTTTCTTTCCTAAGCGGAGGTTGTACGCCAGTGTTCCTTTGGCATCGCACGCGCCAATGACCCAGAGTTTAATGTCCGGGTGGCGGCGCAGGAATGCGACGACCGAGTCAATCTTCGCCCGTTCGGAAGTTCGGACACGATACCGGTCAAAGTCAAAGTAAATCACCGGGAGTTGTTCCTCCAGCCTTGCATAGAGGTCTTCTTCTGTGGCGGGTTGCAACCGTGCTAAGGCAAAGAACGTGTCTATGGGGCTGGTGGCTTCCGCCGGAAGCAGAAATGTGCTTTCGTAGGGCTGGTATCCTTCGGCTTCAATTCGGATCCGGTAAGGTTCTTCTGCCAGGGCTAACAGTGTGGCGTATCCTTTGTCGGGCACCATCGTGTAGACGCCAAGCAATGAGTCGTTCTGGTCGTACAGGAAGATGCTGGCGGTGGGAATCAGTGATGAGTCTACCGCATCCACGACGCGTGCCCGAACAATAAAGGTGATTTCGGGAGCGATTTCTTTTCGGTAGGGCAGGTGGAAAATGTAGATGTCGCGTTTACCAAAGCCATCGGGCCGAATGGAGGAGACATAAGCCCGTTTGCCATCCGCAGAAAGCACAAAAAATATCTCCTGGTCGGGCGTGTTGATGGGATAGCCCAGGTTGACGGGCTCTGTCCACTTGCCGTTTTCATAGCGCGTAACGAAGATGTCGTAGTCCCCCATGCTGCGTGGTCCATTAGAACTGAAATACAGGGTTTTGCCATCGGGATGGAGGAACGGACCGTCTTCGTCGTAGGGTGTGTTGACGGGCGGTCCTAAGTTAATGGGTTCGCCCCAGGAGCCATCGGGTAAGCGCTTGACCATCCAGAGGTCTTTCCCACCGAGTCCGCCTGGGCGATTACTGGAGAAGATCGCGATTTGCCCATCTATGGAGAACGTAATATGCCCTTCAAAGTATTTGGAATTGATGGGTGGAGGGAGTTTTTCGGGTTCGGTCCATGTGCCTGTTTCTGGATTGACGTAGGTCATGTAGAGGTCGCCCCAGCGTCGGGCGTCGCTCCGGTACATGTAGAGTGTGTCGCCTGTGACGGAGAGGGAGACCGTTGCGTCGTGCGCTGTGGAATTGACGGGCTGACCAATTGGATTGGCAGGCAGCCACTTATCGCCCACACGAATGGAAACGTAGATGTCTTCAAACCACATGCCGCCGATGGTGTCGGGTTCGCCTTCCACGTTCATCAATCCGCCCAGGTTACCGGGTCGCCGAGAAGTAAACATCAAGACACGTTCGTCGGGCGTGATCACCGGGACATACTCATGGTGGGGTGTATTGATGGCGGGTCCCAGATTTTCCACGCGGATGGGCAGGGTATCTTTGAGGAGTTCGCGGGCAACTTCTACCTGTTGAAGGTACACCTGGATTTGCTCAGTGGTTTTCTGTGGTGGCTTATAAGAAAGGGCTTTTTCGTAAGCCGATTTTGCCTCGTCCAGTTTCAGGTTGTAGTGGTAAGCCCGTCCTAAGAGTGTCCAGTATTCTACGCGATATCGGCGTTTTTTTCCGGCTTTTCGCTGGACGCGCTCATCCAGCAGGTAGGGGAGTGCTTTCTTTCTGTCCAGATTACCAAAGATGTAGCATTTGGCGATCTGGTAGCGGATCTTCCATTTTTTGCCTTTTTTCATGGCGTCCAGCTTCTTGTAGTACTCCAGAGCCTTTTCGTAGTTTTGATATCTGTAGTCGTAGAAAAGGAGATCGGCGATTCGTTTGAGGGCGCCATAGCGTTCTTGTTTTTTCTTCTTGTTGTCTTGGGAGGGGGATGCACTATTTGTTCCAGAATTCAGGGCGTAGGCAACTGTCAATGAACAGGATATAAGCAATATGGAAATGAGCCGTTGCCATCGGAACTTCGGGGGCATCCCTTTCCTGCTCCCACCTCCGTTCTCTTTTTTTGTTGGGGTTGCATGACTGGTAGTCAGAAACATTGTTTCGGGATTTTGCAAGGGATGGACCTATCGCATTGCTTGCGCATGCCATCCATAATTAAGTTACGTCCCCACCAGAAAACAAATAGCAAAAATGATGCCAAACCCGGTAGAAAAATGTAGAGCCTTCTCTCTGAAAATCAAAACAGGAGCATTTCAAATCGGCGCCGGTACTGGCGTGTTAAAGGATGGTTTTTTCCCAGGAGCGCAAAAATTGCGAGGAGCAGGTCGCGGATCAAATGGTTGTGCGCATCCCGATATTGGGGTAGCAATTCCAGGAGTGTCTGGATTGCCGGCTCAAATTCTTCGTGGCGGAGGTGCTGGCGGACTGTAGCCAGCGTTTCTGTCGGGAGGTCATCCATCCTGGACGCTTCCCCTTCTTCCTGGAGGAACTCTGCCAGTCTGCGCAGGGCGCGAACCTGTAAAAAGTGCGAATAGGCTTCATCTAAGGGTTCCAGCAATTGGCGGGCGCGTTCTGGGTAGTGGGGCAGGACTAAGCGTGCCAGCAGGTAGCGGACGTCTTTGTGGTTGGGGTCTTGCTGGTGGAGTTCTTCCAGCTGGAGGCGCAGGGTTTCGGATCGGTCGCCCTCCTCGGCTTTCTGGAACAGTTGCGTCAGGTGTTGCTGGAAGGGGTCGGGTGCGATTCGGTTGAGCCAGGCACGGATCTGTGGTTCGGGCAACACGCCTACGAAAGAATCCACGATCTGTCCATTTCGGACTGCCACGACTGTGGGTACGGACCGAATCTGGAATTGCTGGGCGAGTGTAGGGAATTCGTCTACATTGATTTTAACTAAGGACCAGCGTGTTCCGGCTTCCTGAGCGAGCTTTTCTAAGATGGGTCCCAGAATTCGGCAGGGTTGACACCAGGGTGCCCAGAAGTCCACGACTACTGGATGCTGAAAGCTGGGGCGAATGACCTGTTCTTCCCAAAATTGCAATTCTGGGACGGCACCAGCCAGAAATGCCGATTCCTCTATGGGATTGCCTTGCTCACTCATGGTTCAGGACTTTTTTCCGGAAACAGTGTTTGTCGGGAATTCGTTCCCTTTTAATGGGAATGACTGGCTGATAAGACCTGAGGAATCGGACTGGCGTGTACGTACGCGTGAGGGAGTGGATTGGATGGGTGCTGGTTAGGCGATGGCGAAGGTTGTGTGGGGAGGTGGTGCGTGGTTTCATAGTTGCGGGTCTTGTGTTGTTTCGGGGGTATGGTCAGGATTTGTCGGGGTTGTCCTCTGGTTCGGAAACCCGTTCCGGTGGTCAATCGCTTGCACTGGACACGGCGCGCATGCCAGACAGCGTCAACATGTTACCCCCAATTGTCATTGCGGACGTTCATGCGAAGGATCCAGAGGAGCAGCGTGCGTTTTACCTGCTGATGCGGGATGTGCAACGCGTTTATCCTTATGTGTATATGGCGGTTCGGTTGTATCAGGCGATTGAAGACTCACTGGCACGGACTACCAGTGAGCGGCAACGGAAAAGGTATTTGCGGAAGTTGGAGAAGGCGTTACGCGAGCATCTGGAGAAGCCGTTGAAGAACCTGACGGTTCGTCAGGGGAAAGTTCTCGTTTTGTTGATTTCCAGGGAGTTAGGAATCTCCGTCTATGCGTTGTTGCGTCGGTATAAGAGCGGGCTCTCGGCACGATACTGGCAGACGATCGGGTCCTTCCTGGGTTACGATCTGAAAGTCCTGTACGACACCGCGATGTATCCCCGCGTGGAGTTTGTGGTTCGGGCAGTAGCACAAAATTTTTACTGGTATCAAAAGGACTATTACGACGCACTGATAGAAAGTTATTTGCGTGAGGTGCCCTTAGAAGAGGTGCTTCGTCGTCGGGCACATGTCCGGGGCAAAGCGCCAAAGAAGGGAAAAACGAAGCGGGGAAAGCGGGCCAAGGGAAGAGAAAAGATTGAGGGCTGGTCGTCTGGAATGGAGGATATCCGGTAGCCAAAGCGGGTGGGGCAGGGGATTGATGGGCTGGAAATTGGCGTGTGCGTCGTGCGGGAGTTGCGCGCAGCAGGTTTAACTTGCTTGATTTAAGCGGTTTAGGTATTGTACTCAGGTGGGGAACTGCCCTAAATACTTCTGTGTTTTTTCGGAGTGCCTTACATTATATAGTAGAAAGTCGGCTACGGGAGCTGAGCAATGGCAAATCAACGAGGACCGCGGAAAATCAAGGAGGGAGGTGGTTGGACACAGTCAGCGTCGGGTTTGGCAGGCGAAAATGCCAGGAGGATGCGGGTAATGCATAGAGGTCAATGGCTTGGCAATCTGGGTGTGCTGGTACTGGTCGCGGGGATGCTCCCCTCTCGTGTGCAGGCAACGCACATCATGGGTGGTGAAGTAACCTATACTTTTCTGGGTTACAATGGGAATAATGCGGTGTACCGGATTCGTGCATGTCTGTATCGGGATCCCAGCGGAATTTCCTGTGGGTCTTCCTTCTGGTTTAACATTTACCGGGATGAGCCGCCCAACTATCCATTGCAAACTTCCATTACTTTGCCGGCGCAGTACGATTGGGTTCAGCCACCCAGCGTAGACAATTGCAATTACATTCCGAGCAAACCAATGGTTCAGCGCTGCTGTTATGTAGGTGTGGTTCAGTTGCCGATCAGTACGACGGGCTATCATATTGTGGGGACGAGTTGTTGTCGCCCTGGCGATGTGGATAATTTAGTGAATCCAGGTGGTCAGGGGTTTGTGTTTTACAATTACATTCCGCCGACCTTTTACAATAATTCTTCGCCGTCGTTTTTGTGGCCTGCCACGCCCTGGTTGTGTGCAGGGGATACGACCTTTTTCAACAATGGTGCGGTGGAGATTGATGGGGATGTTTTGGTGTATCGGCTGGTGAAGGCGTATTCTTCTACGGGATTTTCGCCGGTTCCGCCCTTTATTCCTGTGCAGTATTTACCCAACTACGATTCTATTCATCCGTTTGGTCCGCTGGGTGTGGCATTGATTAACAGTGCGAATGGTTTGACGATGTATTATGCGCCGAATCCGGGGCAGTATGTGGTGGCGGTGGAAATCCTGGAGTTTCGCAATGGCGTGAAGATCAGTGAGACGCGTCGGGATTATGAGGTGCTGGTGGATAACTGTCCGCCCAATGATCCGCCAGAGATCGTGATTGACTCGCAGGCGAGTGCCACGGGCATTACGCAGGGTGCGACGTTTTTTGTTACGGAGGGGGATTCCATTTGCTTTCCGATTATGGCGTACGATGATGATGGCGATGGGGTGAGCATTACGTTTGAGCCGTCGCTGATTTTCAATTCGGCGCAGTTTCAGCCGCCAGCGTCGATTTCGCCGACTCCGGGTGGGCAGCAGCCGTGGCCTACGCCTGTGGTGGTTGGTGGCGACACGGTGCTGGTGGAGTTTTGCTGGGTGCCATGTACGGGGACAGCCAGTCCGTCGCCATACAACTTTGCGATTACGGTGATGGACAGTGGTTGTCCGCCGAAGGCGTCTTCTATTCTGTTCTCTATATTTGTTCGTCCGTTTCAGTTTCCGCCCGATAGCATAGTAGGTCCGGAAGTGGCGTGTTTGCTGGCGCCGGGTCAGTACACGACGGTGGACACCACGTATCCGTACACGTATGAATGGCATGTGGTGGGTGGCACGATCGTGGGCTCGGACAGTGATCGGGTTGTGACCATTGAGTGGGATACGGTTCCGCCGCATGTAGCGGAGATCATGGTGATCAAGCGGTTGGGTCCGTGTCGTGCCGATACCTTATATAAGTTTATATATCTGGACAGTGCCGGGACGATACCCGTGGTTCCGCAGCCTGATCGTGTGGTGGTGTGTGAAGGGCAGACGGACACGATATGGGTGGCGTGGGATTCCAATTTGAATTACAGCTGGACGCCCAATGTGTGGATTCTCAATGATACGGACACCAATTTCATCATTGTTCAGCCCTTAGAGGATACCACGTATCATGTGGAGGTGTGGGTTGGATTGTGTCGGGGTGAGGCGGATATTCCGGTTACGGTGAATCCGCCGATTGTTTTGCAGACTGTGGGAGATCAGGTGATTTGTCGTGGTGATTCGGTTCGCTTAGGTGCGTGGGGTGCGGGTACGGATGGGTATTATGAGTGGCGTCCGGGTTCGTGGCTGAGCGATAGTACGGTTCCTGCGCCGTGGGCGTCCCCTCCGCAGACTATTACGTATGAAGTGTATGGTGAGACGCCCTCGGGTTGCTGGGATACGGCGACTTTGACGGTGTACGTGTACGATCCGCCAGTGATTGATGCGGTGCCCTCTTATGTGGAGGTTACGCCTGGCTCGCAGGTGCCTATTCAGGTGTATGTGCTGGGTGGTGATCCGCCGGTTTCGTACACGTGGACGCCGGCTGAAGGGCTGGACGACCCCACGAGTGCCTCGCCGACCGCCACCGCTACGCAAACCATTACATACATTGTGGAGGCGAGGAACGAAGCCGGATGTGTAGGCTATGATTCGGTGCGGATTGTGGTTTTGGCGCCAATTGCTGTGCCCACGGCATTTACGCCGAATGGCGATGGGGTGAACGACATTTTCCGGGTGTTCGGGTATGGCGTGAAAGAGTTTCATTTGCAGATTTTCAATCGGTGGGGCGAGCTGGTCTTTGAGACGTACAACATTGAAGAAGGGTGGGATGGCACGCATCGTGGCAAGCCGCAGCCGTCTGGCACGTATGCGTATTATGTGAGGGCGGTGATGGTGAATGGCGAGGTGTTTGAGCAGAAAGGGAGCGTTACGTTGATTCGTTGATTGGGTAGAAAATGGGAGGTGTCATGGGTTGGGCAAAGGAATGGGTACAAAAGCACTCAGCCATGGTGAATTGGTTGGGCATGGTCGGGCGGTTACGTAGAGTTGTTCGCGGGTTTGGTGCTGGTTTTGGGGTTGCGCTGGTTTTGCTGGTTGGCATGCGCGTTTGGGGTCAGGACATTCATTTTTCGCAGTATTATTCGGTGCCGATGGTGTTGAATCCTGGGATGACGGCGTTTACGCCGGCATGTTATCGTGTGGGTTTAGCGGGTCGTCTCCAGTGGAGCACGGTGATGAAGGCGTATAAGACGGCGGCGGTGTTTGCGGAGAAGCGATTTTTGGAGAACAAGGTAGCACGGGGTGATTATCTGGGTGCGGGTGTGATGTTGTACCATGATCGGTCTGGGGATGGCCCGTACATGATTAATGAGGTGCTGATGAGTGTGGCGTATCACAAGTCTCTGGGTAGCAGAATTGCTTTGCGCGGCGGGCTTGGTTTTTCGTACGTGAACAAGGCGCTGGGTGATGGGCTGCTGACGTTTCCTTCACAGTATGTGGAGGGTGTAGGGATTGATCCCAATCGCCCTACAGGGGAATTGTACTTGCAGAAGTCGGTGAGTTATCCGGATTTGCATGCGGGGTTAGTGGGTGCGGGTGCGCCGAGTCGTGATTTTTCGTGGTACTTTGGTATTGCGGGCTTTCACTTGCTGGAGCCCGAAGAACGGTTTGTCCGGAATGCGCCGTATGCGTATCGGTATGCTCGTCGTTTTATGGTGCATGGTGGTGTAGGGGTTGGCGTTTCGGATTTTGTTCGGCTGTTGCCGAACTTTGCCACGTACTGGCAGCGAGGTGCGCTGGAAGTGATTGTGGGTACGTCGGTTGAGTATTCCCCGTCTACGTTGTGGTTGCTGGTTGGCGGGTTGCAATATCGGGTTAAGGATGCGTGGGTTTTGCAGGTTGGTGGGAAGGTTCAGGACTTTACGCTGGGTATTGCTGTGGATGTGAACATAGGGAGGACGGGTCAGATTACACCGGCGACGCGTGGCTGGGCAGGCATAGAGTTTGTTTTGCGTTATGAGGGTCGTTGTCGTACGCTTCTTCAGTTGTTTGAGACGTTTCCGTGTCCACGGATTTGAGGTGTGGGGTGCGTGGTCAGGGCTCAGTGCTTAGTTGGTGGGGGCATTGTGTGCGGATGGGGTTGGGTGCTGGGTGCGAAAGTGGGTGGTTTGGGGGTGTTGCTGGAGGGGTGAAGGTGTGCGAAGGAGTTTTGATGGATTGGTTCAGAAATTGAGTCATGGAGGCAGGGTATGCGGAGCGTGCTGGTGGTCGGGAGTCTGCTGGTGGTGTGATGCGTTATCCCAATCCGGGG
>JALWYU010000056.1 GCA_026992635.1 Bacteroidota bacterium | reverse complement strand
TTGTGGAGGTGTGCTGGCGGAAAGGCGGGGGATATGGTTTGTGTTGGTGATGTGGTGGCGGTGCTGGATCGGTGGGCGCCTGTCTCGTGGGCGGAGTCTGGGGATCGTGTGGGTTTGCGTGTGGGTCGGCTGGATGCAGAGGTTCGTGTGTGTGTGGTGGCGCTGGATTTGACGGGTGAGGTGGTGGAGGAGGCGGTGCGGTTGGGTGCGCAGTTGATTGTTACGCATCATCCGTTTTGGTATCGGGATCCGGTGGTGCTGGATGTTCGTTTGGATTCGGTTCGTGTTTTGGGCAGGTTGGTGGCGCAGGGGATTTCGGTAGTGGCGATGCATACGAATCTGGATCGGGCGGAGGGTGGGGTGAATGATGTGCTGGCGCGGTGTTTGGGTTTGCGGAATGTCCGTGCGCTGGCTATGGAGGGTGGACGTATGCATTATGTTCGTGTGGGTGAGTTGTGGGGTAGTCGGTACAGGGATTGGGAGGTGTTTTTGTCGGCGGTGGCGGGTCGGTTGGGTGCCCGTGGTTTGCGTCATAATTGGAGTGAGGGGGTTTGGCGTCGTCTGGTAGAGAGTGAAGTTTGGCGTGTTGCGGTGTGTGGTGGGTCGGGTGGTCGGTTCTGGCGGGATGTGTGGTTAGCAGGTGCGCAGGTTTATGTAACGGCGGATGTGTCGTATCATGTGTTTTTGGACAGTCGGGATCTGTTGTGGGTGATTGATGCGGGGCATTTTGAGACGGAGGTGCATGTTCTGGAGGCGGTTGCCCGGTATCTTCGCGAACAATTTCCAGAACTTTCTGTGGAGGTTTTACGTTCTAAGGAGTTGAATCCGGTAAAATGGTTTGGGCATGAGTGAGTCGGCAAAGGGGCATTATACGGTGGAGGACAGGAGGAAGCGAGTAGAGGAACGGTTGAAAGCCGTGTATGCGCTTCAGGTGGTGGACAATAAGCTGGTGGAGATTGAGTTTTTGCTGGGTGAGTTGCCTCTGGAGTTTGAGAATTTGCGTGATGAGATAGAGGGACTGGATACGCGGTTGCGGCGTTTGGAGGAGGAAAAGCGGAATATTGAGCAGGAATTGACGAAGCATCATCACAAGCGTGAGGAGTTGAAGATCAAGCTCACGCGGTTGGAGGAGCAGATGAAGAATGTTCGGAGCAGTAAGGAGTTTTCTGTGTTGCAGCGTGAGATAGAGAACATTACGCTGGATATTCAGTTGTCGGAGAAGGAGTCTCGGACGTTGCAGGAGGAGTTAAATTCGCTGGAGAAGTTGATTGAGGAGACGCGTCGGAAGCGTGAGGAGTTGCAGCAACGTCTTGTTCAGAAGGAGAAGGAGCTCAAGCAGATTATTGAGGAGACGCGGAAGGAGGAGGAGTTTCTCAAGAAGATTCGTGAGCGGTATGCGGAGCGTGTTCGTGAACTGGATGAGCGGTTGTATCGGGCGTATGAGCGGATTCGGCGCACGTATTTGAATCGGCGTGCGGTGGTGACGTTTGAGCGGAATGCGTGTGGTGGGTGCATGTTTTTGGTGCCGCCTCAGCGTCAGATGGAGGTACGTCGTCGTGAAGCGATTTATCCTTGTGAGAATTGTGGTCGGATTTTGATTGATCAGGATTTGGCGAAGGAAATTGAGGAGCACATGAAGGAGATTGTGGAGAAGCGGATTGTGGAGGTGTAGGGTGTTGGGGAGTGTGTCGGTAAAAGCCTGGTGAACAGGACTGGAAATTTTGGGACACATGGGTAAGGGAGACCGGAAGACGCGTCGTGGTAAGATCTTTGCTGGGTCGTACGGGAAGCATCGTCCTCGGAAGCCGAAGAATGAGCGGGCGTTGAAAGCCATGTACGAGCGGTTGCGTCAGGAGGGCGAGCAACTGTTTGCTAATCTAACTGAGGAGCAACGGGTTTTGCTTGAGCAGCGCTTAGAGGGGAGGGGTGGTGCTTCGGACTGAGTGCGTGCAAATCATTGGGTATTGCCTCTGGTGGGAGAAGGTACAAGTGGACAGGGTATTGTCGGTGTGCAGGATGCAGTTGGGGTGTGTCCAGGAGGCGTAGTACTGAAGGGCTGAATTTCAGAGTTGTGGCAACCGGAAGTTAGGTCTTTGTCCGAGTGAGTGTTTTGGATGAGGAGGTGAAGGTGAATCTGGTGCTTAGATGGATAGCCAGTTCGGTATGCAGGGCATGGGAAAGGCGGAGGGATTGGTGCAAAGTGGTGGGAATGTTCCTGGGCGGGATGCTGAGCCCTTGGCAGGGATTCATGGTTGTTTGTGTCCGTGGGGTGGTGGAGGGAATATGCCTGGTGCATTTGCTGGCTCGTTTGTGCTTTGGGAGTTGTTGCTTGGGCAGGGTGGGGATGTGGTTGCGCCAGCCCATACGTGGTATATGACGAGTGTGGAGCCATGGCAGGCGGGTGGAGGATGGCGTACGGAAAAAGATGCGGATCGGGTGCTGGCAGGTCGGCTCGCACGCCTGGAGCGTTATCTGGTGAGGAACTATCCTGTGGTGTACGGGTGTATGCAACGCACAGAAAGTTTGCTGGTTCTTTCTGGGGATCATAGCAGTACGCTGGTTCCGTTTCGTGCGTTTATGGAGAAGTATGGGTTGGGGGATAGGGTTGGAGGTGGAGGGGATGCAGATTTGGGGTTGTTGTGGATTGATGCGCATGCGGATGTGCATACGCCGTTGACGTCGCCTTCGCTGAATCCGCATGGTATGCCGGTTGCGTTGCTCTTAGATGTGGGTGCGGATGATCCTCCGCGGTTGCGTCGTAGCCGGGATGAGTTGCCTGCGAGTGTGGAGGTGTGGGAACGATTGCGCCAGCGGATGTACGGCTGGAGGGATTCGGGTTCGGAAGGGGGTGGACGTGGGCGGTTCCCGTCGGTTCGCCTTGGTTATCTGGGCGTTCGTTCCTGTGAGCCGGAGGAAGTGGCGTTGATTACTGATTGGGGCATTCCGGTGTGGGCATTTCCTGGAGATCCGAGAGGTTTTCCCCAGTTGATTGGAGCGATTGTGGAATATTTTGCGGGCGTCAAAGCGCTGTATGTTTCGCTGGATGTGGATGTTCTGGATGCCAGCGTGATGCAATGCAGTGGGACGCCGGAGCCGGGCGGTCCCGGGTATGCACAGTTGCAGGAGGTGCTTATAGAGGTTGTTCGGCGGTTACCGGTGAAGGTTCTGGAGGTGGCGGAGTGCAATCCGTGGTTGGGTCCTTCGGTTCATCTGGAGTGGTTTGTTCGTATGCTGGTGGGGGTGTTGCGGGTTTGGCGGGATTGCTCCCATTCGCGAGGTGAGCGTGGGGTTTCGGATAGCCGGTAAGTTCCATAGGGAAATTTGTGGTCATGATGGGGGGAACGTTGAAGGATCCTTTTGCGTTGCGTGAGGTGCTTCGTACCTGGCTGGAAGAGCATAGTCAGTACGAAGGGGAGGGTTCTTCGGTGGATTTTCCGGTTCAACCGACGGTTGTGCATTATCCGGGTGAGGTGACGGTGGTGTTGTTTCCTGTGGTTCGTGCGTTGAGGCGGAGACCTCAGGAGGTGGGTGAGCGCCTTCTCAGATGGCTGACGCGGCGAATAGAGGGTGTGATAGAGGGTGGTCAGGTAGTGGGTGGTTTTCTAAATTTGCGCTTCAGTGGGGAGTTCTGGCGGGAATGGCTTCGTGCACGGCTTATGCAGTGGCTGGAAGAAGGCAGGTATCCTTTGCCGTGGAAACGAAAAGAAGAGCCGGTTTTACTGGTGGAGTTTTCTTCGCCCAATACCAATAAGCCTTTGCATCTGGGGCATGTTCGGAATAACACGCTGGGTGATGCGGTTGCGCGTCTTTTGGCGGTGACGGGCAGGGGAAGGGTTGTTCGGCTCAATTTGATCAATGATCGGGGCATTCACATTTGCAAGACGATGCTTGCGTGGATGAAATGGGGAGGGGGTGCGACGCCTCAGAGTACCGGGAAGAAGGGCGATCATTTTGTGGGTGATTTTTATGTGCTTTTTGAGCGGCGGTACAAAGATGAGGTGGAGCGTCTGGTTCGGGAGAAGGGCATGTCTGAGGAGGAGGCACGTCGTGAAGCACCATTGATTCGTGAGGCGCAGGAGTTATTGCGTCGGTGGGAGGCGGGCGATCCCGAGGTTCGTCAGGTCTGGAAAATGATGAATGAGTGGGTTCTGGAGGGATTTCGGGAGACGTACCAGCGGTATGGGGTTATGTTTGACGCGTTTGAGTTTGAGTCGGAGACTTATGCGCGTGGGAAAGAACTTGTGTATGAAGGGCTGGAAAAGGGCGTGTTTTACAGGAAGGAAGATGGGTCTATTTGGGTGGATCTGACGGATGAGGGGCTGGATACCAAGTTGTTGTTGCGCGGGGATGGCACGAGCGTGTACATTACTCAGGATTTGGGAACCATTGATTTGCGCTGGCAGAAATACCGGATGCAAAGGATGGTTTATGTAGTGGCGGAGGAGCAGCGATATCATTTTCAGGTGCTCAAAGCGGTGTTGCGCAGGTTGGGCAAGCCCTATGCAGACACGGTGTTTCATCTGTCGTATGCGATGGTGGAGTTGCCTGAGGGGAAGATGAAGTCGCGGGAGGGCACCGTGATTGATGCGGACGATTTTCTGGATGAATTGACGGCGCTTGCCCTGGAGCAGATTCGGTGTTCGGAGAAGGCGAAAGATGCTTCTGAGGAGGAGAAGCGGGAGTTGGCGGAGCAGGTGGCTTTGGCTGCGATCAAGTTTTACATGTTGCGTGTGGATCCCAATAAGAAGATTCTGTTTCGCAAGGAGGAGGCGATGGATTTTGAGGGGTATTCGGGTCCGTTTCTTCAGTATACGTATGCGCGGATTCAGGCGCTTTTGCGGAAGGCGCAAGAGGAGTATGGGTTGGGGCGCGAAGCGATTGTTCGGTTGTTAGGGGAGCGTGGGTTTGCGGAGCTTATTGAGGAAGAGCGTCGTTTGTTGCAGATGTTGTTTTTTTATCCGGTTCGGCTGTGGGAGAGTGCACAGCGGTATGATCCGTCGTTGCTGGCGAATGCGTTGTATCAGCTTGCCAAGGAGTACAATCGGTACTATGCGCGGGTACCGATTTTGCGTGGTTCGTCGGAGGAGGAACGGGTTTGGCGGCTGGCGTTGAGCTGGTGGGTTGGTGAGACGCTGGCGCATGGTTGTGTAGAGGTGTTGAACATTCCGATGCCGGCTCGGATGTGAAACGGCACTGGGTGTGGAGTGGTAGGGGTGGTAGGGGTGGTAGGCAGGTTGTGCCTGCCAATGAGTGAGATGGTTTTTGGGGATGGGAAGATTGAGCAGAGCGGTTGTGCATTACTACTATGCTTGTTATCAGCATTATGCGTCATCATTGTTGAACATTCAGAAGTGGTTGTCGCTCAAATATTTTCATGATAAATCCCTGTAGACAAGTATATTGATTAGATTTGCATGGATTTTCTCTGAAGTTATCCTATTCAGCTTAAGGTACGATGGCAATTTATGTCTGAAAGTTGCCAGGTTATTGAAAGTTTTGTTCAGGTTGCTTTAACTTGTATAATAGGTCAGGAAAACTTGCATTGATCAATCATGAGCAGTGTATTTGCGGGGTTGGGTGTTCGTAGTGAGCGACAGCTCACTAAGGGGAACCGCTTTTGTATTCTATTGGTTAGTAGCGCATTTTTCCGGATAGTATTTGGCTCTGTCCGAAAAGGTTTGGTTGCTCAATCTATTGTCTGGCAGGTTTTTGAACAATGTCCAAAATGCTGGAAAAATGAATGGTTTCCGACGAGTAGGGCTTGTCTCAGGTAATGTGGTGGTGGTTGTTGGACTGGTTATTTCGGGTCTGCATTTTGCGCAAAATGTCGGCATTGGCACGCACATGCCCGACCCGAGCGCCCGCCTGGATATCTGGGACACGGTACGTGGCTTGCTGATCCCGCGTTTGACGACGCAACAGCGGGATGCGATACAGAATCCAGCGCATACGCTGATGATTTTCAACATAGATTCGTTTTGCTTAGAGGTGTATGATACGGTGAGTGGGCGGTGGTGGGTGTTGTCGTGTCCGCGGTACTGTCAGGCGCCGGGGTGTGTGCCTGCGGTTCAGGGTCCGCCTTTTGTATGTGCGGGCGACACGGTTGCTTATACTGTTACGGGCTGTACAGAGGGTACGTTTTTATGGACGATTCCTGGGAGCTGGGTGCTTTTGAGTGGTCAGGGGACGAACACGATTCAGGTGGTTCCTGATACGGTAGATGGGAGTTTGTTGGTGAGGGTTTGCACGCAGTGTGGATGTGGGAATACGGGGGTATATGCTGTTGCGTCGGATTCGTGCTTTGCGTGGTGTGCGGTGTATGGGGGTAGCAACAATGATGAGGGATATAATCTGGCGATAGCGCCTAATGGGAATCTGGTGGTTACGGGTGCGACGAACAGTTTTGGCGCGGGGGGTTATGACAACTACCTGCTGTATCTTGACCATGGGGGCAATAAGGTGTGGGATCGCACCTATGGGACGACGAGTGATGATTATTACTCAATTGTTGGCCGGAATGTTCTGCCTTTGCAAAACAGGATTCTTGCAGGGGGTGAGCTGCTGGTTCATGGTGATGGTCTGGTGTTTGCGCTGGATTATAATGGTAACATTCTCTGGGGACGCCAGATTACGGCGTTTCATCATTCTGGCACAGTTGCACCTTACCTGCAGGGGAATAATCAATACGTTGTGGGCGGGTACGCTTCTACCTGGATTCCAGGGCTTTTTGTTGTAAATGGCTATGGTAATGTGTTGCAGGGTTATCAATACACACCTTCTTGTGGCGCTGCGCCTCTTTATTTCCTTCAATTACACCTTTTAGCATCGGGTGAATACTATGTCGTACTCCGGGGCAGGTGTCCATCTCCACCCAACTACAGAATGTGGCTTGGCTTCCTCACTTCAGGACTGGAGTTGCTCTGGGCACGCCGCTATGAGATACCAATTCCTCCTGATCCTCAGACGCCGGTCGGAGATATAGCGCTCTGGTCGCCGTCAGTTGCCTGTGGAGCTTTAGGCTATGGGTTTGCCTGCGTGGATACATTGGGGAATCCTCATCTGGAGGTGTACTTTCCCAATCATGATGTGGTGGTGAGCGGGATTGTGGCAACGCCTCAGCGAACCTTAGTGGTATGCGGATGGACCAGTAGTCTTGCCCAGTTTGGTGGGGAGGATGCCTTTCTCATGGAGGTGGATTCGCAGGGTAATGTTTTGCGGGCGTATGTGATGGGTGGTGCTGGCAATGACAGGCTGTACGCTGCAGAAATAGACAGTTCCGGGCACCTTGTCTTTGCAGGTTGGACGGACTCGTACGGGAGTGGTGGACGCGATGTATGGGTGGTTCACCTGCCTTATGCCAGCTGGAATATACCGGGTTGTGCAAATTGTCAGATTGCCCCTGTTACGCCCACGATGACCTTATCCATGCCTTCTACGGTACACACTTTTACACGCAGTTCATTGTCTGGTGTTCAGCCAGGTGGGCAGGGGAATTTAGCGAATGCTACGGAAATGATTTGTCACCCGTGATTTTTCGGAGCGTCCTGTAAAATTGAGTAGTTCATGATGGTTTGGCGGGGAAACACTGGTTTTAAAAGGGTTGTAGCTGGTATGCTTGTGCTTTTGAGTGTAGCGAATACGCATTTCGCCCAATCTGTAGGTATCGGCACGGTCACGCCCGACCCGAGTGCCCGCCTGGATATCTGGGACACGGTTCGGGGCTTGCTGATCCCGCGTTTGACCACGCAGCAGCGGGATGCCATTCAGGATCCGGCGCATACATTGATGATTTTCAACATAGATTCGTTTTGTCTGGAGGTGTATGATACTGTCACCCACAGATGGTACACAATTTCCTGTCCGCGTCTGTGTCAATCTCCTGTATGTATACCCACCATTAGCGGACCCGCCTTCGCCTGCACTGGCGACACTGCTACTTACATCGCTCTGGGTTGCTCCGATGTTTTCTTCCAGTGGTCAGTGCCGTCTGGCTGGACAATCATTTCGGGTCAGGGTACAGACACACTCTATGTCATTCCCGACACTGCTGATGGCACACTCTCTGTCAGGTCGTGCAATCAGTGTGGATGTGGTGGTTCTGCCTCTTTATCCGTATCCGCAGATTCGTGTAATACCTTTTGTGTTGCCATTGGCGGACCAGGTAGCGATCTTGGCTACGCTATTATTCAGACCAGTGATGGTGGTTATGCCATTGCCGGGTATACCACCTCCTTTGGGCAGGGTGGCAGAGACGTTTATGTAGTGAAATTGGACGGCTCGGGAAACGTGCAATGGACACGCACTATCGGCGGGGTTGATGACGACGTTGGCAGGTCCATCATCCAGACCGCAGATGGGGGCTATGCCATTGCTGGCGAGACGAGATCTTATGGTGCTGGCGGCTTTGATGTCTATGTGGTGAAGCTGGATTCTGCAGGCGTGGTGCAATGGACGCGCACTATTGGCGGTACAGGTAACGACATAGGGCACTCCATCATTCAGATTTCAGATGGTAGCTATGTTATTGCAGGCGAAGCAAGGATTGGACCTGGATATTCAAGCAATGTCTATGTAGCAAAGCTAGATAGCTCTGGTAATATCGTTTGGACACGTATTATTGGTGGAGCGGAACTTGACGGAGGCTTTTCTATTATTCGCGCCAGCGATGAGGGCTTTGTCGTGGTAGGTGCGACACAATCCTACGGTCAGGGCAATTTTTTTGATGTTTATGTAATTAAGCTGGATAGCAATGGTCATGTGGTCTGGACACGCACTATTGGCGGGGCAAGTTGGGATGATTATGGTTTTTCTATTATTCAGACAACGGATGGCGACTATGTCATCGCTGGCTATACGGGATCTTTTGGGGCTGGCTGGGAGGATGTGTATGTGGTGAAGTTGGATTCAATGGGCAATTTGCTGTGGGCACGTACAATTGGAGGCGCCAATCATGAGCAGGGTTATTCTATTATCCAGGCAGCGGATGGTAGCTATGTCATTGCGGGTTATACTATCTCCTTTGGACAAGGTGGTTCTGATGTTTATGTGCTTAAGCTGGACAGCAATGGTAATGTAGTCTGGACACGCACGATCGGTGGAGCAAGTCAAGACGATGGCTATTCCATCATCCAGACAACAGATGGAGGCTATGTCATTGCTGGTGTGACGACTTCTTTTGGATCTGGCGGCCCGGATGTCTATGTGGTCAAATTAGATGCAAATGGAAATTTAGTCAGCTGCCCAGGAGGCTGCCAGATAGACAGTGGAGGCATAACGGGCAGTGGCGGTGCTGTGTCCAGTGGAGGAATTACAGGTTCTGGAGGTTCTGTATCAAGTGGTGGCACAACAGGATCGGGCGGAACGCTGACCAACATCTGCCCATAAAATCTGAAACCCATGACGAACCTGAGAGGTGCTTTAACCAGGGCTCTGGTTCTGGGAGCAACGCTATGGATGCTGATTTTCTCATTGCACGCCCAATCTGTGGGCATTGGCACGGTCATGCCCGATCCGAGCGCCCGCCTGGACATCTGGGACACGGTAGGGGGCTTGCTGATCCCGCGTTTGACCACGCAGCAGCGGGATGCCATACAAAATCCGGCGCATACGTTGATGATTTTCAACGTAGATTCGTTTTGCTTAGAGGTGTATGATACGGTTACGCAAAGGTGGTATACGATTTCGTGTCCGCGGTTGTGTCAGAGACCTGCGTGTGTTCCGTCCATTTCTGGACCGGGTTTTGTCTGTGCGGGTGATACGGTCACCTATGTAGCCAGCGGGTGTTCGGGCGTCAGTTATCAGTAGACGGTGCCTGGTGGGTGGACAATCATTTCGGGGCAGGGTACGGATACGTTGGAAGTCATACCGGATACAACGGATGGGATGGTCGGGGTTACGTCATGTAATCAGTGTGGATGTGGACAGGGTATCACGATCACTGTTACTGCAGATTCGTGTAATACTTTCTGTTTGGCAATGGGTGGGATTCATGACGATCATGGTTATTCTATCATTCAGAGCACTGATGGGGGGTATGTGATTGTTGGTGCTACGAAATCTTTTTGCAATTCTGGATGGCCTGTGTATTATGATGCTTATGTCGTCAAGCTGGATAACCTGGGCAATCTACAATGGACAAAGACGATTGGAGGAGCAAGTTATGAAGGGGTTCGGCACCTTGTCCCAACCGCCGGTGGAGGATATGTGCTTGTCGGTGGGACGAGCTCTTTTGGACAAGGAAGTGCTGATGTTTATGTGTTGAAGCTGGATGATACAGGCAACATACAATGGACAAGGACTGTTGGCGGACCAGTCAATGATTATGGTCATTCTATTATTCATACTGCTGATGGGGGTTATGTTCTGGCTGGTTATACTTTTTCCTTTGGTCAGGGCTTGAGTGATGTTTATGTGGTGAAGCTGGATAGTATTGGCAGTGTGCAATGGACGGTAACTATTGGGGGAGCAAATAGCGATTGGGGCAGTTCTGTGATTCAAACGGTTGATGGCGGTTATGCGGTTGCAGGTTTTACGAATTCCTTTGGTCAGGGAGGATATGATGTTTATATTATGAAACTTGATAGTTCGGGCAATTTGCAATGGGCGAGGACTGTTGGTGGAGCCCAAGACGATGCTGGACACACTATTATTCAGACTGCCGATAAAGGGTATGTGGTCGTCGGCAGAACTCAATCTTTTTGTGCTACAGGATGTCCTGCATATAACGATGTTTATGTAGTGAAACTGGATAGTGCGGGGAATTTACAGTGGACGAGAACCATTGGTGGGGCGAACGATGATTATGGTCGCGCTCTTGTTCAGAGCGACGATGGTGGTTATGTGATTGTGGGTTTTACGAATTCCTTTGGGCAGGGAGGATTTGACGTGTATGTGATAAAGCTGGATAGTGCGGGGAATTTACAGTGGACGAGAACTATTGGTGGAACAAACGACGATTATGGACTTTCTATTATTCAGACTACCGATGGGGGCTTTGCTATTGCAGGTTATACCAATTCCTTTGGGCAAGGGGGATGGGATGTTTATGTGGTGAAGCTGGATGGTACAGGAAATTTGCAGTCTTGTCCGGGCGGATGCATCGTCTCTACTGGTGGAATGACAGGTACTGGTGGTAATGTAGGCAGTGGTGGAATTGTTTCTTCAGGCGGGTTGAGTGCTTCGGGTGGATTCATTTCGTCTGGTGGTGTAGTTACTTCTCTATTTGCCCATAAGGAAGTTTGCGACTCCGTATGTCTGTAGAGCTTGCACACGATGCATGCTACTTAGGGTGAGGGAGGTGTAGAGGGATGGGATTGTTTCAGCCAGGGGAGGGGTCGTCCATGGGGGTCTTCGCGGACTTCCTGCAGCCACTGGCGGAGCTGTCGTGTGAGTTCTTCGGGCAGCCAGTGTTCCAGCCATTCGGCGTAGTGGTGGACTTGCTCGGGGCGTACGCCTTGCTGGACTAAGTAGATTTCCAGGAGGCGGTGGCGAAGTAAGAGGTAGCGTGCAAGGGTTCTTCCGCGGGGTGTAAGTCGGAAATAGCCATTGCGTTGTCGGATGAGTCCTTGCTGGATCAAGGGTGTAAGGAGCCAGGGACCACTCCAGAATGGTGTACTCAGTTGTCGGGCGAAATCTTTCCATTTGCCTTCGTGCATGCCGTGTTCTTCGCGGCGCAGTAGCCAGAGGAGGAAGTCTTCCCAGAGCATTCGGACGTGGAGGATTGTTCGGCGCAGGTACCCTTTTTTTCCAAAGAGGCTTTGCCAAAGGGAGTAGCCCACGAGCAAAACGCCCCATATGATCAGTGTCCATACGGAGGCGCTGCCTCCGACGGTGGTTTCTATGAGGAGAGCGGGCGTTCCACCGGCAAGCACAAATGCAAAGCCGAGCAGGAAGAGGTGTTGCCAGCGGGCAGTGGGTAGTGCCCACAGATGTGCAAGGATTACAGGGAGGAACAACATACCTCCGGCTAAGAGGAAACCCACAACCTGCATACCTGCCAGGAGGCTACCCAGCCAGAGTCCGGGCAGGAGACCGGTGATGAGCCAGCGGGCACGTCGCTGGATCCTTTCCGTTCCAGAAGCAAAGGCATGGACAAGGAGGAGGCGGTGTCCCGCGAGCAATATCACCATCTGGGCAATGAAAAAAATCAGGTTTGTGATCAGGGTTTCCCGAAGGGGAATAAAGGAAGTTCCGGTGAGCCATTGCCACACTATGCTTTTGACGGGTAATGCGGATTGGTTGAGCCAGGAGAATGCCAGGGCGCCCAGTCCGAAAAACCAGGCAAGGAGCCAGGATAGGCGAACGGTGGTGTCGGGCAGGGTGTGGCGCCACCCCGTAAAAAGTATAAGGAGGAGGGCTCCGGAGAGGTATCCGCCTGCCCAGCCTAAGGGAACACTGATGAGGGTACCCAGGACGATGCCTGGCACCAGTCCATGTAAAATGATCTCGCCCAGATAGGCTTGCCGAAACAGATAGAGCATGAAGCCTGTCAGGTACAGGTTGAGGAGGGCGGTCTGGAGAATCAGCCATGTTTGTACCCATTCTATGAGAGTTTCGCTGGGAATGGGCATCACAGATGGGTTTGTGGGGTTGGGTTCAGGAGGAGGGAAAGCCCATTTGTCGGAAGACCTGTGCCAGTTGTGTCAGTCCTTCGGGGATGCTTCCGTAAGCCTGGCGCAGGAATTGTTCCTGGAGGACGTAGTTGGGTTGTCCCCAGGCGATTTGCCGGCGGTTCAACAGGAGGAGGTAGTCAAAATGGGTGAAGGCGGTGAGCCAGTTGTGGTGGACAACGAGGATCAGTGCGCCACGTCGTGCTTCCTGCTTGAGTACCTGGAAGATGATTTCTTCGGAGCGCATGTCAATGCCTGTGGTGGGTTCGTCTAATAGGTAGAGGGCGGGAGTTTGGGCTAAAGCGCGGGCTAAGAGTACGCGCTGGCGCTGTCCGCCGGATAGATGGGTCAGTGGTCGTTCCCACAGGTCGGGCTGTAGTTCTACGGCAGTGAGTGCCTGTTCAACACGTTGTTTTTCCTGGGGTGTGAGTTGCCATCCCCAGGGTCGGCGCACCCAGCAGCCCATTGCTACTACTTCGTACACCACTGTTGGAAAATGGATATTGACGTGCTCACCCTGGGGGACGTAGGCGATGTCTTCGGGCAGCAGCGCTTCTTCGTTGCGTTCTATCCAGACTTCGCCGCGCAAAGGGGTGAGTTCACCTGTCAGGACGCGGATCAGTGTGGATTTCCCGGCTCCGTTTGGTCCGAGGATGCCCACGATGTGCCCGCCTTCCACCTGGAATGAAATATCCCAGAGTACGGGCCAGGAGCCGTATCCGGCGGTGAGCCCTTCTATCTGGAGGCGGACGACACCGTTCCGGCTGGTTGGCGTGTGTTGTCCTGGACCTGTCGCCATGCTGACACGATTTGGTGGATGTTCCAGCGGATGAAGCCTTCGTAGGTATTGGCGGGTGGTGGGCCCACCCCATCGGTGTACAGATAACCGCAGAATTGGGTTTGGGGATAGCGTTCTTGCAAGAGTTTCAGTACCTGTACTGAGATTCCGTATTCTAAGAAGACGCAGGGGACGATATGGTGGCGGAGCAAATGGAGTGCCTGTCGGAGGTGGTGGGGGTTCAGGGGGCTTACCGACGAAACGCCCTGCAGTGGAATGGTTTCCCATCCGTAGCGCCGGGCAAAATACGCTAGGGAGGCATGGGGCGTAATCAGGTAGCGTTGTTCCCGGGGGATGAATTGCATCTGATGGTGGACCCACTGGTGGAGTGTGTCCAGCCGCTGGAGATACCGGAGCCATCGTACCCGTGTTGAGTTCTGGCAATTTTGTGGGATGCGTGCGAGCAGGCGTTTTCCGAGGGTGTCCACCATCTTACGCCACAGTACGACATCATTCCATACGTGGGGATCGGGGACCTGTCCGTCTTCTTCCCAGAGGAGGTCCTGACGTGTGAACCAGGATCCGGTGTTCCAGACTCGTTCGGGGTAGGGATAGGTTTCCAGTACGCGTGCCAGGGCACCTTCTGCGCCCAGTCCGTGTATCAAAATGACGTCAGCCTGCCAGAGTAAGGCGATGGTAGAGGGGTGGGCGCGAAATGTGTGGATGTCGCTCCCTACCGGTATCAATGCCTGCACGTGGACACAGTGTGTGTCTGTGATCTGGCGAACGGCATCCGCCAGCATTTCCGTGGAGGTGACCACCAGAAAAGGGGCGTGGGCTCTGGAGGAAAAGTGCTGGTAGAGCAGCCAGGAGTTGGCAACCAGCAAAAGGAGGGCAAGGAAGCCCAGGAAGATTGTCAGACGGTAGAGCTTTTTCCGTGCGCTGGCGAAGTGGTGTGGGTATTCAGCTGGAAGGGTTGTTTCACTTTGGGGAGTGTGTTTGCGCATGGTATGGGGTTTGGTGGTGCATACTGGGTTTGGCAAGGGGGGTATTTGGCGTATTTGAACCCGTTCCAAAATCAAGAAGAACGAATGAGAATGGCGGAAGTGTGTTTACATGGAGTGTAATTGCTATTTGCTGGGGGCTGGTGTGGATCGTCTTTTTCGCCAGAAGACAATGATTATGAACAGGAGGGTGCCCAGCCAGAGGATGTCCCCGGTGTATTCCAGGTAGGGCTGGAGCTGTGCACTGGTTGGCGCATACACTATCCAGATTTTGTGCTCGCCTGGAGGTACAATGATTCCGCGCAGGGCAAAGTTCACGCGGACGATGGGCAGGGATTTTCCATCCTGGGTGAAGGCGTGCCACCCTATGGGATAGTAAATCTCGGAGAGGATCAGGAGATGTGCACTTTGCGTGTGTACTTCGTAGATGAGCGTATCGGGGGAGGCATATACCAGCTGGACAGAGGCGAGGGAATCCAGCTGGTTAGAGGCAGGGATTGCCACAAGTGGAGAATCTTTTTGGAAGAGGATTGCGGTTTCGCAGGGGTTGTACTGTTTGAGTGCGCGGGAGGCTTGTTTGGGGTTGGCTACCCATACGAGGTGTTTGGGAAACCAGGCGGGTCCGCATCGCTGGGGGTTAGGGATCACCTGGGGTTTCCCGCTTTGCTGATTGGGGACGATGAAATACTTGACGTTGAGCATGTGGTAGGCGTGCATATTTCGGGCGAGGAGGTGGGAATCAATGAGGTCCTGATAGATGCGGAGTCGTGCCGGCAGGTAGCCACCAATACTCTTGTGGAAGTAGGGAGTACGGCTGTCTACAAAGGGGTTGCCCACGGTAAAGTTGGCGACGCGATAGTAGGAGCGGTCGCGCAGGATCTGGCGGTCGGCATCAGTGGGTAGATAGACGGTTCGTGGAGGGCGCCGATAGGCGTCTGTAGAGAAGTAGTTGCGTCCGATCAGGAAGAGGTCGGCGGTGTGGATGATGAGGAGGAGCCACATGGCGAGTTGTGGGCGCAGCCGTGAACGGAGGGTTGCCCACAGGATGAGTCCGCCGCCAGCGAGCAGTATCAGGTTTCGGAGGACGTCACCCAGGAGAAGGCGTTTTCTTTGCTCGCGCAGGATTTCCACGAATTGTTCGCCTAAGGTGGCGGCTTTTTGCTGGGCGAAGAGCTGGAGCCATTGCTGGTCGTGGGGTGCCCGAAAAGAAATGATGTTCAGGAATGCGATCAGACCGATTAAGCCCAGTACTCCGCCGAGGATAGCAAGTGCGAGGGTTAAGGTGCGTCGTCGTGTGTGGGGATTGGTTTCCTGGAACCAGCGTGCGAAGCCCAGTACGCCCAGGATGCCCACCACCACATGAAATACCAGGAAGATCATCATGGGTGTTCGGAACTTGTTGAATAGGGGGAGATACTTGAAGGCGAGGGGTGCTAAGAGGAAGTGCTTACCCCAGGCAAGCATAAGGATGACCAGGCTGCTGAGTGCTGCCCACCAGACGAACCAGTCGCGGCGCACGATGAGTGCCAAGATGACGCCAAGCCAGATAAGGATACCCATGTATACGGGGGAGTCGGTGAAGGGCATAGGTCCCCAATAGGTGGATACGTGGGGCAGGAGTTGCTGGATGGTTGTGGGGGGCAATCCGATTTCCCGCAGTTTTTTTGCCATGTAGGAGTTTTTGCTCAGGGGTTCGGCGGATCCGCCGCCAGCGAAGTGTGGAACCAGTAGTGTGAAGGTTTCGCCAATGCCATAGCTCCACTGGAAGGCATAGTCGTAGTCCAAGCCGGCACGGTGCATGGCTTTTTCGGGTGCCAGCTCTGAGGCTTGTCCGCGAATAGAGTAGCGGGCGAATTCCTGGATTTGCCACAGTGAGGGTCCATAGACCATGAGCGGTGGAATCGTGCATAGTCCCAGAAATAGAAAAGGTTTGGCAAGATGAAAGAATGAGGGGTTGTGCAGTGAGAGGGTTTCTTTCAGATGTCGGACCAGTAAAACTGCGACCAGTGCGACGGAAAGCAGGAACGTGTAGTAAAGCACCTGGAGGTGGTTGCTCAGGAGGAGGGCGGTCAATGCCAGGAGAAATACGAGGCTCCCTGACCCGAGTCGTCCATTGAATACAGCAAGGATACCGCCCAGGATACCGGGGATTGCCATGGCGGCGCCGATCTTGGTGACGTGTCCTGCTTCAATGGAGGACAGGACGAAGGTGGCTAAGGTTACGGTTACGCCGCCAAAAATCGCTAAGGGAAGGGAGACCTCTCTAAAGACAAGGCTCAGGTACATCATGAAGAGGAAGCCCAGTAACAGTGCATAGATTGGGAAGGGGAGGAGGTCGCCGAGGGCGAACCATCCGTGCCGAACTATACTGTACGCACGGGATGAGACAAATAAAGCGGGCATGCCACTGAAGATGTGCCATGCCCACAGGGGCTTTTCGCCTTTTTCTTCTGCGATTTTGTGCAGGGGTTCGGCTTGTGCACGCCACGCTTGCGTATCGGCCGAAACAATTCGTTTCCCTTCAAAAACGGGATACACAAAAGGGAAGAGCACAGCCAGGAAGAAGGCGGTAGCGAGTAGCCAGGTGGTCCATCCTGTGGATCTGTTGTTGTTCATGGGTCCCCGTTTTGGGTAAGTTATCATGTTTTTCCGAGACACGTACCTTAACTCTGAAAACGCGCAAAATTGTAGTGTTCATGAGTGGGCGTGGTGGCGAGATAGAGGCGATGGATCGGGATATTGAAGCGTTTTTGCGTCGTCCGCCCGAGCTGGTGGTTCACTGGCGGGATAATGAGACGGGTGCCGAGGGCTGGACCGTCATCAATTCTTTGCGAAATGGGGCGGCAGGTGGTGGGACACGGTGCTCACCTACGGTTTCCCAGGAAGAGCTGGCACATTTAGCGAAAGTGATGGAAATCAAGTTTACGATTTCGGGTCCGGCAATTGGGGGTGCCAAGTCGGGGGTTCGCTTCAATCCGGAGAGCCCTCAGAAGCGGGCGGTCTTGAAAAAGTTCTGGACACGGGTTGCGCCGCTGTTAAAGACGTGTTACGGGACGGGCGGGGATTTGCATGTGAACGAAAGTGAGGAAGTCATTCCCATTTTAGAGGAGCTGGGTATCTGGCATCCGCAGGAGGGGATTGTTCGTGGGTATGTTGGGGGGTCCTGGCGTGATCAGGCACGGATTTTGCATCAGTTGCGTCAGGGGATTGGCTTGCCTGTTCAGGATCCGGAGTTTCGGTTACCGGGTGGTCAGCCCTATCGGGTAGATGATTTGATTACGGGGTTTGGGGTGGCGGAGTCGGTTCGCCATTTTTATGCGTTGTGGCTGGGCGAGTCCTTAGAGGGGAAG
>JALWYU010000055.1 GCA_026992635.1 Bacteroidota bacterium | reverse complement strand
GGTGTAGAGGCAGTGGGCGAGTGCCAGGTGCCCTTTGTGGAAGGGGTTGAAAGATCCAGGGATTAAGTAGATGGGTTGACCCCTTGGGGTCATTGTCGTTGGGCTTGGAGGAATTGTTTGAGTTGCTGGATTGTGGGTACGCTGATGGGGTCCACCTGGATTTTTTGTGCTAGGTAGCAGGAGGTCCAGTCGCCCAGCCAGAGCAGGTAGAGCAGTTGGGTGAGGGGCGAGGTATAGGGCAGGTTGTGGGGAGGGTGGATGGTATGGGTTTGGCTCGGTGGAAATTGTTGTTGGAAGAACTGGAGGTGGAGTTGTGTACGGGGGTGGATGAAGTGGTGGTGGAGAAGGAACACGCAGATGGGAAGGGTTTGCAACAGGTTGGTTGCTTCCAGTTCGTTGTGACTGGCTTCGGGGAAGGTAAGTGGGTGGAGCGGGTGTTTGGCGTTTTCGTTCCATTGTTGTTTCCAGCGGAGGGCTACGCCGCTGGCGAGGGTGTCGGTAGCGATGATGGTTAGTTTGTGGCGGGCAAGTTCACTGAGTTGTTGGCTTTGGTCCTGGATTTGGGGCAAAAGTGTGTGGAGGTGTTCAGTGAATTGCTGGAGGTGGGGCAGCTCACGGGCAACTGCCGGGATGTACCGGGCGAGGATAGTGAGGATGTAGCCCGTCTGTGCAGGGAGTGTAAAGCGTGGGGGGAGGTCCGGATTCAGTTCTAAGACGGGCAGGTGGCGGGCACGCGCCAGTTCTTTGAGGATGCCGTTGGAGGTGATAGCGATGAATGGCAGTTGTTGTTTTTGGAGGTAGTAGGCGATGGTGAGGGTTTCTTCGGTGTTTCCTGAGTGGGAGATAAGGATGTGGAGGGCGTGGGCATGGCTCAGTGTCCGGGGAATTTCGTAATCCTGGAAGAGGAGGAGGGGAATCGGGGAAAGGCGTTGCAGGTAGGGCAGGAGAAAGGCGACTGCCGAGCCAGACCCTCCCATTCCAAAGAAAAGGATGTGCTGGGGGCGGACCGGAAACGGAGTGGATGTGCCGCCAGGTATTCGGGCATTGAGTGCTGTGCGCAGTTGTTCGGGGAAGGTCTGGAGTAAGTTCGTGAAGCTGGTCATGGATTGTTGGGCGTTTTGGTTTTTTGCTGGAAGGTAAGCTGAGCACGCAAGAGGAGTCCATGGAAGACAGTGGTGTGTTTTTTGCCGAATGTGTAGTTGAGGGAGAGTCGTGCGTTTTTTGAGAAGTAGAGGGTGAGGGCACCGGTTGTCGCCCAGAGTAGATTGGTTGCGGATGGACTGGCGTAGGGCTGAACGTGAATCTCTCCGTAGGAGAAACGGGCAGCAAGGATGAAGCCAATGGCGCGATTTGCAGGCCGGAAGCCCGGCAGACCCTGGACAGGCGAAGCAGGTGGCGTTCGCATCAGATGGAACGCATAGCCTATGTGTAGCGTGGTTGCGAAAGCGGAAGCTTGTACCGAAGAAGAGGGATTGCTCTGTTGTGTATGTGAGAAGCCCGGATCGGCGACAAAACCCGTGATTTCGCTGTAGAGAAAAAGGTTCCGAATCTGGATGTAGAAGTCCCAGGTGAGCAGGTTGGTCTGGGCAACACTTGTGAGACGTGGATTCATATCGGGAGGGGCAGGTAGGGAAGCACGATGGATTTCCGGTTGCCAGTCCGGCACAGCGAACAGCCCTTGTGGAACAGGTCGGTAGGAATAAGCAACAGCCGTCTGAACCCAGCCATACGCGTGCGGAACCAATCCGGCTAAGCGTAGTGTCGCGGCAAGTGCGGGCGTTGTGTCAGTACGGAAGTGCCCTGAGCGAGATCCCGGCAGGAACACGCCACCCTGAATGCCCATTGCCAAACTACGGAAATGTTTAGTGGCATGAAGGGCAATACCCAGGTTCCTGTCTGGCTGAACCTGCGTGGGCAGACTCCGTTCTATGAAGGTGATGTGGTTGGAGGAGGTAAGTCGTTCTAAGCCGATGGGCTCTTTCATTTGTCCAGCGCGAATGTGCAGGGACGAGCCAAAAGAGTACTGGATGAAGATAGTTCGGGGACGGACACGTCCCCCAGCAAACTCCAGCTGGAACTTCCAGTGGATAGGCACAGACGACAGCCTTCCTTTTGTGTAGAGGCGGAGGCGACGCAGGCGCACATCTATGATTGGAGACATCATTTGGGCGGGGGCTATCGTGGAGTAGTAGGTATAGGTTGTAGCGTCTATGTGGATGCGCCCACCCCAGACAAAGGTTTTCAACCCCGGGGATGAACCGGGGCGTTCTTGGGTTTGTTCGCGCCGCCCACTGTACGAAGACCTGGCTGTACTCAAACTGGTTGCCAGCACCATGGAAAAAATCAAGATGGGCACGGTATGCAAAGCGCTATGGGGCATCGCTGGCTTGCCGGGTTTGTCGGACGCTCTGGGCACGAAACTGGAGCAATTCAATGCCTAAGGAGAATGCCAACGCAAAGTACACGTATGTTCGGGGCACTTCTATGTGAAAACCTTCTAAGAGGAGCAGTAAGCCAATAGACCAGACGAACGCCAGTGCCAGAATCAAAAAAGAGGGATGGCGGTCTAAAAAAGTCATCAGCCATCCAGGTAAAAAGAACATGGCAACGAGTGAGAGTGCAATACTGGTCAGAATGATCCAGGTTTCGCGGGTCAGGGCAATCGCCGTCAGAATAGAGTCCACAGAGAAGACGATGTCCACCAAAGTGATTTGCAGGATAAGTGAGAGGGGACGTACGCGAACGCCCGCCCGCGATGCGCTCTCCTGGGCATAGTGGCGGCGACCAGGAAACTCAGTATGCAAATAGATTTCCCGCGTGGCTTTGACCAGTAAAAAGAGTCCGCCCCCAATGAGAATGAGTTCGCGCCAGCCCAATTCCCGACCCCAAATAGTGAACAGTGCAGTGCCTCCCACTACTTCTCCTGAAAACAGTGTGTTGAGCAAAAGCAATAAGAGTGCACGACCTGCAAATGCGCCGGCAAGCCCTACACCCAGCCAAAAACGGCGCTGCTCTGCCGGAAGAACACGAAGAACAATGGACAGGAAGAGCAAGTTGTCAATGCCCAGAATCAGTTCTAAGGCAGTGAGTGTAAGGAAAGGCAGAACCCAGTCCATGACTCAAAAGCGGATTTTCCATCGGTAGCGAAACCACAGAGCAAAAAGAACAAAGAGCATAACAATGCTCAGCAGCACAATGATTGCCGCCGCGGCGTTGACCCAGAAGGCGGGTTGTGGACGGCTCACCCACGAAAAAATCTGAATGGGAATCGCAGAAAACCGGTCCATAGGACTGACGGGCAAATAGGTGATGAAGGCAGACGCCCCAACAACCAGTAAAGGAGCGGTTTCGCCAATCACGCGCGCCAATCCCAAGAGCACGCCCGTTAAAATCCCCGCGCGGGCCGCCGGAAGAACATGATACCAAACCGTTTGCCAGCGTGTCGCACCCAAACTGAAGGAAGCTTCCCGAATGGATTGCGGAACCGCACGCAGTGCCTCACGCGTGGTGACGATAATCATTGGCAGGATCAGCAATGACAGGGTGAGAGCACCCGCCAGTAAAACCGGACCCAAACCCAGTATCCGAACAAAGAGTTCCAGACCCAGCAAACCAATCAATACCGAGGGGATGCCACCCTGATTGAACACGAAAAAGTCCATAAGCTGGGAAAGACGACGGGCACGAACAAATTCCTCCAGAAAGATCCCGGCAGCAATTCCTACAGGTACACTGAACACAATAGATAAGCCCAGGAGCCAGAGCGAACCAACCAGTGCCGGCAGCAAGCCCGCTTTCTCCGGAAAGCGCGAAGGATACGAAGTAAGAAAGGACCACGTCAGGCGTTCCCAGCCATACACCGCAGTTGCCAGGACAAAACCCAGCAGAGCAACCAGTGAACAGACCAGCACCACAAATCCCAGTACCAAAAAGATGCGATCCTTGATTGTGCGGGTTCCCGGACGGAAAAGCCCTGGCTTCCCACTACGCGTTTGAACGCGTTTGTTCATGCTGCCGGCTGGATTTTTCGGCGAAACCGAAAGGCAAAGATCGTGGCAATACCCACTAAAGCGAACAGAACCAGTGCTACGCCATACACAGAGTTATAGGCGAGGGAGCCCTCCGGAATATCGCCCATCGCCACCTGTACAATGTATGCTGTGAGGGTCAGGACAGGCTCACGGGGATCACCCGTCAGATTCGGGACCTGCCCCGCCGCCACCGTAACCAGCATGGTTTCACCCAGTGCCCGAACCAGTGCCAGCAAAAAGCCTGCTAAGATGCCATCGCGTGCCGCCGGAAGAACAATCCGAATAGCCACCTGAAATGTAGAAGCCCCCAAACCATAGCCCGCTTCCCGCAAAGCGACAGGGACCGACCGAATGGCATCATCCGCCACCGAAGTGAAAATGGGCAGGAGCATGAGACCCATAACAAGCCCCGCAGACAGGGCATTAAACACCTGAAGCTCTGGAATCCATTTTTGCAGAAGTGGCGTGAGCAAAACCAAAGCAAAATAGCCATAGACAATCGTGGGGACAAACGCCAGAACCTCTAAGATGGATTTGACTAAGGGGCGCCACCGCTCCGATAAGTACTCATTCATGAACAATGCTAAAAGAATGCCCGTGGGAATCGCCACCAGTAAGCCAATCCCAGAAGTCAAAGCCGTTCCGCTCACCAGTGGTAAAATCCCAAAGTGCTTTTCGCTGAAAAGCGGCGTCCATTGTGTTCCAGTTAAGAATTCGTAAAGCGGGACCGCCTGGAAAAAAGGAATTGCACCCCGCACAATCAGGAAAAGAACCAGGGCAACGACCCAGGCAGAAAGCAAACCACAAAGTGCCAGAAAGGCTACGATCAATACCTCATATCGGGTGCGAACCCCGGTAGAATCCATGTGGATTGGCAACTTCGCTACGTACTGTTGTGTTGTGTTTGTGCTTAGGTGCGCGCAAGGGCTTCCCGGAAACGCCGAAGATTGGCTTGTTCTACCTCACGCGGAACAGGGATATACCCTACGTCCTGGACGATCTCATGGATGTGCTTCAGCAAGAATTCCACGAAGGTCCGAACCGCCGGACGGCGAAGCGCATCCTCGCGCACATACACGAAGAGTGGACGCGATAAGGGATAAGTCCGATTGCGAATGGTTTGCGTGTCAGGCAAAACCGTATCACCCTGCGTATTGACCAGGGGAACGGCGCGTAGCCGCTCACGGTTCTCCACATAGTAAGCATACCCAAAGTAACCCAATCCATAAAGGTCGCCACTGACACCCTGGACTAAGACGTTATCGTCTTCCGATGCCTGATAGTCGCCACGGCTTTTACCCGCTTCCCCTACAACCACTTCCGTAAAAAAGTCAAATGTTCCCGAAGCATGACCAGGTCCATATAAGCGAAGTGGGGCATCCGGAAATGTGGGGCGAATCTGGTTCCACCGAACAATTTTGTTCTGGGCTTCGGGTGCCCACATCCGGCGGAGCTCATCTAAGGTCAGGTAGTCCACCCAGGTGTTCTTCGGATGGACAACCACCGTCAGCCCATCATAAGCAATGACGAATTCAATGATGCGCAAGCCAGCTTCTTTGAGTCGTTGAAGTTCTTCAGGTTTTGCCGGACGCGAAGCATCCAGAATGTCAATTTCTCCGCGAATGAGTTTCTGAAACCCGGCACCAGTCCCGCTGAAGCTGACCTGCACAGAAATCTCCGGATGCTCCTTATAAAACAGCTCTGCCGCCGCTTCCACGATAGGATATACCGTGGAGGACCCATCTATCGTCACTGTCTCCCGCTGAGTACACGCACTGCTCAGGAGCATCAAAACCAGTCCGGCGAACAATGCCAATGTGGAGAAGTAGTCCTTGCGTGAAAACCTCCATACATGGCTTCTTCTACACCAGCACTCAGCGCCAGCCCAAGAACACAAACTGAAAGGAGCAGGAAAAAAAGAGAAGTTCATGAATGGGCACATTTACTCAGTAGCGAAAACTTTTCGTCCTGAACTTCAGAGATGCACAAGATATCCTGACACTGCGCTCTTCCAAGCCTGTTGCATAGGGGTGGCATCGGCATGTGGTAGTGTGCGTTGCCACGGATTGCTTGGAGCGCCATGGTGTTGTCCCCTCGCCTCAATGCTTTGCTCGTCCTTCAATGAATAAGGTAAGGGGGCAGAATCAAGAAAAGCGGTAAGCGATGAGCTTCGTTCATCCGGAAAAACCACTTTACCTTATTAGGATGGAATGGTGTCAGGAGAAAACGGGGTTTGACCAAACAGCAACCAGCCAAAATCCCGGAGCCATGATGAAAAGGTATCCACCAGCAGAGTCATTGAACTTGTTGGTTGGGAGATTCTCTGTCCTTGGCGTGAGCCTGCTCCTTAGCGCTTGGGGAGCTACCGACCACGGATTGACTCAGAGCATCACGCTGGACACAATGATCTTTAGCCCTCATTACTATACCGATTTGCAGAAGGCGCTGGCAGAAGCGGACAACGTCTGGTACCTGGACCTCTCTATGCAAAAGTTGCGGACGATTCCCGAAGACATAGGCAAATTGAAAAACCTCAAATACCTGGATTTGTCGTTTAATCTGGTGACGTCGTTGCCGGCAGCCATCGCCCACCTGCCAAAACTGGAAGTGTTGAAAATCAGTGGGCTGTACAACATGCCGCACCTGCCTGAGTTCCTCTACGAAATGAAACACCTCCGTGAACTCCACGCCTTAGACCTCCGCGTACCCCCTGAAGAACTCCAGCGCCTCAAAGAAGCATTGCCCAACACGCGCGTCATCCTTACCAAGGAAGACCTCATGAAACTTCAGCGAGAAAAGCAGAAATGAACCGACTTTTTATCATTTGGCACGTCGCCAAGTGGAGACGCCCGGCAATTCGCCCTTCCACACTCAGTACGTACGTTCTTGCTCTCCTGATGGGCTATGTATCGTTTTTCACAGCGTATGCCCAGCGAAAATCCTATCCTGAACAACCCGATGAATTCATTGAGTTCCTGCTCCAGCACGCCCGTAATATTCAGGACAAGGCATTCCAGGCATTCCTGGATACCTTCCAGACGCAGTGGCAAACCACCATGGATTCCACAGAACAGATGCAGGTCATTCGCGCTATGCGCTTCATGGAGAAGCGACGAATGCCCTTCTCCCCCTATCAAAAAACCTATCTGAAAGCAGTGGGCAGGTTCTTCCGGAGTGGGCAACCCATTGACCGGTCATTCTTTGCACACTGGCATCAGCACATAGACTCCTTCTTGCAGAATCTCTCGGCAAAGACACAGCCGCGCTATCTGGCGTTTTTGCGTTTCAGTGAAGCATTTTTTCGCGAACTTGCATTGTATCGCGGTGCCAATCGCCTGTGGAAAATTGACAACCCCTCAGTTCGGATTGATTGGGACCCCCAAAAGAAAGACGTGCACGTAGTCATCCCCCGTACAAAGCTGACCGGCATCACAATCAATGATACCTTAGAACTTTACGATGTTTCGGGGCGGTTTTACCCCTCTACGGGACAGTTTGAAGTTCGCGAAGCCCGCATCTACTGGGAAAACTATCCCTCCGACCAGATTTATTTGCAATTGCCGCACTTCACGATGAACGTCAAACGGGCAGGATTCACCGTAGACTCCGCCATCTACGTGAATAAGGAGTTGTTTCCTAAGCCCTTAGTTGGAAGATTTGAAGCGCGCCTGGTCGCCCAGACCGGTCCAAAGGAAAAAATCCAGGCACGAAAGCAAAGGGTTACCTATCCCCGGTTCTTCTCCTACGACAAGAATCTCCGGCTGCGTCCCCATCCCCTGATGGATTTTGAAGGAGGAATTGGTATCCTGGGTAAACAACTGGTGGGCTATGCGCCCGAAGCCGGGTTCCCCGCACGCCTGGTCATCTACCGTTCGGCAAAAGACCGGAAGAAAAACAAACCCTTTATGGTACTGCGTTCAGAATATTTTCGGTTTATGCCCCGGCGAAGCATCGTTGCCAACCCCTGTGCCGTATCTATTCTGTTGACGGATTCCCATGAGATTCGCCATCCCGGTGTCCTGTTCCGCGCCGACCTGATGCGGAACCAGATCTATTTGATCCGTCAAAAGGAGGGGCTGGGCGCCTCCGCCTTCCTGGATACGTATCATCAGGTGGAGTTCATGCCTCAGCAGGTTACGTGGCGGATAGGGTCCGACACCCTGTCCTTAGAAGTGGGGATGGGTACCGGTCAGATCAAGATGCCCGTCGTCTCACTGGATTACTATGATGAAGTGCTCTATATGGACTATATGCGGGCGACCAACTACCATCCCTTAGGCAAACTGGCACTTCATGCACTGGAGACGGGCGCAGAAGAATTCACCGAAGAGGAAGTCGCACAGGTCTGGAATCCCCGGCTCTCTGTAGAAGCCATCCGTCCGTTGCTCTTTCGGATGGTGCAGGATGGATTTATTGAGTATGACCCCGAATATGGTGTGGTGAAGATTCGCCCCAAACTGATTTTTTACCTGCGTGCCAATCAGAAACGAACCGACTACGACTACCTGTTCATAGAAAGTCAGGACCGCGACCCCCAGTACGGGTACATCGTCCTCTCCTCCTTAGAGCTGGTAGTGGAAGGCGTGAAATACGTGATGCTCAGTCAGCGCCAGGCAAGCGCTTTGTTCCCGGCAGACCGTCGCGTCATCCTGCGCAAAAACCGGGACATCCTGATTAAAGAAGGGGGGTTCATCGTTGGGCGCTTTCGCTTCTGGGGAAAGAACTTGCAGTTCTATTACGATCAATTTGCCGTGGACGTAGGCTTGGTGGACTCCTTAATCATTCACCTGCCTACAGGTGAATACACGCCCGAGGGCAAACCCATCACCTATCCCGTGCGCTCCGCTATAGAAGATCTTCAGGTCGTCGTCTACATTGACGCACCTTTTAACAAATCGGGCAGACACAAATTACTGCGCTATCCCATCATGAAAACCAAAGGACCTTCCTACATCTACTATGACAAGCCCAGCATCCATGGCGGGGCATACACACGCGACAGATTTTTTGTTCGGCTGGACCCCTTCGTGTTTGACAGCATCAATTCGTTTAAGCCAGAAGCCCTTTCTTTCTCCGGAACGTTTATTTCAGGGGGCATCCTGCCGGAACAGCGCGTCACGATTCGGTTGCGTCCAGACACTTCTTTGGGCTTCACAATGGATGTCCCCGAAGGCGGACTTCCCTTTTACGAAGGACGCGGTACACTCCAGAAAGGAAAAATTGACCTGAGCAATCGTGGACTCCTCATCTTTGATGCACAGATGCAATTCAGCCATGCGACGGTAACCAGCCCGCAATTCCTCTGCTTACTGGAAACCATGGAATCCGAAAATGCACAGGTCCAGATTACGGAGGAAGCAGAGCATCCGGACGTGAACGGTGTGCGCACGCGCGTATCCTGGCGCCCCTATCAGTATACGCTGGCTTTGACCACGATAGATTCGCCCGCCTACCTCTACCGGGGAGAGGTCTCTTATGAAGGGACGATGGAATATCGTCCTGAACGCCTGTCAGGCTTCGGAAAAGTTCGTGTACGCGAGGCGGAAATGATCTCACCACTCTTCGTGTTTGAAAATCCGGAGTTCTGGTCCGATACCGCCGCCGTCTTCTTCTACACGACAGATACGGCATTGCTGGCACTGCAATCGCCGCACGTCCGCTTCCGCGTGAATATGCAGGAACGCAAAGCCCACTTTGAAAGCAACTACGGAGAATTCATCACGGAATACATTCTGAACCGCTACAAAACCAACTTCAACGTGTACGACTGGTATATGGACGACAAACGACTGGAATTCTATTCCTCAGAAGGCGAAGACGACTATGGCTATTTCGTCTCTACGGACCCACGACGCGATAGCCTGTACTTCAGAGGATTGCGAGCAATCTACCATTTGCAAACACGATTGTTGACCGTCCGCGGCGTGGATTACATCCCGGTTGCCGACGCACGAATCTACCCGGGCGACTCTACAGTGCGCGTCTTTCCCGGCGGAAATATGGAACGCCTCCTGCATGCCCGAATCATCGCCGATACCATCCATGAAGCCCACCACATCCTGAACGCAGAAGTTCAGGTGGTGTCGCGCTTTCGCTACCATGGAAAGGGCTGGTACCCCTATCAGCATCCATTCCAATCCGATAGCCAGTACATCCGCGTGGACACGATCTACACCTGGCTGGATACAACCGGCACCTACGCTAAAGACCAGCCCACAACCTGGCACACCTACGGTGTGGGACTCATTCCGGATTCCCCAGCTTTCTACCTGTATCCCCAGATCCGCTTCACCGGAAAATTGCACATTCGCGGACCGGTCCCCCTCCCCGAATTTGAAGGGTATGCCTGGTTCCTGCCACAACACCAAGGCGTCAGCACACGACCCTTCTCCTTTCAGGATACCATCAACCCGCAACGGTTCATTTTACCCTTCCAGGATGCCCGCACACCCGGAAATAAGATTGTTTCCGCAGGTGTCCACCTTCACAACGTCTCCTATGACCTGTACACGAACGTGACCGATGGCAAGCGCGAACCCCATGACCAGGACATCTTCCAGGTAGAAGGATGGCTCACCTACAATCCTGAAACCTATACGCTGCGCATTCATCCTGCACGCAACGAACACGTACGAATGACCTCGCGACTCTACCCATACCTGACCTACAACGATCTGAGTGGATTAGTCCAGGGCTATGGATCGTTTCATCTGTTTCGGCAACGGGGATTGGTGGAAATCCGGGCAGGAGGTACGTGGGAGCATCCCATGGATTCCGTGGACTATACATTTCGGGCGGCAATTGCCTTTCAGATGCCCATTGACGCGTCCGTCCTGGATGCCATTCGCAACTCGTTCATGATGAGTGGGGGGATGGACCTAGCAGAAGCCCTGTGGGACGACCCCACCCTCCAGGCTGGCATCCTCTTTTTGACCGAAGACAGTGCAGAGCGGCGCAAGTGGTTGGAACGATTTGAATTGCAAGGGACGTGGAAGACCACCTGGCTACCCCATGCCTTCCTACTCGCTAACTTAGAACTCCACTGGGATACCGCAACCCATACGTTTTATCACGTGGGACCCGCAATCCTCGTCAGCATCAACGGAAAGGAAATCATGCGTCAGGTCCAGGTCCTCTTTGCCCTGTCCAAACGACGGGGCGGCGACAACTTCACACTGTTCATAGAAATTTCACCCGAGATGTGGTACTTTATCCGGTATCGCAACAATATCTGCGACATTTATTCGCCCGACCCCTTAGTGCCCAAAGCCATCACAGAACTGAAACGCAAGCAGCGATTGATCAAAGACCGGGAAACACGACGCGTGTTCCGCCTCATGCTCTCTACGGAACAGACGGCAATCCGCTTCAAACAACGCTTCCTCGGGAGATATGGCGGTGAAGAAGAAGCCCAGAAGTAAGATCAGGATCACGACAGGCAACTTCTGGCAAGACACATACCGAAATCAAAGTGCACGCGATGGCAACTGAGGAAATGATGAGCACAGGCATATTCATATTGGTAGGCAGTCTGGCAGGTGCCTGGCTCCTCGGAACCATCCCCTTCTCCTACGTGGTTGCTAGGTTATGGGGCGTCCAGGATTTGCGCCAGGTGGGGTCTGGCAACGTCGGTGCAACGAATGTGGTGCGTACAGTGGGATGGCTACCAGGAATCCTCGCATTTCTGCTGGATTTGGCAAAGGGTGTAGCCAGCCCCGCATTAGTGTGGCTGGCGGTAAACAGGCTTGCATCCCAAACGCCAGAAATGATCTATGCATACCCCTGGATGGGAAGCACGACCTGGATGTTCATAGGTGGGTGCCTGGCAATTGTCGGGCATGTGTTTTCGCCATGGCTGGGGTTTCGCGGAGGAAAAGGCATCGCCACAACCCTGGGCGTCCTCACGTTTCTATTCCCGCGCGCTGTGCTGATCATGATGGGTGTGGCAGTAGTGGCAATCCTCCTGACGCGGTACGTCTCCGTGGGGAGTTTGTCCGCCATTGCTTTGATGCCTCTGGCAATCTACCTGCTGTATCCGCACCGGATTATGCTGGGCGATGCCCTGCTGACAATTGTCCTTACCCTGTTTTTGTTCTGGACGCACCGTTCCAATTTGTACCGATTATGGCTGGGTCAGGAAAATCCCATTCGGGGTTCTGCCCCCAAAAAGCAATGATTGAGCAGGGCTCATGATGAGGACACCAGCAAGCTCCAAGCCTGTACAGGAAAGGGAGCATACCCGGGATAGACTGGTCAGGGATAAGGGCGGGCGCAGGCGCCAACGCCAGAGATACGTCCGCAGGCTGATGGGCGCAATTGGCTTGGGTATTTTGATAACTGCAGGGCTTTTGCTGTGGCGCTTCCCCTATTTGCCACGCGTGCTCTGGTATATGTTTCCGGACTTAGATGACTACCGGATTTTCCCGTGCGATACGCTTGTGCCTGCCAGCCCTCTCTATCCCTTGGTAATGGATCTGAAAGGGGGGCTGCCGCCTCCGCCCGACCGCGTCATCCACGACCTGCGCACCACAGCATTGCTGGTTGTATGGCGCAATCGCGTGATCTATGAGCGATACTGGCGAAAAGGAGGACGAACAGTACTGAGCAACTCCTTCTCAGTTGCCAAAAGCGTAACAGCACTGCTGGCAGTGCGTGCTATGCAGGAGGGTGTGCTGGACCTGTTCCACGACCGCGTCCAGGACTACGTCCCCGCACTGAAGGGCTTACCCGTGGGTCGTATCCCTCTGTTTACCTTGCTACAAATGACGTCCGGCACCTCCTGGGTGGAAAACTACTGGATGCCCATCTCGCACACCGCCGAAGGCTATTATGGAAGTGATTTGTTCCGGTTGATGGCAGGATTGCGCATCATAGACACGCCCGGCACGTACTGGCGATACAAAAGTGGCGATACGCAATTGATGGGTATGGTTCTGGAAAGCGCGACGGGTCAATCCCTTTCGGAGTTGCTCAGCCAGTGGTTCTGGCAGCCAATGGGTGTGCCCGAATGGGCACTCTGGGCAAAAGACAGGCGAGGTACTACACGGGCATTCTGCTGTTTGTTTACGACGGCTCGGGCGTACGCCCTGATCGGTGTGCTGGTTTTGCGCAGGGGTGTCTGGCATGGCGATACACTGGTTGCACCCAGGTGGATACGCTGGTTGATGCACCCTGTAGGTGTGCCCGACGCACGCAACCCAGAAGATACAGTGGACTGGTATGGGGCGGGCTGGTGGCTCGCCCATCCACCCTCTGTGCCCGATACCCTCTGGTACGCCCGCGGCATCTATGGCCAGTACATTCTGGTCTTTCCCGGATGGGAAATGGTGGTCGTACGCCTGGGTGAGCGCCGTGGACCTACCCGAGACCACCATCCCGAAGAAGTGTACCTCCTCGCCCAGTGGGCAGAACAAATCGTCCAAACTCTTGGACGGAAATCAACCTGAACAGCGCGAAATTGCTTGCTGGAATTGGTGCGCATAGGCGTTCTCGTGGGAGCACGTACGCGTCGGCTCACCTGGTTCTTTGAAGAAGTGCTTCCGCACTGGCTGGGCATCCCCATAGAAGTGCGCTATGGACGGGTTGTACGCCGGACAAAGGAACTACAGCGCCCTCCCCAAATATGGTTGGGGTATGGGGTTGAGGAAGCGGACCTGGTGATCAGTCCTGTGATCCATCCCGTGTTTCAGGATGGTGCTTTTTACAGGGTGCGCACGACAGACTGGGTAGAGTGGCAGGGCTATACCTGGCTGTTTCCTGTACGACAGGGTATGCTCCCCTTTGACTGGGCAGCCCAGGCATTTTATTTTTTTTCCTTTCACTGGGAGCAGGACCCGCAATTTCAAGAGCTTGCCCAATCGGAAACGCCCTGGACAAATGCTCAGGAGTGCCTCATGGCTATGCTTCGTTATCCCGTAGTGGATATGAGTGTTTTCCTTGTTCGTCAGAAATTGGGCATCGCCCAGACACAGGATAACCGTCGCGTGTATGGGCTTTTAACGGTGGATGTGGATCTGCCCTTTGCCTTTCGCGGAAAATCGTTGTTGTTTCTGTTCACGACGCTGCTCCGGTACGTATGGTATGAGGGTGTGTCTGTGGCAGGAGCGCGATTGCGGGAAGCGCTCATAGCGCGCCGCGACCCCTTTGACCAGCTGGATCAACTGCAAAGCTTGCCTATTCACCGGGTGTTTCTGCACATTGCGCCGGAGGAAATGGGCAGTGCGCCCAACTGGGTGTACGCCCCCTGGTGGAAAGAGTGGGTGGAACGCTTTCCCGTGGGCTGGCATGTCTCACGGCGCGCCCACCACAGCTGGCAGGCATTGTTACAGGAGTTGACGGAGTGGCTCACTTTATTTGGAGCGTGTCCCCGATGGGTTCGCTTCCATGAGCTGCGCGTTCGTTATCCGGATACGCTTCACTGGCTGGAACACCTCGGGATTCAGGAGGAGTGGTCCTGTGGGTGGAATCGCCAGATCGGTTTTCGCGCCGGGTGTGCTTCGCCATTTCAACCTTATGACCTGTTGCAGGAACGCCCGTTTCGCCTGTGGATACACCCGTTTGCCGCCATGGACCGGGCGCTTTACCGGTGGGCACAGGGTTCAGTCGCCCGTGCCCGCTCCCTTTTGGAGAAATGCTGGGTGCATGCGCGGAGGTGGCGCTATCCGCTGGTCTGGCTCTGGCACCACCATACGCTTACAGGTAAGGAGGCAGGATGGGCAGGCTGGGAAGAGCTGATTCCCTGGCTGTGTCCGGAACGAATAGAGGCAAACACTCAACCTGGAGCTTAATTTTGGTGGATGCTTTTTGCTGTTGTTTATCAGAAAGTTTTTGCATCTTACGCAAACTTGCCTGGAAAATTTTTCTTTTCCAAAAGAGAGCGTAACTTACCTGTATCAACATCATGGATCTCTCAGCAGACAACGCGCATGGCAAAATCCAAAGACCATATGAAACCAGCCAGATCCACACGTGCATGCACAATCGTTAAGAATACAGCGAGTTACGCTCGCACCCAGTGGACCGCTGTCCTCATCACCTGCCTCCTGACGCTACCGATCCTCGCCCAGAACGTGGGCATCGGCACCACCAACCCTGACCCCACCGCCCGCTTAGACATCTGGGACTCCACACGTGGCTTGCTCATCCCACGACTCACTACCCAGCAACGAAACGCCATCCAGAACCCCGCTCACACCCTCATCATCTTCAACATTGACTCTTTCTGCTTAGAAGTCTACGACACACTCACGAAACAATGGTACACCATTGCCTGTCCACGCTTGTGTCAACCTCCTGCTTGCATGCCCACAATCAGCGGCCCCACCTTCGCCTGCACCGGCGACACCACCACCTACATCGCTTCGGGTTGCCCAAACGCCACCTACCAGTGGACAGTCCCGCCCAACTGGACTATTGTCTCCGGACAGGGCACAGACACACTGCGCGTCATTCCCGACACCACCGATGGTGCCCTTACCGCCAAACCCTGCAACCAGTGTGGATGCGGTAATACCACTGCTCTTTCCGTTACTGCCGACTCATGCAATCTCTTCTGTCTTGCCATTGGCGGGGCAGACAATGATGCTGGCTACTCTATCGTCCAGACTGCGGACGGTGGTTACGCCATCGCTGGAGCTGCTAGCTCCTTTGGGCAGGGCAGCGGAGATGTTTATGTGGTGAAGTCGGATGGTTCAGGAAATATGCAATGGACGAGGACAATTGGCGGAGGAGGATGGGAGGAGGGTATATCCATCATTCAGACTACGGACGGTGGTTATGCCATTGCAGGGTGGACAGCCTCCTTGGGGCAGGGCAGTTACGATGTTTATGTAGTGAAGCTGGATGGAACTGGAAGTGTGCAATGGGCGAGGACGATTGGCGGAGTAGTCGGTGATGTGGGCAACTCCATCACTCAGACTACGGACGGCGGTTATGCCATTGCAGGATATGCCCAGTCCTTTGGGCAAGGTAGTTATGATGTTTATGTGGTGAAGCTGGATGGAACTGGAAATGTGCAATGGACCAAAACAATCGGCGGGGTAGGCGAGGATGTGGGCTTCTCTATCATTCAGACTGCTGATGGCGGTTATGCCATTGCAGGGTGGACTTCCTCCTTTGGGCAGGGCAGTTATGATGTTTATGTGGTGAAGCTGGATGGAACTGGAAATGTGCAGTGGACCAGGACAATTGGCGGAGTAAACGAGGATAGAGGCCGCTCTATCATTCAGACTGCTGATGGCGGTTATGCCATTGCAGGGTGGACTTCCTCCTTTGGGCAAGGAAACAATGATGTTTATGTGGTAAAGTTGGATGGCTCGGGGAATGTGCAATGGACGAGGACAATTGGCGGTGGAGGCGACGATAGGGGCATGTCCATCATTCAGACTACGGACGGTGGTTATGCTATTGTAGGGTATACCGGCTCCTTTGGGCAGGGCAGCTGGGACGTCTATGTAGTGAAGCTGGATGGAGCTGGAAATGTACAATGGACGAGGACAATTGGCGGGGCAAACTTAGATGTGGGCTGGTCCATTGTCCAGACCACAGACGGTGGCTACGCCATAGCAGGATATACCAGCACCTTTGGACAGGGAAATTATGATGTCTATGTAATAAAACTTGACCCCCAGGGCAATTTGCAAGCCTGTCCCGGAGGGTGTCAGACCTCCAGTGGCGGTGTCGTGGGCAGTGGCGGCTTTGTCGGCAGTGGTGGAGTTGTCTCGTCGGGTGGTGTCGTGAGCAGTGGCGGAGCCACTTCCTCCGGCGGCACCCTCACCAACATCTGCCCCTAACCCCCAAAACAAAAGCCATGGAACGAAAAGGGAAGGGGGCGAAATCAGGCGGTGCCTCCCTTTCCTCATCCAGCTCACGCCAGAGGAATGCCAAGACGGCATACGTATGGGCGAAGATAAGACCATAGCCTTCGTGGAAAGAGCCCGCCAGGTCGCCAGAGAACGACAGAAACCGATGCCTCCGACATAGACATAGAGAAGGAGACGGCGTCAGCAGGCAAATGTGCATAGCCCCGATACCCTCCTGGAAGAACGCAACACCAGGGCTGAAAGGGCAGGGCATGGCAGAAAAAGCGAAGAAAAAGAACAAAGGGGAGCGGGAGAAACCACCAAATCCACTTCCCGAGACAATTAGAGCGGAAAGAGGGGACATTACCGCTGGCAAGCCAGTTCCTTCCAGCGAGACAGGTGAGAGACGGGCTGTTCCCTGAGGCACTATCCACCGGGTATTGAAGGCATAAGTGTGAACCATTACGGGCTCCAGGATGATGTGAAGGGCATTGCTCAATGTCAGAGAAGGCTCCGGAGTGCCAGAGGAGCCACTTACCCGAGCCAGGAGCGGCTCTTCAGGGTGCCAGGAGCGGCACTGAGAGGTGGGTGCAGAGGCATTGGGGAGTGCCAACTGAGGCACTGGAGAGTGCCAACGGAGGCACTGGGGAGTGCCAACGGAGGCATTGGAGAGTGCCAACTGAGGCACTGGGGAGTGCCAACGGAGGCATTGGGGAGTGCCAACTGAGGCACTGGAGAGTGCCAACGGAGGCATTGGGGAGTGCCAACGGAGGCATTGGGGAGTGCCAACGGAGGCACTGGGGAGTGCCAACGGAGGCACTGGGGAGTGCCAACGGAGGCATTGGGGAGCGCCAACGGAGGCACTGGGGAGTGCCAACGGAGGCATTGGAGAGTGCCAACGGAGGCACTGGGGAGTGCCAACGGAGGCA
>JALWYU010000054.1 GCA_026992635.1 Bacteroidota bacterium | reverse complement strand
TGGTTTTCAGGGAGTTAGGGCATTGCATGCAATGCCCTAACTCCCTGAAAACCAGCCCAGCCCGCACCCCAAAAACCAACCCAAAAATCTAAAACCGTTTCTTTGTTTCCCACCATTGGTTGAGCAGTGCATGGGCGTTGGGTATGGTGTTCATCAGCCAGTGCAGGAGCAGTTCGTCTTGTTCCTGGCGTGTAAGCGTGTAGGTCTCGGGAGGCAGGTTCTGGCGTATCCAGGAAATCCAGGTGTACAGGATGATGGCGGTTGCTACCGACAGGTTGTAGCTCTGGACGAAGCCCCACATGGGGATACGCAGGTGCAGGTCGGCGTGCTGAAGGCATTCCTCTGAGAGTCCGTGCAGCTCGTTGCCGATCCAGAGGGCGACAGGCTGGCGAGGACGAAAAGTTTCTAAGGAAAGGCTCGCGTTGGCGGTTGTGGCAATGTTCAGGTAGCCGCGGGCACGGAGCTGGTTCAGGAGTGTCTGTGTGCTGATTCCTGAGTATTTGTGGAGGGTAAGCCACTGTTCCGACCCTAAGGAGACGCCGCGGGATACCGAAAAAGTGTTGCGGATTTGCAGGATGTGCACGTCCTGGATACCCAGTGCATCGCAGGTTCGGAGGACGGCAGAGGCGTTTTGGGGCTGGTAGATGTCTTCCAGGACGACGGTGATGAAACGGGTTCGGTATTGGGCAACGGTGCGCATTCGCTGGAATCGGGCTTCTGTGATGAATTGTTTCAGGTAGGTAATGGCTGACCGAACCGTGCAGGGGTCTTGCAAGAGTTCCTGGAAATGCTCCATGAATTGTGTTTACTGGCAGTAGGCGACTGCTCCGCCAGTGCCGGGTATGCCATCGGGCACGACACCACTCAATGTGGTCCGGGTAAATGTATGGACGGAGGAAGCGATTCCGTAGGAAGGGGAGATGGAGATGGTGCTGACGTTGCAGTTTTGGCAGGGGAGCGTCCAGGTGGGGTCTAAGCGGACGAGCCATACGTCGCGTTGACCATTTCCGAAGCTGGTTGTCCATCCTGTGAGGATCAGGTCGCCATTAGGCAGGGCTTGCATGCTGTAGAGGCGGTCTTCCCCGGGTCCGCCCAGGACAATTGCCCGGAGGACGGTTCCAGTAGAATCCAGTTCGGCAAGGAATCCATCGGAGGGTCCGCCAAATTGAACGTTGGATGTGGTCCACCCTGCCACAACGATGGTTCGCCACGGTGTAATGGCGATTCCCGACAGCAGGGCAATTCCAGTGAAGTTGACTTCCAGCCAGGGTGTACCCGCCGTGTCTATGCAGACGAGGGCGTATTCCAAAGCAATGCAGGCACTGGTGTGATTCCAAATTGCAATTTGTCTGCGACTTGCTCCTGACCATCCAATACCATCATATCGGCGTGCCCAAGCTATCGTCAGGTCTGGACGCAAGTAACCAATCCAAGATTTATAAGTAGATGGACATCTTCCACTCATACTGGTAAACCATCCTCCTGCGGGTACAGGTTTGATGGTTTTAAAGGCTGTGGGCGTAGAACCACATGAGGCAGTATATCGGTATCCGATCAATGTATTTCCAAGTGTATCAAAGACAAACAAGCCCGGCGTACTTGCATAACCGCCTATTAGGATTTTGTCAGGAGGATAAATCGCGACAGCACCAGTGTGGATAAATGCAGAAATTCTCCGTCCCCACAGTGTATTGCCCGCAGTGTCAACGACCAAGAGCATACCATCACCATGCGAGAAAAACTCACTACCTGCATACAATCTATTTTGGATTGCGGTAATGGTACGATGCGAAGCTGCATAATAGTCGTTACTGCCTGACCCATACGTTTTAGACCAGATCAGGTTGCCCGTGGGTTGTGTAAGCAGGATATAGGTATCGTAGCCGCCTGCACCGAAGCTGTTGGTGGCGCCAACGATAGCGATTTTCCCGTCGGGCAGGACGGTCAGGTCGTAGCCTTCGTCGTTCTGGCTACCGCCAATTGCGAGGCAGAAGGGCTGGCACGAATCCGCCTGCACCGATTTCTGAGCAACGCCGTATGTACAGCCACAGACATTGCACAGTGTCAGGGCGAGTGTTCCATTGGTGGTGTCGGGAATGACGGTAATTGTGGGTGAGCCCTGTCCGGCGAGCATCTGCCAGGATGGAGGGACCTGCCACAGATAGAGGTACGAAGGGTCAGGACAGCCGTCTGCCTGGTAGAAGAGCGTGTCGCCCGCACATGCAAAAGAAGGACCCAAAATAGAAGGAATGCACTGGGGGGGCTGGCAGTATCGGGGACAGGAAATCGTGTACCAAATCTGCGTAACTGTATCGTAAACCTCTATGCAAAAGGAGTCTATGTTGAAGATCATCAGGGTGTGTGCGGGGTTTGGAATGGCGTCTCGTTGTTGTGTGGTGAGTCGGGGAATCAGGATTCCCCGGCTGGTATCGTGGATGTCCAGGGCGGCGGAAGCATGCGGATTGTGGGTGCCAATACCAATGGGTTGGGCAAAAGCCAGCGAGGTGGTCAGAGTGAGGAGGATAAAGAGGTTCGTCTTGCATTGGATGGTTGTCAGTGTGTACCCCATCATGGCTTACTTTGGAGAAAAATTAAACCACGGACAGAAAATTTTTTCGTGCTCGGTGTATCAAGAACCCGGAATGAATCTCGTGTTCTAAACCCTCTGGTTGCAAGTCTTTTATCTTAGATGGTGTGCGAGTATAATAAGGATTATGCTTCAGGTTGGAATGGATACAGTTGGACGGTTGTCAGAGGTAACGTAACTTGCTATTGTGGATTTGTAACTTATCTGGAAAAAATAGGGGTGGGATGGAGCGGTCAGAAGTCCAGGAGGTCGGAAGCATGAAGGTTGGGCGTGCGCGTACTGGTGTGCGTCGTCTCGCAGTAGAATTTACGGGCTCGCCAGCCGAGTACTGGAAAATTTACATGATCAACCTGGTGTTGACGGTGTTGACGCTGGGGTTGTATCGTCCATGGGCAAAAGTCCGTCAGCTCAAGTATTTGTACAATCACCTGATGATTGATGGAGTGCCAATGGATTTTACGGCGAAGCCTGTTCGGTTGCTGATAGGTCAATTGCTCGTTCTGATTCTTTTTGTTGTGCCGATGGTGTATGGGCAGATTACGTTGAGGTTTGAAGTGGTTATGGGTGTGGCTGCCTTGTTTATGATTTTGTTTCCAGTGTTGTTGTGGCTTTCGTATCGGTTCTTTTTTCGGTATACGGTTTGGTCGGGTGTTCGCATGCGGTTTACGGCAAGCATCTTGGAGTTTTATTTGCACACGTTGTTGCGTGCTCTGTTGTCGTTGCCTGTGGTGACGGTTCCATTAGCGCTTCGGAAATGGTTTCAGTTTGTAGGGGAGCATGTACACTGGGGCAGGAAGTCCTTTTCGGTGAACCCACCACTGGATAAGCTGTATACGGGCTTTGGGCTGTACATTGCTGCGATGATGAGTGCATTGATTCTTGTTGTCTTACTGTCGGTTTTGCTTGCTTTGTTTGGTATACTGAGTCAGTCGTTCTGGTCAGGAATTCAATGGACTGTGCTTGTGCTGATGCTGGCGATCTATTTGGTGATACTACTGGCAGTGTTTGTAGGTTATGGATTTTTGCGGGGGTTTACAGTGCATGCGATATATGATGGCATACGAATTGGTGAGGCGACGCTTCGCTTGACGATTACTCCGTGGAAACTCTCCAGGGAATACATGAAGTTGTATGCGTTGACGGTGTTGTCTCTGGGGCTTGCTTATCCCTATTTGTTTGCGCGTTTACTGGCGACGTTGGTGAAAGATGCGTATTTGGAGTTGCCTGAAGACCGTGCGTTTGTCACGGAGGCGGATAGGGATTCGGATTCAGGGGTCAGTGCGATTGGTGTAGAGGCACTGGACGACTTTGGTTTTGATATAGATTTTGACATTGGTTTGTAGAGGAATGTTTCGGGGTGTACTGATTCGGAAAGGACGATCGGATCGTCAGCCTGTGTCGTTTTCCTTAGCGGAAGGGTATCTGTATTTGAGTACGGGCAAAGTGATTTCGCTCTCAGAGGTGGAGGTGGGGATCCGTGCCGGCAAGTATGCACCATTCTTTTTGTACTTGCCGGATGGCTCACAACTGATTGTTACTGAGGGCGTTCAGGAGCTGGAAGTGGCACTCAATGAGCAATTGCCTGTCCATCGTCGGTTCTGGGTGCATAAGTTTGAGACGTGGCAGCGGAGCGTGTTGATTGCGCTGGCTTTTTTGATTCTGGGTCTGGTGTTCTGGTTTACAAAGGGCAGTGATTGGGCGGCGGCGATGGTCGTGGAAATGATTCCGCCTGAACTGGAATCGTACCTGGGCGAACAGATTCTGTTCGGTTTGAAGCGAATGGGTATTTCGCTTCGGGCGCCTGAAACAGAGGAGCAACCCTTAGAGGATATGTTCCATCGGCTGGCACGGTATGCGGGCTTTTCAGATGCCCACCTGTACATTATGCCGGACACGTCTATGTTGAATGCGTTTGCCATTCCCGGTGGATATGTGGTGTTTACTGAGGCGATGGTGGATCGGTATCTGGAGGAAGATTCAGATTCGGTGGGTGTCTTAGCGCTTGCCGGGGTCGTTGCCCATGAACTGGGGCATATCCAGTTGCAGCATACGCTTCGGTTGCTGGTGAAGTCGGCGCTGGTCGCATCTATTTTTACGGTGTTGACGGGGGATGTTTCTATTGTCGCGTTGGGTATGGCGAAGCAAGTTCTGGTGCTTTCGTATCGGCGTGAGTATGAGGAACAGGCGGATGAATATGCGATTCGGCTGTTGCTGGATTATGGTGTTGATCCCGAGCCATTCTTGCAGTTGATGGCGGAGTTGGCTGAGGAGGAGCCATCAGAAGATGTACTTCCGGAATTTGTCCGGTCGCATCCATATATGTCCCGGCGGCTGGCACACATGCGCCAGATTATTGAAGCGTATCGGTCGTCAGACAGGGTGGATACCGCCAGGATTACCTATTGAGCTGGGATAGATAGGTGAGGGGTAAGTGGTTGTTATTGCTGGAGGAGAGCCCGGATCAGGGAGTCCATCTGGAGAGGAGGGAGTCCGCGTGCGCGGATTATCCCTTCGCGGTCAATCAGGATGGCGTATGGAATGGATTGGATATTGTACTGACGGAGGATGGGTGATTCCCAACCCTGGAAATCACACCCATGCCATCTCCACAGAAAGAGGCTGTCTTCCTGGATGGCGCGCAGCCATCGTTGCCGTGAGGTGTCCAGTGAAATGCTGAAGATTTCAAAGCCTAAGGGTGCATATTTTCGGTAGAGGGTTCGGAGCTGACGTGCAGTGATTCGGCAGGGTAAACACCAGCTTGCCCAGAAGTCCAGGAGAACGACCTTGCCACGCAATGCATAGAGGGAGAGGATTTGCCCTTCGGGGTTGTGGATTGTGATGGGTGGGGCAGGGGATCCTACCGCGCTTTGCTTGAGTTTTTGGTAGCGGGTTTGGAGATCAGACCAGAGAAAACCCTGGAAGAGTTCAGGCTGTGTGGCATGCAGGGAATCAATGAGCGCAGTCAGCACGGGCAGTTGTTCGTAGGTGAGGAACTCATACAGGAAGTACAGGCATGCGGGGTTTTGGCAGCGGATGATGATTTGCCTGAGCATTTGCGTGTATTGCCGGAAGAGGGGGGATTCGGGAGGAAGACTGCGCAGTGTAAGTGCCTGCAGGAAGGGATTGCGTTCGCCGGTGAGTGCCTGTCGGAGACGTGTTACTTCCTGGAGTGCGCGGTTAAGCTGTGTTGCAGCGGTATTACCCCGTATTTCGTAAGCATAGGGCAGGGATAAGTTCCAGTGGATCCACAGGGTGTCGCCCGGGACGGCGACGATGGGCAAAGGATACTGGTGATAGAGCATGAGTATAGCGGTGTCTTTCAGTGGGATGAATACAGAAAACGAGGAGGGGTTGGTAATGTGGAAGGTATCAATGAGCGTGGAGTGGCCGCCCTGCCACTGGTAGACTGTGAGTGCGGGCTGGTTGAATCCTTCCAGTTGTCCCTGGAGCCAGACGCCTTCAGGTTGCTGGGGAGGAGAGGAGTGTCGTGGTTGGCAGTGCCAGCCTGCTGTTGTGAAAGCAAGGAGAGCGATAGGGAGGAGGCTGACAGCCCCGATTAATGCAAAACTTCGCTGTACCGAAGTATTCAATGTGCGTGTGGTGGTGCTCCTGCTTGTTGCATAGTGTTTCGGGAAAGAGAATTGGTTGCCAGGCATGCGTCAGTGACTATTTGTGGAGGGTGGAGTTGTTGTGGCTTGTGGTGATGATGGTGCCGGATTTGTGGTTGGCGGATGGAGTTCTAAGGTTTGGGAGGCGCGCAGGTTGTGTAGCCAGGCTTGGATCTGGTTAAGGGGGTAGGCACCCAGGTCTTTCCGTCCGCGTAGTCGGACGGAAGCGGTGTGGTTGGCGGCTTCGCGAGCGCCTACGATCAGGATGACCGGGATTTTTTCTACTTCGGCATCCCGGATTTTCTTGCTGATTTTTTCGTCGCGGTCGTCAATCCATACGCGGAACATATGCTGGCGCAGCTGTTGCGCAACGTGCTGGGCATAGTCTAAGTATTTATCGGAGATGGGCAGGATGGCGACCTGAATAGGTGCCAGCCAGAAGGGGAAGCGTCCGGCGGTGTGTTCAATGAGGATACCTGTGAATCGTTCTAAGCTGCCGAAGGGTGCGCGATGGATCATAACAGGTCGGTGGAGCTGATTGTCGGGTCCCATGTAGGTGAGGTCAAAGCGTTCTGGAAGGTTGTAGTCCAGCTGGATGGTACCCAGTTGCCAGGTTCGTCCTAGGGCGTCCTCAATGACGAAATCCAATTTGGGTCCGTAGAATGCGGCTTCGCCGGGCAGCTCGGATGCGGTAATTTTCATTTGTTCTACGGCACGTCGGATTTGGTTTTCGGCGCGTTCCCAGAGTTCGGGTGTTCCAATGTATTTTTCGGGGTGTTCGGGGTCGCGCACAGAGATCTGTACACGGAATTGTTTGAATCCCAGTTTTTTCAATACGAACTGGACTAAGTCAATCACGTTCATGAATTCGTCTTCAATTTGGTCGGGTGTACAGAAGATGTGTGCGTCGTCTACGGTGAAGCCGCGTACGCGAAGCAATCCGCTGAGTTCGCCCGATTGTTCATACCGGTAGACGGTGCCGAATTCGGCGATGCGTAAGGGCAGGGAGCGGTAAGAGCGAGGTTCAGACCGGTAGACTTCGCAGTGGTGGGGGCAGTTCATGGGTCGGAGAAGGTATTCCTCGTTTTTGTCAGGGGAAGTAAAGGGTTGAAACATATGGTGCCAGTACTTCTGGAAGTGACCGGAGGTTTCGTAAAGTTGTTTTCGGGCGATATGGGGTGTGTAGACGAACTGGTAGCCACGAAGAACCTGCTCGCGATAGAGGAATTCTTCCAGTTCGCGTCGGATGACGGCACCACGTGGTAGCCACAGGGGTAAGCCACTGCCTACACGTTGGGAGAAGGCGAAGAGTCGGAGTTGTTTTCCGAGGGTTCGGTGGTCGCGTTGTTTGGCTTCTTCGCGGCGTTTCAGGAACTGGCGGAGTTCTTCTTCGGAGGGGAAGGTAATGCCGTAGATTCGTGTGAGTCGTGGACGGGAAGCATCGCCTCGCCAGTAGACCTGCGATACATTCAGGATTTTGACGGCGCGGATATAGCCGGTGTGGGGCAGGTGTGGTCCTCGGCACAGGTCTATGAAGTCTGCCTGTTCGTACATAGTGACGGTTTCGTCGGGGATCTCGGCAAGGAGCTCCAGTTTGTAGGGATCGCCTTTTTGCTGGTAGAAGCGTATGGCTTCTTCGCGTGACACTTCTTTGCGGCGTATGGGGATTTGCTGGTGTGCCAGCTCCAGCATGAGTTGTTCCACGCGTTCAATGAGCTGCTGGTTGACTTCCGTGTCCCCGGTGTCTACGTCGTAGTAGAAGCCGCCTTCCTGGAGTGGAGGGCCTGTACCCAAGCGCAGGTCGGGAACCAGGCGTGAGAGGGCGTGGGCTAAGAGGTGGGCAGAGGAGTGCCAGAAGATGTATTTTCCTTCGGGGTCTTCCCAAAAGAGGAATCGGACGTGGGCGTCTGGGGGTAAAGGGCGTGTGGCATCCCAGATTTCGCGGTTGACCAGTACGCCCAGGACTTCGCTGGCGTGGTCCGGGATGAGTTGTTTTGCTAAGTCCAAGCCGGTGGTTCCTTCAGGTACGTTGATGGTTTGGGTTGTGCCTTCTGGCAACCGAACGTGTACCTGCATGAATTCGCTTGTTTTCCTTTGGCTTTCCTTAGGCAAGGTACAAAGGAACGAAAAGAGTGCCCGAGCTTACGGGGTTGCTCACGTCTGGAGGACGCCAGTTCGGAATGGCGGGATATGGGGGTTGTGGTCCGCCATTTCAATGCCCATAGATATCCAGAGCCGTGTTTGTGCGGGGTCAATGATTTCGTCTACCCAGAGGCGAGCCGCAGCGTACAGTGGATGCATTTGTCGCTGGTATCGCTGGTGGATTTCCCTGAGGAGTGCCTGTTCTTCTTCGGGTGTGAGTTGCTTGCCCTGTTTGGCGTATTGTCGTTTTCGGATCTGGAGCAGGGTTTTTCCGGCTTGTTCGCCACCCATCACAGCGATGCGTGCGGAGGGCCAGGCGAGCATGAGTCGTGGATCGTACGCTCTGCCGCACATCGCATAGTTGCCTGCCCCAAAGGAATTGCCCACCACAATAGTGAATTTGGGTACGACGGAGTTGGACACGACGTTGACCATTTTGGCGCCGTCTTTGATGATGCCGCCGTGTTCGGCGCGTGTCCCCACCATAAAGCCGGTTACATCCTGTAGAAAGACGATGGGTATTCGTTTCTGGTTGCAATTCATGATGAATCGTGCGGCTTTGTCTGCCGAGTCAGAGTAGATGACGCCGCCAATCTGGTATTCGCCCGTACCTGACCGGACGACGAGTCGCTGGTTGGCAACGATTCCCACTGCCCATCCGTCAATTCGTCCGTAGCCGCAGATGAGGGTTTTGCCGTAGTGTTTTTTGTACTCTACGAAGTCGGAGTTGTCTAAGAGGCAGGCGAGGACTTCGCGCATGTCGTAGGGCTGGGTGATGTCCTTGGGAAGGATGTCGTAGATTTGTTCTGGAGGGTATTTGGGTGGTTGGGGTGTTGTTCGGTCAAAACCGGCACGGGGGGGCTTACCCAGTTTCTGAATGATTTGTCGGATAGTGGCGAGGCAATCTTCATCGGAGGCGCATCGGTAGTCAGCCACGCCTGAGATTTCCGTGTGGGTCCGTGCGCCGCCAAGTGTTTCTTCGTCGGTTTCTTCGCCGATGGCGGCTTTGACTAAGTAGGGTCCGGCTAAGAATACAGATCCGGTGCCTTCCACGATGAGGACGTCGTCAGAAAGAATCGGAAGGTAGGCACCCCCAGCCACGCAGCTGCCCATGATGGCGGCGATCTGGGGGATGCCCTCTGCGGACAGTCGGGAATTGTAGTAGAAGACGCGTCCAAAATGGAAGCGGTCCGGGAAAACCTCATCTTGCATAGGCAGGAAGACGCCAGCACTGTCCACCAAGTAGATGATGGGGATTCGGTTTTCTAAGGCGATTTCCTGGGCGCGTAAGTTTTTTCGGACGGTAATAGGGAACCAGGCGCCGGCTTTCACAGTGGCGTCGTGGGCAACGACGATGCACAGTCGTCCAGCGATATATCCGAGTTTGACGACGGTGCCGGCGGCGGGGATAGTTCCGTATTCGGGGTAGAGTTCCCATCCGGCGAATGTTCCGATTTCCAGGGCGGGTCGGTCCGGGTCTAAAAGGCGTTCTATTCGTTCGCGTGCTGTGAGTTTTCCGCGTTTTTTGTGTCGTTCTATTGCCTGAGGTCCTCCGCCCAGTGCGATTTGCTCACGGAGTATGTTGAGTTTTTCCACTTCTTCCCGCCAGCTCATTCATTCCGTTTTTTGGGAAACATAGTGAAGGCTGAAGGAAATTTCGTGTGCAGGGGGGGTCAGGGGTTGGGCGTAATAGCAGTGAGGTGTTGCCACTGGAGTTTTTCGTAGGGGGTGCGCATGTTGAGGAGGATGCCCTGTCCAGGTTGCAGCTGAGAGAAAAGTCGTTTGAGGGTGGGCACATGGTCTTTTTCGCCAAGAGCGTAGCGCTCGTTGATCATGATGAGCTGGTTACCGGTGAAGCGGTCGGCGATATTCAGGAAGTGGCTGGCATTGACCCACAGGCAATGGCTACTGGTGGAGGTTCCGCGTATGCAGGTGTGGGGGTTGGAAGGGGTGCACCACCTGGTTTCTTCTTCGGGGCATACGGGGATGACGGTAATGGCTGGGAAGGAGTCTTTGAGGGCGTGGTGGAGCGTGAGGATCTGACGGTAGGCGTGGCTGTCCTGAACTGCCACATAGATAGTTCGGGAGTAGGGTGAGAGGTGCTGGTATCGGTGGGCGAGGTATCGGATCAGCCAGGGTGTGGCAACGGAATCTACAGGGAGTGTAGGGTAAGCGGAATGCTTGCCTCTGGCGATGTAGGGCAGGTAGATGCCCTGGACGCCATGGTAGAGGGCAAAGCCAATTTCGCCGATCCATCGGATGGGTACGATGATCTGGCACTGGCTTGTGTCACATTTCTGGATCCAGGGGGTGAGGATTTCTGTCCAGAGGTAGATATTTTTGGGGTCGGTGACCGCGTACCCCTGTTTGGCAACACGGCATTGCTGCCAGGGGAGGTGGGGGTTGACCCATGGGTTGTGGGTTTCAGGCAAGAGGGGTGTCTGGTAGCCGGCGCTTCCGAGGATAGGACCGATCAGGTAGTCGGCAGGCAGGATGTGTTGTGCGAGGTGGTGGAGGGTTTGCCAGCGGTCGGGATGGCGTTGTCGCCAAGAGGGGGTTGCCCAGACGAAGACGGGCACTTGCGTCATTTCAAAGTCAAAGTTGGCGGTGCTATGCAGTCGTTTGAGGAAGAGTTCTTCGCTATGGTCGGCGATGTACCACACGAGTGCGGGTGCGCCGGATTGATCAATGATTGTGAGCATGCTATCCAGGACGAAGTCCAGGTAGCGGATGCTGTTCAGGTAGGTGCTGAGAAGGGTTTGGTTGTGGGTTTGTGGGTCATGGTAGTAGGTGAAGTGGGGTGGGTACCGGTGTTCGTAGAGGGAGTGGTTTCCCAGGAGGTGGACAACGATGAACAGGGGACGTGGACCGGTGTGCAGCCAGTGGTAGAGGGGCTGGAAGAGTACGGAGTCGTAGTGGGCTCTGGGCATTTTAACGCCCAAGATCATTCGGGTGTGGTGTGTCATCCAGACGGTGGTGTCGGCTTCTTCGGCGAACAGTCCGATGATGACGACGAAGGTTCCGTATTTACTCTGGTTGCTGATCCAGACGGTGTAGAATCCAGCGTTTTGGAAGAGTTGGATCAGGGATGGGTAGTGGCTCCAGGGTGTGGTGTCCAGGCATCCAGCCAGTGTAAGGAGGATGGGCACCTGGAGTGAGGTATGGGTTTCTGAGGAGAAGACGTGTCGGAATCGGATGAGTTCTCCGCGGAGGTAGCGCTGGTAGAGGCGGGGCGTGGTGTTAAGGATGAAATCATAAAGACCGGTAAACCATTTGTTGTGGGATTCGCCCAGGAGCAGGATGTAGACTTCGCTGGTATCATGTTGGATGTGGGGAGTCAAGGGTTCAATGGGTATGTTTTGTTGTGTCTGGAAGTGTTGTTTCATCTGGTGGAATTGGTGGATGGCTTGTGCATAGAGGTTGTAGCCCTGGTAGAGGTCACGAAGGAAGTCCATACGTCCTATGGGTGAAAGGAGGAACAGGCAGAATGCCAGGAGAGTATTCACTCTGGTGAGGGTGGAGGGCAGAGGTGGGTGGTGGCGGCGGCTTCGTTCTATGCGTATCCATAGCCAGGATGCGCTTAGCAGGAAGAGGGTTCCGCCCAGGATAAGGGTGATGTGTGCATCGTGTGTCATGATGTACTCATAGGCTTCTTGCCAGTTGGTTTCTAAGAAGGCGGTGATGGCGTAGGGCGTGAATTGTTGTTCGCCTAGGAATATGCTGATTAAGACGGCGATCAGTGCGATGGTGAGCCAGAGGATCAGGAGGCGCAGAGTCCAGAGGCTGAGGGTTGTGTACCACTGGCGTATGCGTTGTCGGGTGCGGGCTGGGCAGTTCCAGGCGTACCAGGCTGTGGCGAGTGCAGTGGTGAGGAAGGTGGCTTCTACCCATTCCCATCGGGCGGTGGGGTAACCCAGTGCGATAGCGCTGACGAGGATGAGCCAGTAGAAGACGAAGCCAAGGGCTTTGCCCCGTGTAACGATTCCCACTGTAAACCAAAGGGTTGTAATGATCAGCCATTCAGTGGAGATCTGCAGTGCGAAGGCAGTGATTCCCATGGGGATGAGCCCTGTACACAGTATGGGGATCAGGGTTTTGAGAGGGGGCAGGGTCAGTGTGCAGTGTGTGGTGGCGGGCTGGTTCCAGTGGGTTTTCACCCAGCGGAGGAAGTGCTGGATTCGGGCGGTGGGTCGTCGGGGCAACCAGAGTGAAGAAAGGAGGGGAAGCGTCCAGAGCAGGGCGAGGGTTATGAAGAGGAGGTCGCCCCACTGGAGCAGGTATCCGGTTCCTTCCAGGTAAAGCTGGAGCAAATTCATCTTTTGGGGGCATTCACATACTTCTTGCTGTTCTTGTGTCTACTTGCCTATGCAGAATCGGGAGAAGATTTCGTTGAGGATGTCTTCGGTGGTGATTTCTCCGGTGAGGATGCTGAGTGCATCTAAGGCGTGGCGCAGGATACTGCTGATGATTTCTGTGGGCAGGTTTTGCTGGAGTGCTTGTTGGGTTTCCAGGAGGGATTGACGGGCTTGGCTCAGTGCCTGGTAGTGTCTTTCGGATAGGAGGATGAATTCTTCCAGGTTGTATTCTTGCTGGATTTTCTGGCGGAGTGTTTCTATGAGTTGGGGGATGCCTTCACCGGTTTTTGCCGAGAGGAGGACGAGCGGGTAGGGAAGATTAGATTGCTGGTATTCTTTCTGGAGTTTTTCTTGCTGGAGGGGTGTGAGAAGGTCTACTTTATTGGCAAGGACTATCCAGCAAGTTTGGATTTGCTGGAGTGTGGTGAGGTCGTGGATAGCCTGGTTGAGTGTTCGGTTGTGCGCGTCAAAGATGTACAGGGCACAGAAGCTTTGCTTAAGTTGTTGTTGTGTTCGGGCGATGCCGATTTGTTCTATGGGATCGGTTGTTTCGCGCAAGCCAGCGGTATCTATGAGTCGGACGGGGAACCCGTGGATTTCCCATTCTACTTCTAAGTAGTCGCGGGTGGTTCCAGGGATGTCTGTGACGATGGCGCGTTCTTCACCGATCAATCGGTTGAATAAAGTGCTTTTACCGGCGTTGGGATGTCCGACGATGACGATGGGTATTCCTTCTTTAAGGGCTTTTCCAGTTCGGTAGGTGCCTAAGAGGTTTTCAATTTCCTGGATGAGCTGGTTCAGGAGTTGGAGGAGCTGGGTTCGGCTGGCGAATTCCACGTCCTGGTCGGCAAAGTCCAGTTCCAGTTCTAAAAGTGCGGTGAGGTGTGTGAGTTGTTGTCGGAGGTTTCGGATTTTCTGGAAGAGGTCTCCGCGCAGTTGACGGATTGCGGTTTCCAGTGCGCGGGTACTGCGTGCTTCAATGAGTTCGTGGATGGCTTCTGCGCGGGTGAGGTCCATTTTACCGTGGAGGACGGCGCGCAGTGTGAATTCGCCGGGTTCGGCAAGTCGTGCGCCGCGTTCTGTAAATAGCCGGAGGATTTGTTTGAGGAGGAGCGGTGAGCCGTGTGTGAAGATTTCTACCATGTCCTGTCCGGTGTAAGAGTGGGGTGCACGGTAGACGGCAATGAGGACTTCGTCCAGGGGCGGGTCGGGTCGTTCCGGGTGGACGAGCCATCCGTGGATGAGCTGGCGGCTTTTTGCCTGGGTGAGGGGTTGTTTTCCCTGGAAGCAGGGTGCGACGAGCTGGATGACGCCGTTTCCGGCGAGTCGGACAATGGCGATTGCGCTTTTACCGGGTGGGGTAGCGATGGCGACGATAGGGTCGGTGGATTTCCCGCGGAACATGGGAGGTTTATCGCATGGGGTAGGCAATAGCGATCAGTGCTTTTTGTCGGAGCATGAGTCCGTCCGGGTGGATACCTTCTACGACGAGGACGTAATGTCCTGTGGGTGCGATCCGTCCGGTACTGGTTCTTCCGTCCCAGGTGAGTGTGGTGGTTTGGTCGGTGAGGATGCCTTCCGCCAGTGTGTAGACTAAGTAGCCATCGGCAGAAAAGATTCGTGCGGAGAGGATCCAGCCTCTTTTTCGTGTGTGGATCTGGATGAGGGCATAGTCATCTATGCCGTCGTTGTCGGGTGAGATCAGTGGAGGTGTGATGGCGATCTGGATTTCCTGGTTGGCTTGTATGGTTTCCAGAGGCTGGTATTGGGAGTTGGGTGCGGTGGGTGTGGCGAATCCTGCTTCCTGGGAAGCACTCATCCATGCCATAGAATCTCTGGAAGAAAGGTCGGGGTGGATCTTTTCTAAGGAGACGCCTTCTCCGTAATTGTTTTCGTACACGAGTGGGTGGTGGAAGGTTTCAGCGTAGATCATGTGGTCTATGGTGTGGTAGTTGGTGCGTTGCAGGAGCACGAGTCCGCGCCGGTAGTTGCAGCTGGCGGGTGCGGTCATGTAGGGGAGTGGTCGTGTTTGACGTAGCCATTCGGGGTGTTCTACTTTGTAGAAGTGGAGTACGCCGGAGGAATCGGTGGTGTATACGCGGTATTCGCCGGGGAAGAAGAGTTCGCCCGCGGTGTCTAAGGGTGCGATGTAGTCCAGGGTGTCGGAGGTACATATTGTGTTGGCTAAGAGGAGGTCAGCAGTGTTGATGGGGCAGGATGATCGGTTGTAGAGCTCCACGAAGGTGGCGCCGTTGGGGTAGGGGTTGAAAAGGATTTCGTTGAAGGTGATGGCGAAGGAGTCGGGTGGGCAGGGCTTGGCTATAGTGGTGTTTCCCTGGAGGATTGTCAGGTTGGGGCAGGTGGGAATTTGAAAGGCGATCTGGTAGGTGGTCTGGCTGTCTAAGGGGGGGCGCCAGTGCAGTGCGATTTTTCTGGGGTCGTTTGTCCACCAGAAGGCGGATGTGGGGTGGCGGTTGTCGGGCAGGAGCACGTAGTGGTTTGTGTCCAGTGCTGAGATGGGCAGGGGTTCTGAGAATTCCAGGATGGTGAGTGTGTCGGCTTGCCATCGTCGTTTGAGGAGCAGGGGTTTGGGCATATGGATTGATTCGGTCTGGAAGCTGTTGGGTGTTCCGGGTGTTCCGCCCCGGGGGTGTTGAGAGGCATGCCACAGGTTTTTGCCTCCGCATACTGGTTGGAGGGTGACGCGTTCAATGGCCCATCCTCCCTGGCTTTTGAGTGGGTCGTGGTAGAAGGACTCGTCGTAGACAACGATGTCTGACCATGTATTCCATCGGGTGCGCAGCAGGATTTTTCCCCAGTCGTTGTGGACGTAGGGAAAAGTGGGAAAAGCAATGATGAAGGGAGCCAGTGATGAGAAGAGTGGTGCGCCCTGTTCGTGGATGAGTAGGGCGTAGGTGTAGGGGGGCAGGTAGGTTTGGGGGAATCGTACAGTGTATCCGGAACGGTTGGCGAGTGTCCATCCCTCTAAGCTGATGGAATAGGGTGTCCGGTTGTAGATTTCCACGTATTCGCATTTGTCGCAGTCGGGGAGTCCGACGGGTGGAGTGGGGTCGGGGAAGAATTCGGTGATGATGATGTCCAGCCAGCCGGGCAGGTAGACGATGAGGGTTTCGGGTAGAGCGGTGTTGCCAAGTCGGTCGGTGAGGGTGTCGGTGAACAGGTAGTAGGGTTGTTGTGGAGAGAGGGGTTTGTTGAGTACTAAGAGTGGCTGGGTGGGATGTGTCCAGATGAGCTGGGTACCGTAGATGGTGTCGGAGAATGAGGTATCGGTCAGGAGGAAGTCTGAGGCTTGCCACTGTGTGGTGTCTAAGGGTTCGGACAGGTAGAGGCGGATTGTGTCGGGCATATAGGCGATTGCGCGTTCTACGTGGGGTTTTGTGGTGTCGGCGATAAGGAAGATGTAGTCAATGAAAAAGGTGTCTTTGTGGCTGGAGAAGTTAGGTCGGACGTCGTAAAGGATGTAGAACTGGAAGGAGGTGGCGTTGGGTGGGAGTGCGATCTGGTAAGGGTTTTGGTTTGCCCCGCCGCCTGCAGTGGAGTTGGGGTCTACTTCGTTGCAGTAGATGACGATGTTGCTCCATCCGTCAACGAGTTTGATGGTGTCCCAGGTTGTACCCATGTCGGTAGAGTAGATCAGGAAGAGGTCTTCCTGGGAGTCGGGTCCGCGTGCGCCGTAAGAGATGGAGAAGAGGTATTTGCCGTTGGGATTGAGGGTGATGGGCTGGAAAGCGACCTGTGGGTTGACGTTCCCAGTAGGTGTGCCGCGCAGTGCGAGGCTGGCTTGTCCGTGGCATGCCCAGGATTGGACGGGGCTGATCAGTGAGTCGGGTGTTTCGGTGTAGAGCCAGTTGTCGGTGGGGGCACCTTCAAAGCTCTGGAAGGCGATGGTATCTTGGGCGTGGGTCGTCGGGATCAGTGTGCAGGCGGTGGTAGTGATCGTGTGGAAAAAAAGGGTGTATAGTGTGCGGAGTAAGCGGGGTTGTTGTTGTGATGGTGGGTTTTGGGTCATTAGAGTCCGAGTTTTTGGCGTACGTAGGGTGTGAGGTCGTGGGCGGGGGGTAAGACGAGGAATACGCCGGCACTGGCGTCAAAGACGTAGTCGTATCCGCGTTCGCGTGCGACCTGCTGGGCGGCTTGTTTGATTTTATCAATGAGGGGCTGGAGGAGTTCCTGTTGTTTTTGCTGGAGTTCCTGTTGTGCGCGCAGTCGGAATTCCTGGATGTTGCTTTCTAAGTCAGCCAGTTCCTTTTGTTTGATTTCGCGTACGCTTTCTGGCCAGGTTTCAAAGTTTTTCTGGTACTCTTCCAGTTTTTTCTGGTATTCCATGAGCATTTGCTGGATTTGCTGGTCCAGTTGCTGTGCGTAGCGCTGGAGTTCTTGCTCGGCGCGTGCACGTTCGGGCATGTCCTGGAGAATGGACGCGGCGTCAATATAGCCGATGCGCATAGACTGGGCGTGCGTGGGGGTGTTAGTCAACGTCAGGATCAGGATGAAGGAGGCGGATAGGGGCGCCCAGCGTTTAGCCAGCTGGTGGATGCAGCAGTGGATGAAGTGTTGCATGGTTCTGGATTTTTAGAGGTAAGTTAAGGGGAATAAATGCAAAAATTGTGCCAGGAGGTGGAGTGTCTGTGATGGCTGGAGTGCGGGGAAGAAGTGGGTGCTTCGGGTTTGCGTGATGCCATTGCGGATGATGGAGATTGGCAGGACTGCCGGGCGCCTGTGCAGGGTACGGATATTGTCCTGTGCGAGGCTGTCCAATCCGGTTCGCAGGCAGGATAGGGTGATGGGAGAAGAGAAAGAAAACCTGATTCCGTTGCGGGCACCTGCAATTTCATGTGGGTTGATTCATGGATTGGAGGGGAAGATTGCGCTTTGGAGGGGAGAGATTGGCTTCTGGCGTGGTGGGAAAGGCAATTGGTAGTGGTGGGAGTAGCACTATGGGGTGGTGGAGGAGGCAATGGGTAGTGGTGAGAGTGGCATTGTGGAGTGGTGGGGGAGGCAATTGGTAGTGGTGGGAGTGGCACTGTGGAGTGGTGGGGGAGGCAATTGGTAGTGGTGGGAGTGGCACTGTGGAGTGGTGGAGGAGGCAATGGGTAGTGGTGGGAGTGGCACTGTGGAGTGGTGGAGGAGGCAATGGGTAGTGGTGGGAGTGGCACTGTGGAGTGGTGGGGGAGGCAATGGGTAGTGGTGGGAG
>JALWYU010000053.1 GCA_026992635.1 Bacteroidota bacterium | reverse complement strand
CCCTTCCCCTTTTCTGTCCTCTAACCTTTCCCTTGCGTTTTTTGTGCATACTGTCGTATAAGGGTGTCCACTTGTTGGGTTTTCGTTGATGCTTTTTGGTGTTGTTGCTGTTGTTGTCTCCACTGGCGGTATTGCTGGTATTCGTAGTAGAGGTCTTCCCAGAGGAGGTTTGCGATTTTTCGGACGCCGTGAATAGTGAAGTGGACATAGTCTTTGGCGGCGAGGGGGGTATCGCGTTCTACCCAGTGGATGATGGTGTTTCGTCCGCCCATATTGATGTACATATCCCAGAAGAGGGCGTTGTGCTGGAGTGCTGTAGTACGGAGGGCGTCGCGAACGCATTCCAAGTAGGGGTAGGTTTGGAGTTTGCCTTGGATGCGAGTTGCCATATCGGCGGGACCGATGACCAGGATCAGGGCGTTGGGAACGAGTCGCTGGATCAGTTTGAGTTGTGCGCTGAACCAGCGTGCGTAGTTTTTGCACTGGCGTTCGTCTTTTATGTAGGGGATGATGTTCCCGCCGAATTGGAGGATGAACATAGTGGGGTTCAGTTCCTGGTAGACGATTCGGAGGAAGGATGGGTCTTGTTTGGTCCATTCCAAGCCGGAGGAACCGCGCAGGGGGATGTTATCCATGAGGATGCCGCCCTGGTGGTGTTCTAAGGAGAGGGCGTAGACCCGGGGGGAGGGACCCTGGAAGTGCAGGGTGAGCGTATCGCCGGGAGAGAGGGTGATGGTGAGTTGCCCGAGTCTGGCTTGGTGGAGTGTTGTGTCTTGCTGGTTTGTTGGGGTTTGGATAGTGAGTGTAGTGGAGTCGTGGTCCAGTGAGTAGTAGAGGGTTGCGCTGGTGTAGGTTCGTGCGCGCCAGTAGCCGCGTCGTGCTGGATAGATCTGTAGCCAGGCACTATCGCCTTCGTAGACGAAGGCGGTGAACAGTGGTCCGAAGCGTTTATCCTGGTGGGTTTGGGCTTGGGGTCCGTAGCCAGGGATTCGTTGCCAGTTGTGTGAGTGGCGGATGTGGACGGAGAGGAGGGGCGCTAAGGGGACGATAGGCACCAAGCCAACCCCTCGTCCTCCAAAGAGTTTTTGGAGCTGGTTACGGATTTGTGCGGTGATTCGTTCTCCTTCTATTTGGGAGTCGCCATAGTGGAGGATTCGGATCCGTCGTCCGGTTTGACGTGCCTGTTCTGCTTGCTGGAAGAACTGGAAGAGGCGTTGTTTTCCCCCGGGTGGAAACTGGATTCGGCTGTAGAGGGTTAGGAGCGAGTCCAGGATCTGGCGCCGACGGATGGAGTCCTGGATTTGGGCAAGTTGTGCCTGGGTCAGGCTGTCTTGCTCAGGCAATGAAGCGAGGAGGACTTCTTCCCGGGAGGTAGGTACTGTGACCAGGTCACTGATTCGGGGAAAATAGATTCCGGTTTTTTGGCTGAGGTCAGGAATGAGTTCGTAGAGGATGGAGAGAGCAAAGAGGAGGAAGCCCGTCCCTAAGAAAACCAGCCACACGGCTACGGGTGAGACCTCAGAGTTACTTATCCTGGGCATCGCCGGTAGATCCGAAGGATTTGCCCGGGGTAAATGGTCGTGGTGTGCAACCTGTTCCAGCGCATCAGGTCGCGGACGCGCACGCCATAACGCTGTGCGATGAGGCTCAGACAGTCTCCGGGACGTACGCGATAGAGGACAGGTTGTGTACACCTTGGTTTTGTGCCAATTGTGGCTTTCCAGAGTTTTCGGCTGGCTGAAACGAGTTGCGGGTAGTAGGGTTGCCAGTCCAGTTTGGGTAAACAAAGGGTATCACCAGGGAAGAGCCACTGGTGGTATTGGGCATTCCACAGGGCAAGGGCGTGGATAGGGATCTTAAGTGCCTGGGCAATAGCAGAGAGTGCCAGCGTATCAGACACAGGTGTACAGTGCATGGTTGGGAAAGGAGTGCGCACCCCTTCAGAAAACATGCTTTGTTCCAGGCGCTTGCGATTCCACCGGTAAAGATGCCACACATAGAGGACATGGATGACTTGGAGCTTGACCGGCACAGGTACTGCTGACCAATCGCCCCGTACCAGTAAGGGTGAACCCACATACCACACCAGTGCCCAGAGCGTGTCGCCATCCGCCTGCTGGACTAAATAGCGAAGATACCGGAGGGCAACGCGGGTTGAATACCGCCAGACACGACGCTGGTCCTGTCTACCCGTAACCTGCAGATGACCAGCACGTGCAACCGTATAGGACAGTTGCCAGTAACCGGTCCTGCCAAAGGGATCTTTCCAGAAAGGGTTCATCAACGAGAGGGCAATGGGCAGGACCCTGGCATACCCCGGTAAGTGCAACGCACGCACTGCAGAATCCAGTTCTTTTCGGTAACCCCAGTACAGGGCAAAGGCAAGGGCTAAGGCTTCCTGCCGGGACTGCTCTTCCATGAACGCACAGAAGGTTTCTATCAGCTGGGGGGTTTCTTTTCCGAGCCAGGTATGGGCAAGCACTTCACGACATGGCGGAAACAACAGCAACATTTTCATCCGGGAAAAAGCCTCGGTCTGTAACCAGTAGTGGATCAGAATTTCCCGATAGGCATTCAGTGCTTCATAACGCTGGGGCAGCGAGTGGACAACCTCCTGAAGCATTGGTCTATCCCCGTAGGAAACCGCAGGATGCAACCCCTGCCCAATAAGAAGAACCAGTGCCAGAACACGAAATAATCCAGTCAAGTTATGCAATTCCCGGACTTGCCGTGTGAGCATATTGAACACTTGCATTCGGTTACCCAACGCTTCACAGCCTCCGCAGTATGTCCTGTATGGGCTTCACATGCCCGCTCAAATCGTGTAGTACATCACTTCTTTGACAGCGCGCACCACTTTCTCCACTGAGGGAAAGTATTCTTTCAGAAGATTGGGAGCATAGGGTGCCGGTGTATCTGTACAGTTGACACGTCGCACGGGAGCGTCCAAATAGTCAAAGGCAAATTTTTGTACCTGGTAGGTGATTTCACTGGCTACGGACATATAGGGCCAGGTTTCATCCACAATGACGATACGGTTAGTCTTTTTCACGGACTGAATAATGGTTTCAATGTCCAGCGGACGAATCGTGCGCAGGTCAATTACTTCAGCGTCTATGCCTTCTTTTTCCAGCTCTTTCGCAGCGTCCATCGTTACATGAAGCAACTTATTGAATGAAACGAGTGTTACATCTTTTCCTGGACGTTTGACGTCCGCCTTGCCAATGGGAATCAAATATTCTTCTTCGGGAACCTCCCCTTTTAACGAATAGAGCAATTCCGATTCCAGGAACAGGACAGGGTCGTCATCGCGAATCGCACTCTTCAACAAGCCTTTTGCATCGTAGGGTGTAGCAGGCGATACCACTTTTAAACCCGGTACATGGGCATAGAATGCTTCAAATGCCTGGGAGTGAGTTGCCGCCAGCTGACCTGCATAGCCGTTGGGACCCCGAAACACGATGGGCACACGAAACTGCCCACCTGACATATAGAGAATTTTGGCGGCGGAATTGATGATCTGATCGGCAGCCAACAGCGCAAAGTTCCACGTCATAAATTCAACGATGGGACGCAACCCGTTCATTGCCGCTCCTACGCCAATCCCGGCAAAACCCAGCTCCGAAATCGGTGTATCAATAACTCGCGTTGGGCCAAAACGTTCCAGCATGCCCTCACTCACCTTGTACGCACCATGATAATACCCGACCTCCTCACCCATTAGAAAGACGCGTTCATCCCGTTCCATTTCTTCAATCATGGCTTCGCGAATGGCTTCCCGCATTTGCAGGATCCGGGGCATACGTCTGTGTTTTCGGATGCTGCTTTCTTGAGCGTTCGCTTTTCTTCACTTAGTAAGGTACGTCAGGCAGAAAATCCGGAAGACTGGATTTTCATCCACCCTCTTGCTGAGACCTATCGTTTTGAATTGGAACCGGCTCCTGTACAGGGCGTGCACTGAGTGCGATTTTCCAGGTGGCACACATCCTGTATCAGAACTTCTTCCTGCATCCACTTTTCTTTTGCAATACCTCCCAGGAAATGAAGTGAATAATGCCCATGTTGGCTTTCAGGTGGACGATCCCGCGTCATGGCAGCTAGGTATCCGCTATTCCATAATGTGCAATCCGAACACGCACATCCACATAAATGAATGGTAATGCCGCCTTCTTCCCAAAACAATGCGTGCATACGCTTCAATCAGTTCCTCAAAAACTGCAAAGACACTTTCTCCAATTCCCAATCCCTGTAACTGAGTCCACAGTGCCCGCCTCACCAACAAATTGTTCCTCATCCACCGAACGGCAACCCCTGTCGCCCACGCGAGCGAACACAAGTGCCAGCGCACCCCTATCTATCCATGCTTGCGCAAAATCCGGCGCACCAAACCCGTAAGGACACGACCCGGACCCAACTCCATAAAAGCGTCTACACCATCGGCGCGCATCTGCTCAATCGTGTGGCGCCACCGAACCGGTGAAACAATTTGTTCTATCAGGTTCTGGCGCAATTGTTCAGGGTCGCGCACACCCCTACCCGTCACATTCTGGTAAACAGGGTATTTAGGCGGGTGAAACGGCACATCCTGAATTGCCCGCGCCAGCTCCTCCTTCGCCGGTTCCATCAACGGCGAATGAAACGCACCATGCACATTCAGGCGAACTAACCGACGAGCACCCCGATCACGCAACCGCCGTTCCGCCTCTTCTAACGCCCGAATCGTCCCGGAAATCACCAGCTGGTCCGGCGCATTGTAATTGGCAGGAACCAGAACTTCACCCAGCTCCCCCTGAACCTCTGCACACACCGCTTCCACAATCTGTTCGTCCATCCCAATCACGGCAGTCATCCCGGAAGCAACATGTTCACACGCCCGCTGCATCGCACGCGCACGAGCAACCACCAGCCGAAAACCATCTTCAAACGAAAGTACGCCCGACGCAACCAGCGCAGTAAACTCACCCAGAGAATGCCCGGCGCATCCCAGCACCTCCTCTTCATTCAACTTCCCTGACGCCCGTTCCACCTCATACACCGCAATAGAATGCAAAAAAATGGCAGGTTGCGTATATTGCGTTTCGCGGAGGCGATCCTCCGGGCCTTCAAACATCACCTCCAGCAAAGGATAATCCACCATTGCCTGTGCCCGATCAAACAACCCACGAACATGCCCAGATTGCTCATACAAATCACGACCCATACCCACAAACTGTGCACCCTGTCCGGGAAACAACAAACCAATTCCCGACATCCCACACAACCCTTTTCGCACAACAATCACCCCCCTTTACCCACCAGATATTGTTTTGCCCGCTCGCACTTCCCAACCTGCCCGCCACATAAATAAAAAAAACCTGGCGGGCATCGACCTACTCTCACGGGGTCTGTGCCCCGCTACCATTGGCGCGGGAGGGCTTAACTGCCGGGTTCGGAATGGGACCGGGTGTAATCCCCTCCGCTATGGAC
>JALWYU010000052.1 GCA_026992635.1 Bacteroidota bacterium | reverse complement strand
TCCCCTCACGATACCACCGACGTAACCCACCTTCCAAATGCGACACATCCCGAAAACCCGCATTCTTCATATGATGCGCCAGCAACGCACTCATCATGCCTTCGCCACACACCAGAAAATACTTTTTGTTTTTGTCCCAGTGCAGGAATTCTGCCCACGCCCGCGTAAACGGAACATTTTTACTGCCCGGCAAATGAAAGCGCTGAAACTCCTCTGGCGAACGCAAATCAATCACCACCGCACCCTCCGGAACACGAATCCCCGCCAATCCACTGTGCTCACCACCCATGACCCTAAAAGATTTCAACAACCTCTTCCATTGATCCGACAAAAACAATTCCCGCAAAGGATAAACACGCTTCTGAGCCAGAACCTCCCCAACAACACCCCAATCACATGCCAGCGCCTGACGAAGCAAACGCAAGTAAGGAATACGCGTACCCACTCCATGCCGAGCCAGCGCACAATACTCCTCACCCTTATACGCCAGATCAAACACCCCAATAGACCGACTCAACGCCACAATCTCTTCCTTCTCCATCGTCAGCAAAGGACGAAAAATCGGAAGCGCCACCACACGATCCAGCGCCGATAAATTCGCCAACGTCTGCGTGGAAACCTGTCCTAAGGACTCGCCCGTCGCAAGCGCCTGACAACCCCCACAATCGCGCGCCACCTCTTCAGCAACCCGATAAAAAAAGAACTTCAGCAACAGATTCTGATAATACTTCGGACGTTGCAAAATCTCGCCAATGACAGGTACAAAGGGCACAACCACCAGATTACCCTCCACACCACACGCCCACCGCCTGTACAAATACCGCAAACTTTCCAGCATACAGCGAAACTGCTCCGCACTACCCAGATCAAAATACAAAAAATCCAGCGTACATCCCGCACGCCACAACCGCCAAGCCGCCACCGGCGAGTCAATCCCCCCCGAAAACAGCATCAACACACGACCCTGCGTACCAATGGGCTGACCTCGCGCACCCCCCTGCTTCTCCGTGTACAACACAACCTCACGCTTCTTCACCTCCACATAACACCACACCTCAGGATCCGTCAAATCTACACGATGCCCATACGGCACCAACCGCGCACCCAGCAACCGCTCAATCCGGCGCGCAGACACCCCCGCCTCACCACTGGCACGAACACCAAACCGACGAAACAAAACAAACGGCTTGAAAAAAAACTCTGCCCTATCCAGCAAATGATCCAGACCCTCATACGGAAAATACACCGCACGAGAAAAATTGGCAATCCCAAAAATATGACGAAGCACTTCCTCTGCCGGAAACACCGTCTCTACACGCAAATGATCCCAGTGTACACTTACATGCACCAGCGACGACACATCCCCCGAACACCAGCAACCCTCTAACGCCCGAACAATATTCTCCTGAAGACGACGACGAAAATACGCACGCGTCTGACGGTCCTTCGTGCCAAAATACCCGCCAAGCCGAACCACATACCGGTACCTGTACAAATCTTCCTGCACCGTCATGCCATCCGATACGCTTTCAACGCACGACGCGCTTCCCAGTCCGCCTCACGCTGACGTAAAACCGCTCGCTTGTCGTACTTCTTCCGACCACGCACCAGCGCAATCTCCAGCTTCGCCCAGCCCCGCTCATTGATAAACAACCGCAAAGGCACAACCGTCAAACCTCGCTCCTGCATCTTTCCTGCCAGCCGCTGGATCTCCGACTTGTGCAACAACAACTTGCGCTCACGATACGGATCATGCTGCACATACCCCGCCTTGTCATACGGTCCAATGTACATGCCTCGCACCCACATCTCTCCATCCTTCACATAGCAAAACGAATCCTTCAAATTCACCTTCCCCTGACGAATCGCCTTGATCTCCGTACCCGTCAATTGAAGCCCCGCAATGTACTTCTCCAGAATCTCATAATCATGAAACGCCTTCCGATGCACAAACTCAATCTGTACCCCACCCTGACCTCTGCCACCACGACCCCGACCCATGAATAACACCAAATCTTCACACACCTCTCCCTCTCATTAAGCACACAACATCCCCAAAAGGTTCCAGATCCACCCTCCACACCCTCCCAAATTTTTATGCAACCCTCCCCACAATCCTGTCGTAATAAAAAGAGTAAAAGTCCCAGAAACCATGACCAGTACGCTCAGCCCTATCCATCCCCCACCTCCGCCTGCCCTCATACTGTTGATCTTTGCCCTCAACCCATTACCAGGTACTACCAAACCCACCTGGCAAACCCAATGCCACCAAAACCTCCAGATCCTGAAACAGTACGTTCAAATCCTCCTCAAAAGCACACCACAACGTATCCGCACCCTGGCGCCAAACAACGCACCTGGCACCGACATCTTCACACCCATCGGAAAAAACTGGCATACCGTAATCAACGGCACTACCCAACAGGTCTGTGCTCTCGTCCAGCACATAGTCCGCACCGCCCAACGATACATACCGCGCGATTCCCTCCTTTTAGCACTACGTTTGGGCAGTCAATGGCTGTACCCCGTCAATCTACCCACCAGCATCCTGACAGACTCCTCACTCCCCGAAGAAGTCGTCGCTTCCGGCTACCGCCTGATCCGTTACCTTTACATCCAGACGGCTATGCGACTCTACGCACCCGAATTAACCGTCTTCCGTGCATGCCGCCCCCTGCGAAACGGACCTTACTACCAGTGGCTCAATTGTGCATTGCGCCAGATCCCACATACAATTGACTGGCTCTTCGATTCGCTCTCAACCTACAAACGCGAAATCGCCGGAATCCTCTACTACGACATCCACCGCCGACAAATCGCCTTCTACCCCATCTACGACGAACGAGGCAAAATCATGAAAAAAGGACTTCAAGAACTCGCTCAACTCCGAAAACAGTGCATACAACAACCCTCTTCCATCTGCTGGCATAAATTTGACAGAAAAGCCGAAAAGTTCCTGAACCAGCTCCACATAGACGAGGACTACAACATGCTTCGGGAAATGCATCGCTATATTGTGGATTCTATACTTGCCCAAAAGAAAACGCCAGCCTCCAGCGACAACCCCCAATACCTGATATTGTACCAGGAATTCGCCCAGCTCACCCAGCCCTTCGCAGAACTCACCCCGATTGAACTACTGCGACGCTGGCCCTATGTCTCTCCCCGCTCCCGCAATCTCTTCATCCAATGGACCACCCTGAGAAGGGTTATGTTTTTCAGCGACAGCCTGTTCTACATCTGCCAAAAACTCATAGACAATCAGCAATTTCCTATCGTCTTCTTCCACATCCACGTGGACATACCCATCCCTTTCCAATCCCAACAAGCACAACAGGCATGGCGGCAATTCCTCCAGAAACAATTCGCACACAACCCCATGTTCTCCATTAGTCTCCACGACAAAAGACTATCCGCGCTGATCCCCTCCATGGTCCTGATCATCATGCCTTCCCTGAACGTCTTCCGCCTCCTCATCTTTTGTGTAGACCATTACTACCTCCTCCATCCCGGCTCACCCCCTCTATCTACACGACCCGAACCAGCCACTACACTCACCGCACGCCAATAACGCGCCAGGGACATCGCCTATCCTTCGCAAACACCTACGCACGCATCTTGCTTTGATCAAGGCAAATACTACCATCGCCCCGAACCACACCCACAGTATTCCGATCATCATCCAGCGCCACAGTACACTTCTGAAGACGACCATCCGCACGAACCACAAACACATTCGCCTGACAAGAATAACACACTCCTCCCAACTCCAGCACCCGATATCCCATCTCCCGTGCAATCCTCCGTAACTCCGCTAACCGCCTACCAGCATCGCACAACCGCCACACCTCATGACCAAATACCGCATGAAAATGAATTGCAATACGGGGATCCGCCAGCCACCGATAACGCTCCAAAAAACGCACAACCGACTGAAAATTCTGGTCACACACATTGAAACGAACAACCAGTGAAAACGAATAATCAGTCGCCAGCAACCCCAGAATATTGCGAACCACCACCGAAAACGTAGGCTGACCACCTCGCAACGGACGAAACCGATTATGCCAGGACGCCAAACCATCTATCGCAATCTGAAAACCCTTCACCCCGTTCGAAATCAACGTCCGAGCAAGCTTCCCACCCAGGAAATAACCATTGGTCGTCACATCACCCAATATCACCTGACCCTCCCTACGCATCGCCCAAACAGCCTGCATCAACTCTACAATCACTGAAGGATACAACAATGGTTCACCGCCAAAAAACGACAGACGCACACCACGGAGTCCAGGCATGCGCCGACCTATCCACCGCTTAATGCCCGACACAACCTCCGGACGAATCCGACCAACCCTAAACGTCTCATAACAATAAACGCACCGAAAATTGCATTGCTCCGTCACGAATACAATCAATCGCAAATAATCATTGCGCAATCCCTGAAGCCACTCCTCAAAACCTCCCTGTTCAGCCACTACCCCATTATCCTTCCTCACGGAACAGGACATACCCCATTGATACAAAAAGAATTACCCGGAACCCGCTCCCCAGATACGTAAATCTCCTTACACTCCTTTAGCCACGCCTGAATCCGACGTGCCACCTCCGGATTCTTGATGACCACACGACCTTCCTCATCAAATTCCACATCTTCAGGCTGAATCCGAACCTCATCGCTACCCTCAGAAAAACATTCCGGACCCACCTCCCCAGAAGAAGACACCGCTTTCCGCAATGCCTCCGTCAATGCCTCTACCACACGCGCCTGAGCACGCCCCACATCTCCCCTGCTCATTCTATTCAGTTTACCCCCACAAAAAGGTTCACCACTACACAGATCTAAACCGCTTAAAACCACCGCCTTTAATCAATACTTCGGCGTGTGCCACTGCGTATGCTCACGCGGGAAAAACACACCCAACGACACTTCATGCGCAACCTGCCCGCCAAACGTCTGACTGAACATCCCCGAAGGCAAATCGTAACTGTACATCAACCGGATAAACCGATAACGACCACCCACCGTAAACGAAATGGAATTGTCAAACCGATACCACAACCCAACCTCCGCACTCCAGTCCTCACTGCCAAACCAGCGGAACAACCCACCGATCGCCAACTCCTCAGAACCTCCATGCCGCCAGGCATACAACCCACCAACCAGCTCGTAATCCTCCTCCGGCAAAATCAACTCAATGTGCATCGTATACCGGAAAGGCATACCCGTGTCACTGCCCTCCATCACACCTACATCCGGCCGATTCAAATAATCTATGTAAAAGCCCATACGACCACCGGCACTCCCCTCACTGCGCCGGAAAAAGTCTATGCCCGCACCCACAACCGGCAAACCCAATTTGTCCACCGTAACCACATTCGCCGTGGGAATATTCGGGTCAAACGCACCCGTCGCCGTCACCTGATCGTCAAACTTCAAGCCACTCACATCTAAACTGCGCTGACCATAGCCACCCATCAGCGCTACGCTCACACCCAGACCACCATGCCGACTTAACAACATCGTATATCCTACCGCTAAGCGGGCATCCCACATCTGATAAGCACCCGCCTCATCCATCAACACACTCAAGCCCACATCCAGCTTGCCATTGTCCGTAAAAAGGACAGGCGCCATCCCATGCAAATGATAAGTTTTATAACCGCCAGCAATACCCAGCCACTGAAATCGCGCATGCAACACCGCATCAATCCCCGCATTCAACGACATCAACGCCGGATTATACCGCAATGGCACACGCCACGGCTGGGAAAAACGAATGTCCTGACCCACAACCCCGTTCTCCACACCCAGCAAACAAGCCACCAGAAAACCGCCAGCAACCAACCTCCGCATGTCTGCCTGTTTTTCTCACAGGTTTTTTTACCGGATTAAATTCACTATGCCTTCACCCTGCCACTCCTGTCCGTCCGACGTCTTCACATAATACCAGTATACATAAGCGCCAGGAGGCTCCGCCTGTCCATTCCTGTAATTCGTCCCATCCCATCCTTTCCCTATTTCACGCGTCCAGAACACCAGATTGCCCCACCGATCAAATATCCGCAACTCATACGCCACAAATCCACTGCCCATCACACGAAACTCATCGCTCACGCCATCACCATCCGGCGTAAATGCATTGGGCACCCACACCGTCGGACTAATCACATAAATCACCGCCGTATCATAGTTCACACAACCATACACGTCTACTACGCGAACCACATACACGGTCGTCGTCTCAGGACGCGCAATCGGATCGGGAATCCCCGCGTTGTTCAGGCTTTCCCAGGGCGTCCACTCATATTGAACGCCTCCCGTCGCCACCAGCTGAATCTCCTGACCCAGCGCAATCGTATCCGTATCCGGAACAATCCTTGCATCCGGCAAGGGATGCACCAAAACCAACACCTCATCATACGCACTCCCACATTGATAAACGCTCGTATCCGTTATTGTTATCCGGTAGACAGTCGTCGTCTCTGGCCACACATACGGATCGGGAACCTGCGGATCACTGATCCACATCGCTGGCGACCAGCTGAACGCATACCGATCCGAAAACACCGCACTGATCTGAACCGTATCCCCATAACAGATCTCCACATCGGGACCAGCATCAACCTCTAAAGGCGGAAGCATCGTAACTAACACACTATCCATTGCCCGACAACCCGTATTGGGATCTACCACCGTCACCACATACCACGTTTGGCGCGCGTCAGGCGTAGCCGTCGGCTGCGCCACTGAAGGATCATCCAGCGTCTCCACAGGCCGCCACGTATACTGGTAGTTCGTACCTGCCGGAGGTGGCGTGCCCAGCTGAACCGCCGTCCCATAACAAATGGTCGTATCTCGCCCCGCATTGGCATAGGGCAACGTATCAATCCAGATGACCTTGGAGTCCCGCGCCCAGCACCCCGTATGCGGATTCCGAACCTCTAACCAAACAACCTTCGCACCACCATACGTATACACAATGCCCGTGGGGTTCTCCACCGTCGCCTGCGCAGGCACTGCCCCTTCTCCAAACCACCATTGATACGTCCAGATCGTATCACTCGTACCCGTGTTCGCAAAAGAAACCGTATCCCCTGCACAAACTGGCAAACTCACCGTAAACGAAACTTCCGGTACACTGTCTACATGCAACTCTACCGAATCACTGGCTGTGCATCCATTGCCATTCGTTACAGTCAACACTACAGTCTTCCAGCCCACACCCTGAAACTGAACCGTTGCCGACGGGGTGTTCGCACCAGATGGCGTCCCATCTTCAAACGTCCAGGCATACGTCGCACCACTCGCCACTACCCCAGTAAACTGAAACTGCGCATCTTCACCTTCGCATACCCGGGGCGGATACGAAAACGACACCTGCGGCGTACTGTCAACCTGTACCACCAGAGTATCACTATTCGTACAATAAGGTGAGGAAACCGTCAAACTGACTATGCGCGGACCCGCACCACTATACACAACGATCGGCGAATCCAGCGTACTTGCAGAAGGACTCGCACCCCAGTCAAAACTCCACTGAAACGTCCAGCCCGGACCACCAGTCCCATTATTGGCAAACTGAATCATGCTCCCCTCACAAACCGTATTCCCCGGAATCGCTACAATATTGACATCGGGCAAACTGTCCACGAGCACCTCCACCGAATCCATCGCACTGCATCCGTTCCCATTCGTCACCTTGAGCGTTACGGTCTTCCAGCCCACACCCTGAAATTGCGTGGTAACCGACGGGCCATTGGCAGTACCTGGCGTCCCATCTTCAAACGTCCACGTGTACGTGGCACCACTCGCCGCAACCCCCGTAAACTGAAACTGTGCTACCTCACCTTCGCACACCCGCGGCGGATACGAAAACGACACCTGTGGCGTACTGTCAACCTGAATCACCAGTGTATCCGTCCCACTGCAATAAGGCGACGAAACCGTCAGCGTAACCTCGCGCAAACCCGCACCCGTATAAATCACCGTGGGCGAATCCAAGGTGCTGGTGGATGGACTCGCACCCCAGTCAAAACTCCATTGATAATTCCAGCCCGGACCTCCACTCCCATTGTTGGCAAACTGAATAGGCGACCCCTCACAAACCGTCGTGCTCGGCAACGCCACAATATTAATCGTGGGCGTATCGTGCACCACTATGCTCTGAATAACCGAATCTGCACACAACCCATCCGAAACGCGCATCTTCACACCTTTCGTACCCGAACTCGTCCAGTACACATTCTGTGGAGAATCCACTGTAGACGTTGCAGGCACCGCACCCGGACCAAAATCCCAGAAAAACTGCAACCCCTCAACCTTACCATTCACATCACTACCCACACCAAAGAAATCCACCGTATCCCCTACACATGCCCAACTGGCAACACTGTGCGTAAAGCTGGCAGTAAGTGGACAGGCGCATATACCCACATACGAAACCGCATCCGCCCGAAAATTCGGCATATTCGCCGCCACATTGCCACTAAGCTGCAATACATTTGAATTGACACTCACACTCGCATTACCATACGCAACCGGCACCTGCAGCGCATTACACCCACCATTCCAGAACGAGTCAATCTTCCACAACATATAGTCTGCATCGTTCCCCACGCCAACATTGTCCCCCCAGAATGCAATCAGATAGCCGTTACCATCCTGAAGAATTCCCGCAGGCTCCTGATCCCCATCCAGATTGTAAATCAGTGCCCGATGCACCATAGTCGCACCCACATCCACCTCTGCAACAAATACATCTTGCGTACCTGTGTATTCCTCGGTCATGCCCACAACCACTACCCGCGTATTGTCAAAAGATGGCACAATGTCCCACAGCAATTCATTGTTGTTATTCCCTCCGGTCATCCAGAGCAACTGAGGGTTGGCGCCTGTCCCGGCATCCACCCTGAGCAGAATCCGGCGATTTTGATTCGGAACCAGCCCCGCCAGCCATACAAAATTGCCAATCACCGTCACGTCTGCCAGCCGAAAATCCCATCCAGGCACACTGTATTGCTGATCCCAGGCTTTCTGCCAAGCCCCACCTCCCATATCTACAATCTGCATAAGAATGAGCCGATTGGAGAAAAAGGAGGGACGCCTGCGCCCCGCCACATATAGCGCCTGCGTAGTACTCTCCCAATACACCGCTAACCCACGCTCATCACTGTTATTCCCACCATCATAAGTTAACTGATTGGTAACATTGCCATTGTTATCCAGAAAGCCCACAAAAATATCCTGATCTCCTAACTCCGCCATCCCCACGACAACATACCGGTCAGGACCCCCGCCTGAATAACCCACCAGTTCAACAGCATCAGAACAAAACACATCTCCTCCTCCGCTGGAAAACTCCTGAACCCACTGAACCGCTCCCGCACTATTGAGCTTAAAGACAAAACACTGGTCATTGCCACCTCCTATAAAATGGCGACCCACAACCAGGGCACCCCCATCCGTCGTCGCCCCCACACCATATGCCTCGTAATCTTGTCCCGTATTGATCCACAGGCGCCTGTGCCAGATCATTTGCCCCTGACTATTAAAACGCGCCACGTATGCATACCAGTCACCAGTATTGGGATCACGCGTAGTGCCCACCACAAAGAAATCACCTGTCCCATCTGCCGCCCGCTCCATATCATAAATCGCCTGGTCTTCAGCATGATCCCACACCTTCTGATACCGGCTCGGCGGCTGACCCACCACCGTACCAACCACCCACGCCAGTGCAACAGTGAAAGTTGCCCAGCGCCATAACCCTTTACTCCACCCCTGCATGACTCCCTGTTTTCCTCAATTCCCCTGACTTCTACCCCTCTACCTGTAAAGGTAAGGAACAAAACAGAAACACACAACCCCCAACCTCCAAAATCCATTGATGAGGAACAAGCCCACCCCCAATTTCTATATGCATCCCCCCTGTTTCTATAAACAGATAGCAAAAACCAAAAGTTCCCCAAAAAGCACCTCAAAGAAAACCTCTGGATCTTCCCACACACGACACTCCTCCCACAATGAACAACATGTCTTTCCCACTCTCCTTCCGATCAAAGCCACTGCATATCCCACAACAGCCAGTTCCGAATTCCTTAAATAAAATAAGGTAAAACAAGCAGGAGAAGCCGAATACCCGCACCCAGCAAAATCACACTGAGTACAACCCGGACAACCCGATCCGAAAACCACCGGCTCCCCAAATACGCTCCCATAAACCCACCAAGACCCGCTACCAGCAACCACCACTGCCAGCCCACCACCGGCGCATACCCCTGCAACAACATGGTAATCAATGCAGTGCCGGCATTGGCAACAATAAACGGCGCCGTCAACGCCGCCGTCTGACGCGCACTACGCCAGCCCGCAAACAGAAAAAAGGGACCCAGCAAAATGCCACCGCCCACTCCCACGAGCCCACCCAGGTACCCGGCAAGCGCACCCACCAGCGTTAACTTCCAGCGGCGGGGCAACCCAATCCACCGGCGCATCCACACCATCTCCGCCTTCGGCAAAATCAACTGCAAACCACTGGCAAGCAAAACCACACCCAGCAAACCCCGGTAATATAAGTTATTCACGGGCGTCAACGCCCCCACTATAGAACCAGGTACCGAACCCACCAGCAACCAGCCCAGCCAGCGCCAAGCCAAAAAACCCGCTCGCCAGTACAGAAAAAAAGCCAAACCCCCAACCAGCAAACTCATTGCTAAAGCCGTCGTACGCGTCGCCCCCGCCGGCAAATCCAAAAACGACATCAACGCCAGAAAGCCCGACGCCCCACCCTGACCCACAGAAGCATACAAAAACGCCAGCAAAAAAATCCCCACCAAAAAGCCTGCCGACGTAACCGACGACATTCCCGGGCAAACCTCAACCCTTTCTTTTTATCTTCCCATCGTACGCACCCTCCACCAACGCATACAGGAATACCTAAACCAGTACCAGAGCAGGTTCCTCCAGAAAGCGCTGAAGCGTCTGCAAAAACCGTGCACCCATCGCACCATCTATCACACGATGATCACAGGACATCGTAATGCGCATCTTCTGGACAGGACGTACCGATCCATCCTCCTGAAGCTCCACCTCCTGACGAACGCGACCAATCGCCAAAATCGCCGACTCCGGCGGATTGATCACCGCCGTAAACGAATCAATGCCAAACATACCCAGATTGGACACCGTAAACGTACTGCCCTGCATTTCTTCTGGCTTGAGCGTACGCGCACGCGCACGTTCAATCAAATCATGCGCCACGCGTGCAATCTGACGCAAGCTCAAACGGTTAGCAAATCGGATCACCGGCACAACTAAACCCTCCTCAATCGCTACCGCAAACCCCAGATGCACATGATGAAAGCGACGAATCGCCCGGTCCATCCATTGGGCATTCACCTCGGGATGACGCGCCACCGCCTCCGCAATCAACTTCATCAAAATGTCGTTCAACGAGATCTTCTCATCGGGATAAAGCGCACGCACTCGCTCCTGAAAGGCAAGGAGCCGATCTACATGCACGTCAATGGTCAGGTAAAAGTGTGGTGCCGCCTGTACACTTGCCTGCAACCGCCTGGCTATGGTTGCCCGCAAGGAAGTCACCGGAACGTCCGTCCAGGCTTCCTGAACACCCACCTCCACGGCAGGAACCGCTCCGCGCTGCGCGAGAACCCGTTCAATATCGCGTTTGATAATTCGCCCGTGCGGACCCGAACCCTGAATCTCCGCCAGAGAAAGTCCATGTTCACGGGCAAGGCGCCTTGCTAAGGGCGAGGCTTTCACCCTACGCCCCTCAATTTCAGGCGATTCTGCCACTTCACCCGCTATTGCAGATGCCGCAGCGGTGCCTCCATCTGCCCGGGGCGATAACGACTCTCCAACCACCGACGAAGACAGAGCAGACACTCCCTCCGACCTGTCAGCCGGCGTGGGCGCAGATTGTGTACTCGCCTCACCAGATGCCTGCGAACGACGCTCCTCACGAAGCAATGCATCCAGATCAATGGATTCATCGGGGTCGCCAATTACAGCAATGGGGGCATTGAGTTCCGTGGTCTGCCCCTCCGCAACCAGAATCTTCAACAGCGTACCCGAATAGGGACTTTCAAAGGTCATCACGGCTTTATCGGTTTCAATCTCCACGAGTTCTTCGCCACGCTTCACCGTCTCCCCTTCTTTTTTAAGCCATCGGACAACCGTCCCCACTTCCATCGTATCACTGAGCCGGGGCATGCGTAAGACCTTCGCCATCCATCCAGGATTTTTGAACTTGACCCCTCACTTACTGTATAAGGTACAGCCTCCCGACCTTTCCCTGTTTTCCTTCACAACCTTTTGTCGTACCTTACCTGGAGAAGAAAAGCCATTGACAGGCATGTCCACCCACAAAAACGCCAAAAAAGAAACCACGACAGAGTCTACCAATCCGGATCTCTCCATCGTCATCCCTGTGTACAACGAAGAACAGAACATTGAGCCACTGGTCGCCTGGATCCACCGCGCACTCCAGGCTTTTGAAGGCACCTACGAAGTGCTTTTCATAGACGATGGCTCTACCGACGGAACATGGGCAGCCATTGAACGGTGCACACGCCAGTACCCCAATATCTATGCAATCCGGTTTTTGCGCAACTACGGAAAAAGTGCCGCTCTCAGTGTCGGGTTTGCCCATGCCCGCGGACGCGTAGTTATCACCATGGATGGCGACCTCCAGGACAGCCCCGACGAAATCATCCCGCTTTACCGAATGATCCAGGAAGATGGATACGACCTCGTTTCAGGCTGGAAGAAAAAACGGCGCGATCCCCTGTCCAAACGCCTACCTTCTCGGCTTTTCAATTTTACGGTGCGCCTGTTGACCGGGATTCGCCTCCATGATTTCAATTGTGGTCTGAAGGCGTATCGCCAGGAAGTAGTACGCGTCCTGCGACCCCGCGGCGAAATGCACCGATATTTACCGGTTCTTGCCTACTGGCTGGGCTTCCAGCGTATCGGCGAAAAAATCGTCACGCACTATCCGCGCCGTCATGGCAAAAGCAAGTTTGGCGCCGAACGGTTTTTACGTGGCTTCCTGGATCTTCTGACTGTTCTGTTCCTGATTCGGTTCAGCAAACGACCCATGCACTTTTTCGGGTCGCTGGGTCTGATCTTCTTCTTAGTAGGCTTTGGCATTGCCCTCTACCTGAGCTACCTGAAACTGTTCGCAGGGGTTGTCCGAATCGCAGAACGTCCCCTCTTTCATTTAGCATTGCTCACCATGATTCTGGGTAGCCAATTGTTCCTTGCCGGGTTCCTGGCAGAGCTGATCATCCGGCAAAACCCCACCGATGACTACCTAATCCAAGCTACGATCCTGCCCAAATCCCGGGAAAATGCTCACGATCATTCCCGTGACCGATCGGCGCACTGAAAAATGGTTCTGGCAGGTCCCCTACGTGATCTATCAGAACGACCCCAACTGGTATCCACCCCTGCGCGAAGAACTCCAGGCAATCTTCAACGAAAAGAGAAACCCGATCTTTCGGCTGGGCGGAAAAGCCCGCCGATGGATACTGCTACGTTCCGGCGAGCCCGTCGGACGAATCGCCGCCTTTGTCAACCCCCACTACATCCGAACGTATGGCTTTCCCGTTGGCGGATTCGGCTTTTTTGAGTGCATCCCCGACCAGGAATGCGCACACACCTTGCTCCACACCGCCGAAGACTGGCTGCGCACCCAGGGAATGGAAGCTGTAGACGGACCCATCAACTTTGGCGAGCGCAACCGATGGTGGGGACTGCTCATTGAAAACTTTTCCACGCCCACTTACGGCGTCAGTTACAACCCACCTTACTATCGCGAACTGATTGAATCGGCAGGCTACCAGATCCTGTACCATCAGCTCTCCTATTTACGCCCCGTCAACGCGGAATTTCCCGAACGGCTACATCAGATGGCAACACCTTTCCTGGGCAATCCAGAATATGCTTTTGTTCATCTGAAGTGGAAAGAACTGGACCGGTTTGTCCACGCGTTTGTTGAGATTTATCGGCGGGCATGGGCAGGTCGCCCCGACCAGCGCGACCTCACCCACGAAGAAGTCTACGCCGAGCTGAAAAACTATCGGCGAATCATTGATCCGGAGCTCCTGTGGTTTGCCTTCCGAAAAAATCAGGATGGAACCGAAGAACCCCTGGCATTCTTCATTATGTTTCCAGACGTTACGCCTATTGTGCAGCGCTTGGGTGGTCGCCTCCACCTCCTCAACAAGTTGCGTTTTCTGTGGTACTTAAAGCGAATTCCGCTCCGGAATATTCTTGCGATTTTGTTTGGTGTGGTTCCTGAGTATCGGCGCACAGGTTTGTTGCCCGCCCTAGTGATTGAAGCCGCCCGTGTCGTCGTCCCCAAAAACAAATACGATACCCTGGAAATGTACTGGATTGGTGATTTCCACTCAGTCATGCAACGCCTCACACAATTCTATGGTGCAAAGGTATTTCGCCGACACGTCACCTACCGGAAAATGCTCCGGTCAGACATACCCTTCCGAAGCCAGCCACGCGTCTCCTGAGCAACCCACCGATAGCCAAAACGTGGAACGGAACCACCCCAGCAAAAGTTTTCATCCTGTAAAACCAAATCCAGCCATTCATGCCTTCGGGACCCCTCGTAGATGAACAGTACTGGCAGGAATGGTGGGAACAGCAAGGGGTATTCCACGCGGAAATAGACTGGCAAAAAAAGAAGATGTACGTACTGGATATGTTTCCGTATCCGTCGGGGGCAGGCTTGCACGTTGGTCATCCCTTAGGGTATATTGCCACGGATGTCTACGCCCGATTCAAAAAAATGCAGGGGTACAACGTACTTCATCCCATGGGATTTGACGCATTTGGCTTGCCCGCAGAGCAATATGCTATCCAGACCGGTAGACACCCCGCCCAAACCACTATGGAAAACATCCGTCACTATCGCGAACAACTGAAAAAGATCGGACTTGCCTACGATTGGCGACGCGAAGTCATCACCTGCGACCCCAACTACTACAAATGGACTCAATGGATCTTTATTCAGCTCTTCCACAGCTGGTACGACACCGAACGTGATTGTGCACGTCCTATCCAGGAACTGGAACAGATCTTTGCAGAGCGTGGTAATCGGGATGTCCCCGCTTATACAGAAGAAGCCGTCCCGCCATTCTCCGCTGAAGAGTGGCAACGGTTCTCATGGGCTGAACGCCAGCAAATACTCATGCACTACCGGCTGGCTTACTTAGCCGAAGCAGAAGTCAACTGGTGCGAAGCCCTGGGTACAGTCCTTGCCAACGAGGAAGTGGAATGGGATGAAGAGCGCGGATTGATTTCCATCCGGGGTGGACACCCCGTAGTTCGCAAACCCATGAAACAGTGGTTCTTGCGAATTCGGGCATACGCCCACCGGTTGCTGACCAACCTGAACCTCCCCCTCCTGAACGCAGAACAAAAAGAAGCAATTATTCAGGCACTTTACACCACAGCGGGCAACAACACCAACAACCCGAACCCACTCCCCCAGGAAAAAGCTGAGAAACTCCTGAAAATCTGGAAAGAACAACTCAACTCGGCCATTGAACAGGAACTGGCAGACAAGCCCGACGAAAAAAACCAGCTGCAGAAACGTCTTCAAAGGAAAGAACAATGGCTGCGCCATCGGATTGAAGCAAACACCATCCGCCTCGCAGATTTCCTCTGTGCCCTGCGCGACGTAGATGGGCTTCACTGGTCCGACTCCATCAAAGAAGCACAGCGCAACTGGATTGGAAAAAGTGAGGGCGCCGAAATTGTTTTTCCAGTAGAAGGAAGCAACCAGGTCCTGCGCGTGTTCACTACACGTCCAGACACGCTCTTTGGCGTAACGTTCATTGCGATGGCGCCTGAACACCCCTTAGTAGAAGCACTTGTGCCAGAAGAGCGGCGATCCGCCGTCCAGGCATTCATAGAGCGAATTCGCAATATGCCGGAACGCACCCGACTGATGCAGGGCGAACCCGAAGGCATTTTCACCGGAGCCTATGCCCAACACCCAATAACCGGAGCACGCCTGCCCATCTGGCTGGCAAACTACGTGTTGTTGAGCTACGGAACAGGGATTGTAATGGCGGTTCCCGCCCATGACCAGCGCGACTGGCTCTTCGCCAGAAAATATCAACTGCCCATCAAACAGGTGATTCGTCACCCCCGGGCAGATCTCACCCACAGCGCCTGGGAAGAAAAAGAAGGCATCCTGTTTGACTCGCAATTTCTGGACGGACTGGAAGTGCCCGAAGCAATCTCCCGGGCAATTCAAGAAGTGGAAAAACGGGGAATTGGCAAACGACGAATCACCTATCGGCTGCGCGATTTTCTCTTCAGCCGACAACGATACTGGGGCGAACCCATCCCCATGGTATTCGTACCTGTGCCCGATGGCGAGCCCATACCAGTCCCTGTCACCGATTTACCCGACCTGTATCAGGCAGGCATCTTAACAGAAGCCCCTCCAGAAGAAGTGTGTCGCCTGCCCGTCGTGTTGCCCGACCTCAAAGACTTTACACCCACGGGTGAACCCCCACTTGCCCGACTCAAAGACTGGGTCCAGCTGCCCGGTGGACTACACCGCGAAGTCAATACCATGCCGGGATGGGCAGGCTCTAACTGGTACTTTATCCGGTATCTGGACCCGCACAACGACCGGGAACTGGTCAGCCAAAACGCTGAGCAATACTGGGGTCCCGTGGATCTGTACGTGGGCGGTGCGGAGCACGCCACTGCCCACCTGATCTACGCCCGATTCATCAACATGTTCCTGTACGACATTGGTGTGGTCAGCTGGGAAGAACCTTTCAAACGCCTGTACAACCAGGGAATGATTCTGGGGCCCAGCTACTTCATCTATGTGGACTGGCAAGCAAAAAAAGCGTATTCCCGAAGGGTTGCCGAACAGCTCGCCCATCACGCAACCTTAGTCAAGGTGCGCATTCCCACCGCCTACATCAACGAACGCGAAGAAGTAGACCTCTCCCGCTTAGACGCACTCAAACAAGAAGTGCCCGAACTGGCAGATCTGGAATTTGTCCCCGAACAAGATGGACGATTTCTCCCTGCCGATCGCCAGATAGAAAAAATGTCCAAAAGCATGCGCAACACAATCAACCCCGATGAAATCATAGAACGATGGGGAGCCGACGCCTTCCGCCTGTACGAAATGTTTATGGGTCCACTGAACGAAAGCAAACCCTGGGATGTCCGCGGCATCACCGGTACTTACCGATTTTTACAGCGGATCTGGCGCCTGTTCATTGACGAAAACAATCAACTGCGCGTGCAGAACACCACACCCCAACCAGAAGCACTGCGCGCGCTCCACACGACCATTGACCAGGTCACCCGAGACATTGAGCACCTGAACCTGAACACCGCTGTAAGCGCCCTGATGATCTGCCTGAACAAGCTGTATGCACTTGACGAGCGCTCGCGCACAATCTTAGAACCCTTCCTGCAATTGCTGGCACCCTTTGCACCACATATGAGCGAAGCGCTGTGGCGCCGCTTAGGTCATCAAACCTCTATCTTTGAAAGTTCATGGCCCCGGGCTGACGCGCGCTGGCTCCAGGCGGACACCATCACCTACCCGGTGATGGTCAACGGAAAAAAACGCTTTACTGTAGAACTGCCTGCCCAGTGGACCGAAGACCAGATCCGCTCAGCGATTCTGTCAGACGAACGTCTGTACCGGTACGTGGACACGCGCGAGGCAATCAAACGCGTGATCGTGGTTCGGGGTCGGATTGTGAACGTGGTGGTGTGAGAAGGTGAGTTTTGGTTGGCTGGGCGGGGGTGTAAGGCGCTGGTGGGCAGGGAGTTGTGGAGGGTGGGCGTTTGCATGCAAACGCCCACCCTCCACAACTCCCTGCCCACCAG
>JALWYU010000051.1 GCA_026992635.1 Bacteroidota bacterium | reverse complement strand
GTCAGCGCCCATCCTGCCGGAGGTCCTTACAGCGACATTCCCTATTCAGGTTCACCTGCTTATGGAGATGGTGTTTCCCTGACGGCTGCCGGCATTGCCTGGACCGAACGAATCCTTTTTAATCTGTGCTCAGCTAAACCCTGCAAAGTGCTTCTGTCGCTGACAATTCAGGCGAACTACTTTTTCGCAGGAGCAGGCAGAAGCCTGTATCCCTTCCAGGTAGACCTCTCAGCAGGGATTGTGTGGCACAAAACGAAAGCAAAGCAATCCGGAGACTCCCCGTAAACCTCGCTTAATCAGACAGCTTCAATGAGTTGAAAAACATCATCCGCGAAGGTTCCAGAGTGCGAAGGATGTCCAGCCCAGCAGCGTGCACAAAAACCTGACGCATTTGACCAGGTTCTGAACGTTGCAGGATTGATGGAAAAATAGTTCCAGGTTGCTGACAATGAAAGCCATTCTTGTGGGATTTCACACCTTTTTTCAGGGCTTCTCGGGCGACGTGCGCGGTAGCTAGCTGATACTCAGAGCAATGTACGAACCAGCCTTGACGCACTGCCGAAACATGACCCCAAATTTTTGCTTGGTTATTTCCCCGGAGTGCTTTACTTTGTATAATGGAAACTCCAAAAGGCGAAAGAACGCAAATCCACCCAGCCATGCAACGAGTAAGAACACACAGACAGACAGACAGAGGTACTCCCAGCGTGCTGAAATGGTGCTTGCTGGCTGGAATGGGACTTAGTGCGGTTATTCTGGCGCAGTCCACGGTTCAGTGGGTAACCATCATGCGGGGATTTGCGGATCCGGAGCGTTCACCCGACTCACTGGGATACTTCTACATTCCCACACCCAACACCTACTGGTCAGGACAGCTCTTTGAAGCTTATCGGGAGCTTTCCGGCGATACGCTTTCACGGTTCGTACGCCTACGCCAGTGGACAGACTCCTTCGTCCATCATCACCACTATGAGTACCAGCACTACTTTATGGACATTCCGGTGGTGGGGGGAATAGTTCGGGAGCATTTCAGCGACGAAGGGTTGTATTTGCTCCATGGGAAGATTGGCTGGTTTGATGGAATAGATACGATTGACTGGCGGAAATTGTTAGATCCACAGCTGGCTGTGTCTATGTTTTTGCAAGCACACTTCAAATATCCGGATGACACGACATATTACTTTGCGTGGGAAGATTCGCTCTGGGAAGCCTATCTCAAATCTGAGCTGGAGGATTCCACAGCTACCTGGTTTCCCACTGCACGGCTGGTGTGGATAAGCCCCAACATAGGAAACAGTTCGGGTTCCTACCTTACCAACCTTCATTTAGCCTATGCAATTCGTGTAGTGTGCATTGATCCGTTTTTTGATACGACGTATTATGTGGATGCATTTGCACCCTGGAACGTAATCGTTGCAATTAGTAATGTGTATTCGGTGGGGGTTAACAATCCGTGTCCGTCAGGCTATGGGCTTGCATCAGTCTGGTATCATGGGAACCGCTGCATTGACACAAGAAAGCAAGGCAACAAATACATTTTGCGTGCAGACGATGACGATCACGATTTTTCCACCAAGTATTATGCCATGTTGCTTCCCTGTGCCCTTATTGCGAATATCAAGGATAAGGATAACGACTGGGTAGGCGTCCACGGTGATGCAACCAGCGTACACTGGTTTGTCCAGCAGGCGTGGGATTTCTTCCACTGGCAAATGAATCACCTGCTAGCTCGCCGGATCTGCATAAAGGTCAATATGCCACAACCAGATGCAAGTGCCGGACAAGCTCTGTGGGGCTATTATTCCATGTACGTTGGTAATGTGCCTGACTTTCATGCCACACGGGCTCTGGATGTGATCGCTCACGAATTTGCTCACCTGGTAATTCGGGAAACCAGCAATCTGACTTATATAGGTGAATCCGGTGCACTCAATGAGAGTTTTTCCGATATTATGGGAGTGACTGTGGAACATTGGGTGGAAGGACCTTCTGCTGATTGGCTTCTTATGGAAGATGGAAGTACTAATCCGATGGTTATCCGTTCTTTGCAAGCACCTAAGCAATATGGCTATCACTATGACACTTCCGGAAATGTTCACTTAGGGCAGCCTGACACCTATAAAGGCTTGTTCTGGGATAATGGAGGTGCTGTTCATGTGAATTCAGGACCTGCTAATCACTGGTTTTATCTGCTGAGTGCTGGCGGCAGTGGCATCAACGATCATGGTGCATCCTACCAGGTAAGTGGTATAGGAGTTTTTACTGCTGCAGATATTGTGTTCAAAGCTTGGACAAACTATATGGTATCTGCCTCGGGTTACTATGATGCAGCACAGGCAACACTTACTGCACAGCAGGTCCTGTATGGGTCTTGCTTTTACCAGGAGCAGATCTGGAATGCCTGGCATGCTGTTGGTCTGGATACCAACCTGTTAAGCCGTCAGCCCTGTACCATGACTGGTCTTGGTGGTCATCTATTACAGGATGGTGTTGTTAAAGGGTATTGGGTCAATGCTAATCAAAAAGTGTTGATCTCTGTTCCGCTAATGTCATACTATGAGTTACTTTCCTCCACAGGTGTAGTTCTTCAGCAAGGCTACACGCTTCAGCCTTTCATTGCTTTTCGGCTCCCTGTGTCAGGAGTTTACTGGCTTAGACTCAATGGTCAGGAAATCATTCAAATCATAGTCCAATGAAAGTGGTAAGACAGCAGTGCACCGCGTTGTTTATAACGCTGGTAGTGTGGCTGTTGCTGATGCCAGTGGTGGTTTGGGGTCATCAGAACACAGATGGAGCATTGTTGGGAGTTCGCCCGGTTCACTTTCGCTTTTCCATGGAACTCCAGACCTACTATCGGCGATTCCACAAGCAGTCGGTGGCGCCGCTCATTCCGGTGGTTGCGTGCCTCTATAGCGGTGTTTGGCTGGGCAAGGACTTGTGGCTGATGGGATGGATAGGCTACACGATGCCTATTTCGGCTGGTTCTGTCCCTGTATACAGGGTTCGCACCTGGTATGGAGGGCTTGGCGTTGAGAAGATTGTAGTGCGTAGCAGGTGGTTTGGGATTTCCTCCCGGGTTGGACTGGTTGGGCGTACTGGGTCGTTGTGGTTCAACACCAACCCCATCATAGACGCAGTGCCAATCTATTATGAAGGCATCCCCGATAACTACAGGATAGATGCGCTGGGTCTGGGTATGGCACTCAATCTGTATTTGACGCCTTTTAGGAGTAAGGGAGCAGGGCTGGTCTTCTCGTATGGGCTGAACAAGTACATGGTAGGGGTTGGCGCCCGCCGCTACGCTTTCAATGAAACATTTGGGGTTGTGCAGGTCTTTTTCACGATTGGAAGTGTGCACAGTACCCACAATGATTGACCCCGAAAGAGAGGGCAGTCTAACCTGGAATGACTTTCGCAAGCACCCGGGGGTAAAAAGTGCTTTGAATCAGGCAGGACACGTACCGTCCTTTGGTCAGACCGGTTCAACTGGCTGAAAGAAATTGCCAGCAAGGTTTTGAGGCGTAGGGCATGCCCGGTTCTGGCCGCAAACAAAGAACAAAACAGGGCATTCCGGAGAACTCCGGACTACATAAAATTGATAGCGCTATACAGGAGGCAATTCTCAGGCACAATCGACCCAAACTGAAAAACAGGGAGGCAATCTTTATGCCGTTCCTTCATCCCTTCACAGCAAAATTGTGCTGAAAACAAGCATTATGTGTAGTTCTATCGCATCTCACACCCAAAACCCATCCCCAAATTTTTGCTTGGTTATTTCCCCGGAGTGCTTTACTTTGTATAACGGACTCCGGAAGGCAACAGACCGCAAATCCACCCACCCATGAACAAGGCGGAAAAGAAGGCAGGGCGCAGAAAGTCAGAAATTCTGTTGGGAAGTATGCTTTTGCTGATCCTGCAGGGCTGCAAACTGTTTCAAAAGCCAGAACCCCAAATTTTCCGGATAGATGCCACGCCGGCTGTATTGCGTCAGGTAACCGTCACAGAACAGGGTGTGCTTACGCCTGAGCAAGGGGCACGTTTAGCCATTGTCGGCTGGGATGTGCGCACTGGTGAGGCACGACTCCTGCCTATGGAAGGACCCACAACCATTACCTGTGCCTGCGAAGGCAGTGGCAGTTGTGAACCCTTTTATGTTCCGGACAAAGCAATTTACGGCTGTCAAACCACCACATGTACTGCCTGCCGGATGACAGCACAAATCACAGTTGGACAGCCAAATGATACACAACAGATTCGTCTGAAGGATATCTCCTTAGTGGATCTGGTGGCTGGTATCTCAATCCCTTCCAGCATGGAAGAAATGGCGGTGTTACCGGTCTCTGAGGTTATTGCTAGTACGCTGGCATTTCGCCAGGCATTGTATCAGTTTCTTCTGGACACGTTTTATGGTCCTCTGTTTGCCGATAGTGCGTTTTTGCCGGAGTTTTTTGTGAAGTGGGCGCCTCCCGAACTCGTAGAACACATTGTGGTCAATGTATGGGGACGTTGGGTGATCGTTCCCGTTTTAAAGCCCTTAGGCGCAAAGCATTCCTATATCATTTTCAATCCCCGGAAAGGCGAATGTGTATGCAGTTGTGCTGGTGAAGGGACAGGATGTACCACATGCAAGAGACACTGGACAGGTGTTCGTTACTGCACGCCGCCGGGATGTACGGTATGTCGGATGACGAACGCCATAGTGGTTCCGCCGTATCAGATGCTGAAGCCCGGGATGGAAATCCGATTTCAGCAGTTAACAGCGCAGTCGGGTATGTTTGAAGTCCAGCTACACACGGACACGCCCACTCAGGGTAAGCTGCGGGTGTATTTTGTGGAGGCGTGGGGCGTGAAGCCAGTCTTTGCGGAATTGAAACGGTATGACAATGTCACCCTGCCGGATACGATTACAGCTCGGTTTCAACTTCCCGAAGGTATGGCGTGCGATGACAACGACAACGACTGGTTCCTGTTCTGGTATGAAGATACGGACAGGCGTATTCTGGATGTGGAAATCAAAAGTCCCTGTGTGTAAGAAATGGGCGTTGCAACTGCGACATAACAGCATGTGTACAAATGCAGTACTCAGGTACTCAAATGTCAGTGCTTTTAATCCCGGCGAAAGCAAAAGTTTTCGGGAGGGTGGAGATTGGCTCCGGCTGAAAGATCTGGGCAGCGTTTTAATCTCAGGTTTTGCTGGAGCAAAGCAGTCTCTCTTTTTTTCTCCTGGCTATTTTGAAGCCATCTGGTATGGTGTCCTGCCCTTTTCGCCCCCGAAAAAACCGAAAAAATTTGCCTGGTTATTTCCCCGGAGTGCTTTACTTTGTATAATGGAAACTCCAGAAGGCGAAAGAACGCAAATCCACCCAGCCATGCAAGAAGGAAGGAAGGAAGGAAGGAGGTACTCCCAGCGTGCTGAAATGGTGCTTGGTGGCTGGAATGGGACTTAGTGCGGTTATTCTGGCGCAGTCCACAGTTTAGTGGGTAACCATCATGCGGGGATTTG
>JALWYU010000050.1 GCA_026992635.1 Bacteroidota bacterium | reverse complement strand
CAACTGTCCTTACTACACCCAGCCAACCAGCCCCCCCATTCGTATCCAGCAACCGATCCAACCCACCAGCCCTGCAACACACTTCCATACTGCCTACTATCCACATCCGCAGACCAATCCCTTATCTGCCCACCAATCAGCCGCCATCCATACAACGCCAGACACCGCCCCTGCCCGACATGTCCACCTTATTCGCCCAGTCTCACCAGCCCAACCCACTTAGCGAACAACCCGCCATCCCCTGGTACTACATCATAGAAACCGGACTGCACGCAATGGTCAGCCCCGCTATGCCCGCACGCCAGGAAGGACGATTCATCATGCGTACGTACGGCGGACTGGAAGCCACCACCGCCGCCGGCATCCAGATCTTCCCCAGCACCGAAACCTACTTCCTGATTGGCGTGGGCTTCAGCCTCGGTCAATGGCGATGGCAAACAAGAACCTCATCCACACCCCTGGAAGAACTCCGCTTCTTCTGGCGAAAAACCAGAGTCTTCGGCGAACTTGCCGCCCTCCTCCCCGGACAACACGCCACACACAACCTCTGGGCATACCTCCGAACCCAGTACAGCGAACTGACCGGACAATTCCACGCAATGGATGCACGCCAGAAAACCTCCCGATACATTCTGCCAGGAATGGAAGTGGGAATCCTCTGGTTGCAAACCCACCGACACAGACTGCGTCAGCTCCAGATCGGCGCAACCATAGAAGGATTGCGACCCATTGATGAAGCCCAGTGGACCTGGTACCCCGGTATCCTCATCCGATTGCGCTGGGGTAGGCTCGGCGTACGACCCCAAACACTCGCCTACTCACCCCCCAACCACCACAGGTAACACCCAAATTCCCAGCACGCACTCAACAACCTGCATCACCCGCAGACATTGCCTCTACATGCCACTCTACAACCCGACGACCCCCTATCCGTAAACCCACTATGTACACACGCTTGCCCGCCGACAAATACGGAACATAATACCCGCGCGCTTTGACCTGACGAACCGCATCCCGGGCACTCCCCCGAACCTTCAATTCAAATACCAGCACCACCCTGTCTTCTACCACCAGATCTATCCGACCCGTCGCCATCCGAACCTCTACACCCACCTGAAAACCCAAAACCCGAAACAGCAAATACAACACCGACTGATAATACCGCTCGCTCTCCACAACTACGTCATACGGAATCCCCATCAAAAACCGATCCAGCAATTCAAAAAACCGACTGAAATCCAGAGTACGCAACGCGACGAGCAACTCGCGAACCAAACCATCACGAACACCATACCCCGAATACATCCGAAACAAATACCGGGAAAATGAATGGGCTACTTCATAATTCGGATAACCCAATATCAACAACCGACGTCTCCCCTCATAACCCTTAATCGTCAAATAACCAGACTGAAACAACAACGGCAACACATCCAGCAACTCCAGATCATACTCCCAAACCTCATCTATACCCACCTCACACCGATCCAAACACGATACATCAAATCCAGTTTGCTTCATCAACCGAACCAGAAAACTGGGCGTCCCACTTTCAAACCAGTAATTCCCCAGCATCCCCCGGTCAAACGCCAGAAAAACCGAAAACGGATTGTACACCCGCTGACAACCCGGCGCAAAACAATACCCATCATACCAGTGGCGAATCGCAGCCAGCCCCTCCTCGTACGACACACCCATCTCCGCCGACAACGCTTCTATATACGCCCGGCACTCCCGTTCCACCTCCGCCTCCGTCAAACCCAGCAACTCTGCATAGCGCCTGTCCATAGAAATGTCATTCAACTGATTCAACCCACTGAATACCCCCGCCTTGGAAAACCGCGAAACCCCAGTCAACAACACAAACGCCAGATCATCATCCAGACCCTTTAACACACTGTAAAATCCCTTTAACACCTCACGCATGGCAATCGCTACCTCTATGGATTCCAGATTGTCCAGAATCGGCTTATCGTATTCATCAATCAACACCACCACTTTACCCCTCCTGTGCGCCAGCTTCCGAATCAATTCCGCAAATCGCTCATAATACGTACCACGACGCAACTCTATCCCATAGCGCTCAGCAATCGCATCCAGCTCATCCCAGAGAAACTGAGTTAACTGTTCTGGACGCTCAGCACGCTGCATGGATAAATCTATCCGAATCACCGGATGCGGACGCCAGCCCCAATCACTGGAACCCAACCACAAACCCCGAAACAACGCCTTATTCCCCAAAAACACCTGTTCCAGCACAGACACCAGCAACGACTTGCCAAACCGCCGGGGACGCGCCAGAAAATACCACTTCCCACCCGTAATCATCGCATACACCCACCGCGTCTTGTCCACATACAAATATCCCCCCTCCCTGATATCCCGAAAACTCTGAATCCCAATTGGCAATTTTTTGATTTCTGCCCTACCCCCGAACATGCACCCCACGACATTTCACACCCACACCTCTACACAGGAAAATTGCCTGCAAAGAACACAGAGTTCCCTGGAACACAACTCCATCCGCCCTGCGTTACCAGCAACCAGGAAAAGAACCACAGTAATCCGTACACACACAAATCACGACCACATGCCCAAACCACACCACACCCACACCTCTTTCCGGCTCAACCTGCCCTGGGCATTGACAATGCTCATACTCTTTACTCTTCCTGGTTGCCACCACCAGTCCCAATCCCTCCCCCAATGGACAACCTGTACACAAATGCTGCCCGCACAGCAATTTCAGGAATTGCTCCTCCAGACCCTGCTCCTCCAGGCACGACTCCTCCACCAGCAAGCCGATAGCGCAACAATCTACACCCAGACCTACGCACTCCTCCAGCACTATGGCTTGACCTGGGACTCCGCCCAAAAAATCTGGACGTGCTACTGGCAATTCCCCGAAACCCTCTCCGTATGGTTCCACCAATGGGAACGAACCTACTTTCCCTACCCACAACCCAGCTCAGACACCACTACACCCCGCCCAACCGCACCCTCACCACCTCTGAGCAATGCCCCATAAAGCGCTTCATACCGCGCAACAATTTTCTCTTCATCAAAACGGCACGCCCACCTGCGCGCCTCAGCACACATTGCCCGATAACGCGACCTATCCTGCAGCAGACCCACAATCCCTTCAGCGATCTCTTCTTCCCGTTCCGGAGAAAACAACAAGCCACATTTGCCATGTGAAACCACTTCGGGTAAACCACCAATACGCGTACCCACAACCGGTACGCCCATCGCTAAAGCCTCCAGAGCCGACAGCCCAAAACTCTCCTCATCCGAAAGCAAAACAAACAGGTCTGCCATCGCCAAATACGGACGAATATCTTCACGAACACCCAGAAACGTTACAGCATGGGCTATGCCCAGCTCATGGGCTAAACGCTCCGCGTTCTCCCGCTCCGGACCATCGCCAATCATCAGCAAATGCGCGGAGAGCCGCACACGCACCCGCGCAAAAACCCGCAGGATCCGATCTACACGCTTCACCCGACGAAAATTGGACACATGCAAAAGCAAGAACCGACTGGAAGTAATCGTCCGGCGTAACTGACCCACCTGCCATTCCCGACCAATCCGCTCAGGATCATACGTCCACATAGGCAAAAAGTTGGGGATCACTGTGATTTCCGAGAATCCAAAGACACGCGCCGTCTCCCGCGCCAGATACCGCGAAACCGCCGTCACACCACTGGACGAACGCAACGCATACTGAACCACTGGAAACAACGCCCAGTGCCTACCCACAATCGTGATGTCCGTTCCATGCAACGTGGTGACGACCGGCAACGGTTTCTCTCCCTGCCACAACCCGGCAACGATCATCCCCGCCTGCAACGCACAAATCGCATGCGGCACCGCATAGTGCACATGCACCAGATCCACCTGGTAATGCCTCACCACATGAACGAGCGTACCCACCAGCAACGATTCATACGGCGGATGCTCAAACAACGGATAATTCTCACGGGGCACCTGATGAAAATGAATCAACGCACCCGAAGCAGACCCATCCAGCCGAAAAGGACGTGCACTGCTGATCAGATGAACATGATGCCCACGACGCGCTAACGCCTGCGCAAGCAACGTCGCCACCACACCACTGCCGCCCGTCACCGGATAACACACAATCGCAATCCGCATCCACCACCAATCCAAAAAACTTCCCTAACTCACAGCACTGAACGTAATTCCAGCAGGTCCTCAATGGGATCCGTACCCCTCAACAACCGCTCCGGATGCTCCAGTAACTCCTTTACATACCGCAAAAACGAAACGGCTTCCTTCCCATCAATCAGCCGATGATCATAACTCAACGCCACATACATCATGGGACGAACCACCACCTGACCACCCTCCACAACCGGACGCTCCTGAATCCGATGCATACCCAGAATCGCCGTCTGCGGATAATTCAACAATGGCGTGGAAAGCAACGAACCAAACACACCACCATTGGTTATAGAAAACGTCCCGCCAGAAAGCTCCTCAGGACGAATCCGACCAGACCGCGCACGACGCGCCAGATCATCCACCTGACGCTCCAGCTCCGCTAAGGACTTCCTGTGCGCATCCCGAATAACCGGCACGACCAACCCCCGATCCGTCGCCACCGCAATGCCAATATCACAATAGTGGAAATAGACGATTTCCTCCCGCTCCTCATCCAGCTGCGCATTCACCTCCGGAAATTTCTGCAACGCCAGGGCACACGCCCGAATAAAAAACGACATTAACCCCAACCGAACACCATGAACCTTCTGAAACACTTCGCCATACTGCTTGCGAATCGTTAACACCGGCTCCATATTCACTTCATTAAAAGTCGTGAGCATGGCAGTCTGATGACGCGCCGCCATCAACCGGCGAATCAACGCTTTGCGCAATGGCGACAACGGCTTGCGCTCCTCACGCCGATCACCCCCAACACCAACACCAGCACCCTCTACAGCACGCACAACCGACTGCACCTCAACTTCAGAAGGAGAACCCATACCACCTGAACGACCCCGATCCATTCCTTCTGCCTCCGACTCCGACAATCTGTCCATCACACCACGCAAATACCGGAACAGATCATCGCGAGTTAACCGGCGATGTGCCGGTAAATCCAGCGCCTGACGAACCACTCGCTCCGACAAGCCCAGTTCTCTCAGCAGACGCTCTACCAAGGGCGTCGTCCCCAACGTCCGCACTTCTTCTGCTGCCGCTACGGCTTCACCCTCAGCAGATTCTTCCGGTTGCTGGACAGGCGGCACCGGCTTATCTTCAGCAGAAACAGTTTCTGTGGGCTCGCCAGACTCCCCTCGCACCGAAACACCATCTCCCGCCTCAACCGGCACCTCCTCAATCACGGCAATCACCTGATCGGGCTGAACCTTACTCCCTTCTGGCACCAGAATCTTCAACCTGCCCGCAATCGGCGCCGACACATCCACAAACGCCTTGTCCGTCTCAATCGCACACAACGCATCATCCTCCTGAACCACCTCCCCATCCTTCTTATACCACTCCTTCAAAACCATCTCCACAACCGCCTCACCCACATTGGGCACCCGAACCTCCATGCCTGTAACCTCCTTCGTTTCTTCCGCCATGACTCCCTCCGTTTTCTACACCCTCCCAACCCCGCTAACTAAAACACAGAAAAAGAACAGGAAGTTCGCCAACCCTTCAATTCACAAACAACCAGCGCAAACCCACAAAAACCACCGGATACACCGGTAACAACGACGAACCCCACCCACTGCGTAAACCCGAAACAAAAACCTGTTCAGGCGCAACCCACAAACCATACAAATACGCATTGCCCATCCGCCAGAGCACCTGAACCACACTCACCACATCATACCTCCCCCAATAACCTGCACGACCAGAAACAACACGCACTACATAGTCCTCCACAGCCTTCACCGTCCCAACCCCTGCCAAATAGGGAAACGTCCACCAGGTCAGAACCAGCGTATCGGACCGACCACCTATCAACACGCCCGTCCACGATATGTGCAGATTTGTGCGAACCCGATACCAAACCCCGAAACGCACAACATCCGATAAACCCTGCTGAAATCCAGTGGGTACACTCCACCAGCCCCCAGCACGTACACCCCACCGACTATTACGACCAGCCCGCCAGCGCACACCACCCCTTATGCGCCAACCATAAAACCCAACGGGCACACCCACACGACGCAACCACCACCATTCCAAACCCATATCAACCATGCGGCGCCAGCCCACCCCCAACCGCCAGAACATATGCTCATACAATCGCTGAGAAGGAAACCGCCAGCGCCCAACCACCATACCACGCACACCACGAACCTCCAGTTGCCCCAACCAGGGAAAACTCGCCCACCAAACACGAACACCCATCCGACCCGTGGGTACACCTCCTGAAACCCGGCGCCACCCCTGAACAAACCAGGCAAATCCTCCCTGCCCACTACCAAACCCATAACGACCCCGCAAATGAACGCCCAACCAAACCTCATCACCCACAGAACGCAAACCCATAAGCGCGACCGTGAGCCAGCGACTCGTCCAACCCGCACGAAACCCCACACGAAACCATTCCACACTATCTGCAACCGTCGTGTCCCTGAGCGAATCCCGAAACGCCAGCCGCCAACCCTCCGCATGAACCATCCCCCACAGGGAATGCCCACCTCCTATATGCCTGCCCACTATGACACGCCCACTTCTACCTGACTCCTGACCCAACTGATAAGGCAGATGCCGGCGCCAGGCACCCACCGGTACGCCCACACCCCGCTCCGCACCACCCCATAACGTCCACTGCCACGCACCCTGACCACCCAGCGCCTGAACAACCCAACGCCCACCACAAACCTGCAGACCTGCCCAGGCTGCGCGCACCTGAACCGTACCTGCCCACCCATTCTCGCCACCACCCACCGACACGCCACCCCCCACCTTCGCAAAAGTATCCACACGCTGCAAATGCGTAAAACCGATACTTTCTACGCCCGGCAACAAAAAAGCCAGTTCCAGCACCGAACGCGATTCAGACACATCCGGCAAACGCGCCGCACCTGGAAAAAGCGACACCCCCCACCACACCGGTACATCCGCCAGAGGAAAGAGCACCGTATCCGGCTGCGCAAGAAGCCGCAACGGAAAGCCAAAAGGATCGTAAGGCAATGACATGGGCATACCCCTGCGCACACGCCACACCGAATCACGAACTCGCGTCCACCCAACACGCGTCAACCATGCCGAATACCACGAATATCCAGAAGAAACCGTGTCCCCTGTCCCCACCCCTCCACGACCCACCGTATCACTGAACGCATGAACACGACCCAACCCCATTAACACCCCCACCGCACACCAGACAACCTTCAACCCCACACCCCTACGATTCACCCTCCCCACATGCAAACTGCTTTTGGACGAGCCGACGAATCAGCTCCGTCAACCACGGCTCAGCACGACGCGCCGCCTCAATGACCCGCTCCAGCGTAACCTCCTCCACCTTCTCAACAGGATAGCCAATATCCGTAATGACCGACACACCAAACACCTTCATTCCCATATGACGAGCAACAATCACTTCGGGCACCGTGGACATCCCCACCGCATCCGCACCAATCAACCGCAAAAACTGATACTCGGCTTTCGTCTCAAGATTGGGACCCGCCACCGCAACATACACCCCTTCATGCACGCGAATCCCCATCTCCTCGGCAATCTCCCGGGCACGACGAATCAGCTCCACATCATAAGGCATGCTCATATCCGGAAACCGCGGACCCAACTCATCCCAATTGGCACCACGCAACGGATTTTCCGGCAATAGGTTGATGTGATCACGAATGATCATCAGGTCACTGACCTGCATCGCCGGATTCAAACCCCCTGCCGCATTGGAAATGAACAGCCAGCGAACGCCCAGCCGATACATCACACGAATGGGAAACGTGATCTCCTTCATGGAATAGCCCTCATAATAGTGAAACCTGCCCTGCATCACCATGACTGGACACCCCTCCAGATGCCCGAACAGCAACCGACCCGCATGACTCTCCACCGTCGACACCGGAAAATGCGGAATCTCCGGATAAGGAAACTCCCACTCCACAGCAATATGCTCAGCCAGCTGACCCAAACCCGTACCCAGCACAATGCCCAACCGCGGTTCAAACGACCCAATGCGACCACGCAAATAACCCGTGGCTTCTTCCAGACAGGCTTTCCACCGATCCAGCTCACCCCGAATGGCTTCCGCACCCATCACTCCCCTTTTTCCTGAACGTACAGGTCATCTGCCAATTTTTGTGGACGCTGGCACGAAATTTGTTTCTCCACGATGACGTACGTTACCTGATAAACAAACAACAGGTAGAGCCATGCGGAGCAAACGCCTCCCCTCTATCTGGAAAACCGCACTCATTGCCATCTCCATCCTTGCAGGTGCAGGAACAGGCGCGTATGCCGCAGGGGCGACCCACTCCGACAACCACTCGGAATTCTCGTTGAGCCAGTTCCTCTTCCATCACGTACTGGATGACTACGCCTGGGAATTCCTGCACGTGGGCTCATTTTCGCTCAAACTCTACCTGCCCATCATCGTGTACCATTCCGAACGTGGCTTGCTGATTTTTTCTTCACGGCGCCTCTACGAAAGCCCTGACCACACCTATCAGGGCGTCCAGCTGGCTTGGACACCCGGATTGCACAAACCGTACCTCAAACCCGTGGAGCCCCACGCATCACTTTACGACTTTTCCCTGACCAAAGTCGCCTGCCAGATCCTCGTCGTCATGCTCCTATTAATCGGGATTGGCTATTCCGTTGCCCGAACCTACGCCAAAAACCCATTCCAGCCACCCAAAACGCTTATGCAACGCCTCATAGAACCCGTCGTCATTTTTATTCGCGATGACGTTGCGGGCGGAACCATCCCTCCAGACCGTGTACACAAATTCCTTCCCTACCTGCTGACCATGTTCTTCTTCATTCTGCTGGCAAATCTTATGGGCTTGCTACCACTGGGCTTCAACATCACGGGTAACTTTTCGGTTACCTTAGTCCTCGCCGCCTTCACCTTCTTCATTGGGCACATCCATGCCACGCGCACCTACTGGCTGCACATCATCAACACGCCTGGCGTGCCTGCCCTCCTCAAGTTCGTCATTCCCATTATGCCCATTGTGGAAATTCTCAGCATCTTTGCCCGACACCTCGCCCTGGCAATCCGTCTCTTTGCCAATATCTTTGGGGGGCACCTGAATTTGCTGACAATCATCGGGTTAACCTTCCTCTTTGGCGCAATTGAAGCGTGGGCAGGCTGGCTAACCAGCGGCACCATCACCATACCCGTGGGGATCTTCCTCTTCCTGCTGGAAATCTTAGTCGCCTTCATCCAGGCATATGTGTTTACGATGCTCTCCGCCGTATTCATTGGACTTGCCTCCGAAAGCGAGGAGCACCACTGAACTCTGAACCCGCCCCCTTGCCCCGACCCGACAAGCCAGTCATGACACCCCACGTCATCCTGCTCGGACCCGCTCACCCCTACCGTGGGGGCATCGCCTACCTCAACGAACGACTCGCCCACGAACTCAACCAGATCGGACTCCCCACCCAAATCTGGACATTCCGCTTGCTGTACCCTCAATGGCTTTTTCCGGGCAAAACCCAATTTCGCGAAGATCCCCCCTTTTTTCCAGTGGAGATTCACCGCCGCCTCCATACCATGTTCCCCTGGAACTGGGTGCGCGTCGGCTGGGCATTGCGTCGTCTTCGCCCACGACTCGTGATTTACCGGTACTGGCTCCCGCACCTGGCGCCCCTCTATGGAACCATCGCCCGAATCGCAAACCACCACACAACACGACACATTGGCTTTGTGGACAATGCCGACCCCCATGAACCCTTCCCGGGGCAACGCCTCCTCAGCCATTACTTCTTCTCAGCCATGGATGGTTTTATCACACTATCCAGAACCATTGCCGACCAGTTGCACGCCCGCGGTATCCGCCAGCCCATCGTGTGGTCGCCCCACCCCCTGTACGACCACTATCCACCACCTATCGCAAAAAACGACGCACGCCGACAATTGAACCTCCCTACCGACGTGCCACTCATCCTGTTCTTTGGACTGGTGCGCCGATACAAAGGCCTGGACCTGCTATTGCACGCCCTGGCACACCCCTCAGTCCGTACACGCAACGTGCACCTGCTGGTCGCCGGCGAATTCTACGACGACCCCAACCAGTACCACGAACTGATTCGCACCCTCCACCTGAACGAGGTAGTCCACATTCACGACTGGTTTATTCCGGATCACCAGGTCCACCTCTATTTCAGTGCATGCGATCTGGTGGTGCTCCCCTATCGGGAGGCTTCTCAAAGCGGCGTTACCCAGGTTGCTTACTTCTACCAAAAACCCATGCTGGTTACGCGGGTAGGAGGCTTACCCGAACAGGTTGCCGGCGGAACCGCCGGACTGATCGCCAACCCCACACCCGAGGACTTAGCCCACGCAATCCACCGGTTCTTTACCGATCCTCACCTGTCTCACCAGATCCAGAAAGGCATTCAGCGCATCCGTACACGCTTCTCCTGGCAGCACTTCGTCTGCGCACTGTTACACCTATACCAGCGGACGATGCACCCCTGACGACGAAGACGAAAACCTCACCCAACCACCCACATACAGCATCTCCACAACAAGAAAAAGCAACGCACCTGCCAGCAACCACCGATACCAATCAGGAAACGACGAACCTCCCAGTACTACCTCTCTGAACCCGGTAATGGGCTGAATTTCCGCCTGCCAATCTTCCGCACGCCGCGCCAAAGAGTCAGCGGAGAGAAACGGCGAACGTTCATCCGGATGCAAATTCACAGCCAGCACATGGGGTTGCGCACCTTCCCCTTCCTGGACATGAAGCGTGTAGAAGCCCGGCGCAACACCCGGAACGCGCCGCTCCCGAATACGCAGGGGTTGTCCATCCTGGACGACAATCGTGAACGAATCCGGTAAGCCCGGTATCTCCGGTAAAACACCCCCTGGCACACCCGTCAGTACCCACCACCTGCCATGCAAAAAGAGGGCATAAAGGAGCAAGGCAGTAACAGGAGGATGACGCCACAGGGCTAACCCCTCACCCGACGGAACAATCCCAATCCAGTGCTGAGTGCGCGTCTCTGTGCCCAGCTGATGTACGCGTGTGCGCCACAGTGCCGTTTGCTGGCTGGCAGTCTGATGCACGACCGGCGTCCAGACCACCTGCGAAGCACTCAAAATAGACGGAGACGGCAATTCACTGCAGGAAGGACACGACGCACTCACCGGAACCCACCGTACTTCCCTGGTAACCGGTAAAAGCGCTCGCCAAACCGGCGCGTGCAAATCCAGGTAGACCATCCCCGTATCCCAAGATTCACCCTCATCCACAAAAAAGAAAGACTGAAGGGGCGCACACACCGTTGCCGTGTCCAGCCAGATTAGAAGTGCGTTCTGGTCGTCGGAGGACAGCCTGTCCCACGCCTCTATCCAGAGCACATCCGGACAAACACGACGCATCGCCTGCAAAAACTCCGAAAGGGGATGAATCGTCAGAGTGATCGCCTCTACTTCAGGGAATTGCCGGCGCACGCGGTCAAACAGGCTATTGGGAACAGGCGCACGACGACGCACATGCGCCCACACAACATGGGTCTTGGGACGGCGTACCACACTCCAGTACCAGACATTATCCAGCGGATAGGGATCGGCAACCCCGCCCCAACCCTCTACGACACCCGTCAACTCCACACCCTGTAATACCGCACCCAACGTCAATAGCATGTAGCCACTGCCCGGGGGAAACTTCTGGCGGGCCATCACCTGACGTTGAACCTTCAAACGAACCTCTCCCTCATACCCCTCTACAGGACACTGCGGACAGGTCACCGCAACCTGAACCACCAGAGAATCGCCCCGAGCCGCTTGCATCCAGTCCATCTGAAGAACCTGCAAGCTGAAAACATTGCTGCGTTCGCCCTGGGGAACTACCCAGACCTGAGGACGGGAAACAGTCATCCCCGCTAAGAACGCCGACTGAAAGTCCGACAAAACCACCGGATATTCATCATCCTCCACACCCAGCAAAAGTTCGTACAGCCGGCAGGGACGCCAGCCCGGCTCACCAAGCAATGCATACAGTTGCTGAGGCGACCACACCCAGAACCGACCCGCACACGTCTGAACTGCTACCGGATGTTGCACGACAATTTGCTCCAGCAAAGCCAGGGTTTGATCCGCCGCCGTCGGCGACCTCCCACTGTACATACTCGGGGAAGCATCCACCACAAACACATACTGTTCACCAGAGGAATGCATGAACCGCCCCCTTTCCTCCCTTCCCTGAAATTGCAGGGGGACGGGCAGGGCAAACGCCAAAATGAGCAAAGTATAAATCAGGAGACGAATGCCCAAAAGCAACGGATAACGCAATGTACGAAATCGCTTGCGCTGCAGCTCGGTTTGGGGAAGGAGCCACGCCATCGGAAACCGCCGACCTGCAACCCGACGACGCCAGAACAAATGAATCAATACAGGCAAAACCAGGGCGACTAAAAAGCCCAGTAACCACACCCGATAAAACCCCATGCGTACTCCAGATTCCCCTCAGAGTGCCGTTGCAGATTGTTTGCTCCTTTCCCTGTAACTTACTTACAACGCCTCAGTCCATAAATTTTACCCTTGCCCATCATCAAAATGTGAACACCCATGGCAACGACGCAACAACCCGCTGGAAGAAATCGCCGGAGCAATACCGGCTGGATCGTCTTCCTTTTATTGCTGGCACTCCTTCTGGCAGGCGGCAATGCCTACCTCTACTATCTGTTTTCCAATAAGGAGCAAGAAGCCCTCGCATGGAAAACCCGGGTGGACACACTGGAAGCACTCAACCAGCGCTTGGAAGCACTCAAACAACGCCTGCAACGGGAAGTAGACTCCTTAGCCCAGGTCAACTTAGCACTTGCCCAGGAAAAACAGGCAATTCTGGATTCGGTTGAACGCCTCCAGAAAAAACTGGCACGCTACCGACGTGCCGTCGCCTACTGGCGAAAACAGGCACAGAGCGCACAACCCACAGGAACCACTATGCCCAAAGACGTGGTGCCACGCCGCCAGTACGACTCCCTCTTAGCAGAGTACAACCGGCTACGGGCAGAAGTCCGTAACTTAGAGGCACTCGTCGCAGAAAAAGACAACCAGATTTCTGCCCTCCAGAATGAACTGGAAGAAGTCCGCAAAGAACTGGCACGGAAAATCCTTGCTTCCGACATTACCGTCACCGGCTTCCGCAAGAAAAAAGACCAGGACGTCCCCACAGACAAAGCCAGAAAAATAGAACGCCTTAAAATCTGCTTCAAACTGGAGCAAAATCCGCACATCCAGGAAGAATCGCTGGATATCCTTTTCCGGATCATCGCTCCGACGGGCGAAACCCTCCAGATGCAAAGCATGGGGTCGGGCACGTTCACAGGCACCGACGGCAGACAGTATCCCTACACGTTTAAGTCCAGCGTCGTATACCCGCCCGCCGGACCCAAAACCTGCCTCTATTGGGAACCCTTCTTAGAACTCACCCGAGGACAGCACAAGATTTTCCTGTATTACAATGGGGCACTCATTGGCAGCTCCACCTTCTACCTGCGCTGAGCATGCACGAGCAAACAGGTGAATGATTCAGTCCATGGCAGATGTAAAGGCGGAGGCTACCTCTTCTGGGTCTGACGCTCCTCTGGCACCCCAGCCCTCAGCATCTTCTTCTTCCTCCTCCAGGTCATTGCAGGACATCTGGCGATCCGTGGAGCAAATCCAGATCGGCGGAAAGTCCCTGAAAGACTGGGGTTGGCTGGCAAACCTCTACTTCCATAAGGATGCCCTGTATCTCGTGCTGAATTTACCCACCCATCCCCCTGTCGCCACAGAAGAGATTGTAGATCGGCTTCGCCAGCACCTGGCACAACACGCAGGCATCACCAACATCCGATGCCAGATCCGGCGCGCCCCCCCCGCCAGACGCACACCCCCTGCGCAAACGCGATCTCCACAGCCTGCGCAAACCACGGGTGCCACCCCTCGCCAAACACGCGTCACCGCACCGATCCAGCACTGGCTCGCCATTGCCAGTGGCAAAGGCGGTGTGGGCAAGACGACCGTAGCCGTTGCCCTCGCCTGGTACTTCCGTCATCACTTCCAGTGGGAGGTCGGCATCCTGGACGCCGACCTCTTCGGACCCTCCATTCCCACCTTGCTTCAACTGAATGTGCAGCGTGTCCAGGCAGAATTGCACGAGGGAAAACCCAGGCTGATCCCACCACAATGGGAAGGCATTCCCCTCATGAGCCTGGGCTTCTTTATCAAGGAAGATCAGCCCGTCTTGTGGCGTGGTCCTGTTGCCTCGGGTACCGTCCGCCAGCTGGTCCAGGACGTGGCTTGGCAACCCTTAGAAGCACTGTTCATTGACCTGCCACCCGGAACCAGCGATATTCCCATGACCGCCGCCCAATCTCTGCCATTAACGGGCGTCATCATCGTCAGTACACCCCATCCCTTAGCCTGGGCAGATGTCCGGCGAGCAGTTGCGATGTTCCGCCACCCCGCTTTGCGCATACCCATTTTGGGCATCGTGGAAAACATGGCGTATTTCACGCCGGCAGACCAACCCGAGAAACGCTACTATCTGTTCGGAAAGCCACGCACCAAAGAACTTGCCCAGCAATTGGAGGTGCCCTTTTTGGGGTCGCTCCCCTGGATCGCCCCACCTGCCGAAGAAAAACCCCTGTCTTTTACAGACATGATTACACATCCGGCATTTCTGACACCCTTAGCGCAAATTGCCCGGCACCTGAAAGAAAAAATCGCACTTCTTCGTACTCAGAAGAACACGACCACAAAACCTTCACAGACCAACACCGGAGCCTCCCCCAACAATCCGACCACTTAATTTCTGAACAAGAAGCCACGCAGGACAATGACAGCGGCTTCCATTCCCACCATTGCCGACCTGAAACGATGGATCAACCAGCGCCGATCACTACTTTGCGTAGGTCTGGACCTGAATATGGAAATTCTGCGTGCGAATGGATGGCGTGCCGATTCTTTTCTTCAGACGGTCATCGCCCTTACGAAAGGGCGGGCAGTGGCGTATAAGGTGAATCCCGCTTTTCTGGAAAGGCTGGGCACCCAGGGCTGTACATTGCTGTGGCGGCTTTTCCGGAAATGGCTGCCCGACGAGCATTTCCTGATTCTGGATACCAAGCGCGTAGATGTGCCCCATACGATGCAAGCCTATGCCCAATATGTGTTTGACGTGCTGGGCGCCCATGGTGTCACGACATTGCTGTTTTTTGGTGCCGGGTCCTGGGAACCATTGCTTCACCGCGGATGGATTCTCCCGGTTTTGTTCCCCTCTTCCCAGGACTTCTACCGGTTTTTCCGATCGGTTGCCGCTGAAAATCAGCCATTTACGAAATGGCTGGCTGGACAATGCCAGCAACTGCCTGTAGAACGCACTATGCCCGTCGTCGGCGCAACCCTTCCCGAGTACGAACACACCCATGTACGCCAGTGGCTGCCCAACCACTGGTTGCTGGTCCCCGGCATCGGAGCACAGGGTGGCACACTGGGAAAAATCCAGCCCTGGATCAAAGACTTTGACCCAACCCCCAACTCTACCTCTCCTCACGGAGGTGTGCTGATCACGCTCAGCAGAAGCGTTTTGTATCCAAAAGGACAAGCCACCATATTCCAGGACATAGAAGAAGCCGTCCACAAGTGGGCAGACAAAACCTTCGCACTTCTTGCTACACTGCAAGAACGAGAGACAGCGTAACCTTCTTTTCAATCATGACCACGTCTCCCAACACACCACTGCCACCCTGGTTACGACGCTGGCTGCTCACCATCCAGAAAGACGAAATTACCGAATACCGAATTTACTTAGCACTGGCTGAACGATGTACCGACCAGGAACGCACACAACTACTGCGACAACTCGCACAGGACGAACTCCGACACTATCAATTCTGGAAAAGTTTTACCGGAGAGGAAGTGCCCCCCTCACGCTGGCGCATCTGGCTATACACAGGCCTGGCACGACTCTTCCCCCTGACCTTCGTCCTGAAATTGATGGAACGCGGGGAGTCTGCCAGCCAGGCACGCTATCATCGCGTAGCGCAGTACCTGCCCCAAGCCCAGCACATCATCCAGGAAGAACAGGACCACGAAGAAAAACTCCTGAACCTGATTGACGAGCCTGTCCTCCATTACCTGCGCTCTATTGCGCTGGGTATGAACGATGCCCTGGTAGAAATGCTGGGCATTTTATCGGGATTAGTCCAGGTCTTCCAGGACAATTTTATGGTGGCACTCCTGGGGTTCCTCAGCGGAAGCGCCGCAACGCTTTCTATGGCGTCTGCCGAATACCTCTCCACAAAAGAAGAAGTAGGCAGTGGACGGCGTCCAGGCTATGCCGCCCTCTTCACAGGTTTTGCTTACTTGCTGGTGGTTGCCATCCTGATACTACCCTTCCTTCTGGATTGGCTAACCCCCTTAGGCAACTTAGTCAGTGCGATAGGACTGGGCATACTCATCCTGGCATTCTTCAATTTCTTTTCCAGCATCCTGCACGACAGGCCATTCTGGCGCAGCTACATAGAAAAAGTTGGGATTGTGGGCGGCGTGACGCTCATCACCAGCTTATTGGGGTGGGCGCTCCGTATCTATTTTGGTGTGGATTTACCCTGACTGCTCCGATTACCACTCCCCACCAAGAGTTGCCCATCTGCAATTCGCACCTTACCTTCCAGAAAAAGCACGCCCTTCATCCTGGCAATCCACCCCGAATTGAGTGCCCCAAAACTTGATGGGCTCATGCTGTCCATTGTGTGGCTTGCCCTCACCGGAATTTTCCTGTTTGCAGGTCCAGTACTGCATGCCCAGGGTACATTGCTTCAGGATTCCATCCTCGTAGATGGGCAATGGCGCCACTACCTTCTCTACAAGCCAGATGGCTTGACCACACCCGCACCCACCGTATTCGTCCTGCATGGCTATGGCTCCAATATGTACCAGATGATGCTCTACAGCCAGATGAACCAGGTTGCCGACACTGCGAAATTCTTAGTGGTCTATCCACAGGGCACCACCGATCTGAATGGTAACCACTACTGGAATGCCGGGTTTTCACCACTGGGCGCGCGCGACACCCTGTTTCTCAATCGGTTAATTCAGCGCCTGACCGATTCGCTGGGTATTGCCGATCGCAACCGAATCTACATGTGTGGAATGAGCAACGGTGGCATCATGACTTATTATATGGCGTGCTTTGCCGGGCGCTACTTGGCAGCCATTGGTAGCGTTGCCGGCTCTATGATTGCAAGCTGGTACCAGAGCTGTGCTCCAGACCATCCCATACCCCTGATTCACTTCCACGGAACCAGCGACACGTACGTTCCCTACGAAGGCGGAACCACACAATGGCCCGTGACCTTCATTGCCGTGGACACGATCATCACCCAGTGGCGCACCTACCTGCCTGTCCTTCCCACACCCGACTCCATCCATATTGACCAGTACAACGATGGCACTGTCATAGACTGGTTTCGCTGGTTTGACGCCAGCCAATCCTGCTCCTCCTTAGAACTATTCCGCATTGAAGGGGGTGGACATACCTGGCCTGGCGCCATCCCCGTACCCAGCTTGGGAACTACTACTCGCGAGATTCACGCCTCCCGCGAGCTGTGGCGCTTCTTTCAACAACATCGCCGTACACAATGGTCTGCCACACCTACAATTTCCCCACCAGACGAGACACAACCACAGGCTATCCTGTTGCTTCTACATCACCCTTTGCGTCTGACTGAACCGGCTGTCCTCTACGATGGAACGGGTCAACGCCTCCTGGCTCTCCCGGCAGGCACTGTGCTCACTTCGCAAAGCCTGAGCGCGGGCATTTACTGGCTCTGGCTGGGGGGCGCCAGTGGGTGGCGGATGGTCATTGTGAGGCGGTGAGGGTGTTTGGTTTTTTGATTTGTTTTGTGGGTGTGGGT